>CAYOKQ010000006.1:0-41457 GCA_964404595.1 uncultured Methanosarcinales archaeon | reverse complement strand
TTTACTGGTGCACCTTGAAGAATCTGCATTCCTGTCAAAAGAACCATCTCTTTCTCTTTAACCATACCAAGAGGATAGCCATACATAATCAGCCCAAATTTTTTAAGAGATGAGGAATAGACACAATCAGAATGCCTTTGTTCGAATTTTAATTGCCACATGGATAAACTAAAATCACCCTTTAGATATAAATATTATCTTTTTAACGTACATATTCGGGATAATATAGATAAATACCGGCTAATTTGATATGCCAAGAGGAGATTCTAAGATGTTGAGAACACTATGAATTACAATACTTATGAAAAAATAATAGGAACCATTCTAGGCATCCCTGCCGCTGTGGGAGGAATCGCGGGATTCACTTACCAACTTCCAGGATATTCACTGGATTCTATTGTAAGAGACTCGTCTTTATCTTTAGAATATATGAGCGTAGCAGGCAATGCTCTATATAATGCTCTGTGTGGATCTTTCGTTGGCGCGGTTTTAGGTGCTGGTGTTGGTGCGTACGCCCTAATCATTCCTATGACTATTGCCTATCTCGCAAGCAATAAAGATTTTTCAGGTTTGCCAAAACCGTGATGCACTATGCCAGGAGGACCACCTACTTATAGATCTCGTGAGGAAGAGCAAGAAATTGAAGAGAAGCTGAATATCGCAAGGGTAAAAATTGCAGAAGCATATGCACTAGAATTAGAAAAAATAGTAGAAAGCGCCCCGGTAGAGAGCAGAACCTTGATTGCCGATGCTGTTTACTATGTTTTTGAAGGTTTTGTGTACGGACTTAATCCAGCACAGAGGAGGATTGAGGAATTGCTGAATAAGTATAAATCGGAACGGGTAAGTCCGCATAATTTCGATTCTATAAAAAAGAGAATTTGGCAGGAAGAATTTAAAGAATAATTCAGGCCCCTTACTTTAGAGACTATTTCAATATAAATTCCGGCATTACTGCTTTAATGTGTTTAAAATCTCCATCTATGCTGCGCACTGCCAGTGAGCGATTAATAGCCATAGCTGCTATAAGCATATCAATTGCGCCAACAGGTGTGCCTTTTTTCCGTAACTTTCTGGCAATCTCTACTGCCATCACATAATCCTTAGTTTCAGGAAATAAAATATCAAAAAATTTATCGCCACAAGGAGGATGTTCAATAAGAGTAAAAATAGTAATATTCCCCCCCTTAGAATCAAGAGCTATGCTTGTGTCAAGTATTTCGTTCGTTTCCATTTTGCCTTTCTCACTTCCTGAGTAAATTTAGCCCAATCTTTGGCAGGTACGTCACGAATATCTTTTCGTGTTTCCGCAGAGAGTAGTTTGATAAATTCAGTTGTGTGCATGCTTTTTTTTAACAGGAGAGCTTTCTCTACGATAGCTTGACGTGCTACTTCGCTCCACTTGATTTCCGGATGACGTTTTATTTCTGCATAGGTCTCATCGGGAATGCCTAAAGTGATATGTGCCATACTTATTGTACATATTAGACATATTTATAAATTTTATGGTTAATTTTTTCTCACAAGCCAAAAAATAATCCCTCATTCTACCCTCTACAATCTATTTGCAAAATGTAGAGGGTAAATTTCAAGCGTAATACTTCAGAATGCTGAAGTATTACTTTCAAGCACAAATCTTTTAAAATGCCTCACAAAAAGAGTTTTTATGTCCAAACTTCCTCAATTTACCTCTAAAGCTTTCCTCGCCCCCATGGCTGGCGTAAGCGATCCTGCCCTGAGATTGGTCTGCAAGGAACTTGGCGCAGGGTTGGTAGTAACTGAATTTACCAATATTCATGCCATTGTGCACATGTCCCAAAAGTTGCCTAAGATAACTGAGTTTATCGAATATTCCGACGCAGAGCGCCCGCTTTCCTGCCAATTATTTGGGTCAGAGATTGACGTTCTGGCCAAAGCAGTAAAGATCGTCGAACCTTACTTTGATATAATCGATTACAACATGGGCTGCCCCGCGCCCCATATTACCTGCCAAATGGCAGGGGCCGCCTTATTGCAGGATCCAGAGCTTACCAGAACCATTTTTCGCGCCATGGTGCAATCAACGAATAAGCCAGTTACTTTAAAATTACGCGCAGGCATTTCCCATCCCGACAAATTCAAGATCATTGCCAGGATTGCCGAGGAAGAAGGAATTCAGATGATCACGCTGCATGCACGAACATTAAAGCAAGGATATTCGGGGAAAGCCGATTGGAATTTGATTAAAGAGCTGAAGCAGCTGGTGAAGATTCCGGTCGTGGGCAACGGCGACATCCAAACTCCCGAGGATGCCAAAAGAATGCTCGATGAAACTGGCTGCGATTACGTGATGATAGGCAGGGCTGCGTGCAGGAATCCATTCCTATTTACCCAGATCAATGAATATCTGGCCACAGGTTCGTATTCAGAAATAACCTACGAGCAGCGCCTGAAATACTTTTTCCGTTATCTGGATTATGCCAGGAAATATCCTACCATCCGCTTTCCTAATATCCGCCTACATGCCATGAATTTCACCAAGGGCAAGGAAGGAAGTAAAGAATTACGAGTTAAAATAGGCAAAGTGCAGAACATTGATAAGTTAAAAGAGGTGCTTCACTCTTTACTCGCCTGAAAAGCCAAAATATCTTCCATGCGCAATTTCTTTCCCGCTTTTAATTTCTCCTGCACTTGCGCACTCTTTTCCTGAGCTTTTACCTTGAAGCTTTTTTCTTCCTCTTCATGAAATAATTTTGCCAGCTCATTTGCTCTGGCAACTGCCTCGTCAAAAGTTTTCTTAAGGCTTTCCCACTGCGCTTTTAATTCCCCATATTTCTGTTTCAGCGGCTTTTCCTGCTCGCGTAATTTTTTAACCTGATCATACAGGCTGTTCATTTGCTGATGCTTTTCCTGAGATTGCTGTGCAACTACCTGGATTTCACGATGCATATCGTTAGCTTTCTGGCGAGCTTGAGAAAAATCTGCTGAAGCATGACTGGCTTCTTTCCAGACCGCGCCAAGCTCCTGTGCCTGTTTTAATTTTGCTTTTAATTCTTTAATATGTTTGGTAAGCTGCTGTTCTTTCTCAAAGGGCATGACCTCAGTCTGGATCTTCATTTCCAAACGGGCAATCTCCGCTTTCATTCTTCCCGGATTTTCAGTGGATGGGGAATCGTGCATCAATTCTTTCTGTTTATCGAAAACTTCCTGTTTCTCATGCGCTTTTTCTTTGACAGCCTCATTTAATTTTTCACGTTCTTCTTTGAGTGATTTGACGGAGGTAGTCAGTTCATCGCGCTCTTGCTTTATCTTATTGATCTGCCCAAGGAGCGGTTTACTGCGCTGTCCCAAAGAGCGTAATTCCTGGAATGCTTTTTCTTTCTCGGTGTTGAGAGAAATAAGTTGTACGCGCAGCAAAGAAACCTCTTTTTTCTTCTGCAGATACTCTTCCCGTTCTAAATCTTGCGTCATGAACCTCACACATTAATAATAAAAATAAATAAAAGAAAAGAAAGATTAACCAAAGAGTGCGCCAAGTCCGGCAGCAGCAGCTTCTTCAGCTTTTTTGCTATCTTCTTCTTTCGATTTATCTTCTTTCTTCTTTGCTTCAGGCGCAGCACCGCTTGCAGCAGGAGCAGCCATGACCGGAGCCGCAACCGCAGCTTTCTTAATAGCTTCGGCGATATCAACCCCTTGCAGAGCAGCAACCAAAGCTTTAACCCGTGCATCGTCAGCGTGAACGCCAGCGGCTTTAAGCACTGATTTTACGGCGTCCTCAGTAATGTCTTTTCCTGCTTTGTGAAGCAGCATTGCAGCGTAGATGTATTCCATTGTATTCCCTCCTATTGATCTTCTATTTTTCCGGCTTCTTTTACAGACAAAGCCTGTCTTTCCGCTTTCGCGAGTATCTCATCAGCAGTAAGATCCGCCAGGATGCCCTGTTCAATTGAAAGCGCCTTGGCTTCCCGTAATGCCGATTGTAAGAGTAGTTCAATTGTATTTGCAGATGGATAGGCAACTTCTATCGCCAGATTCATAGCCCACTGCGCAGCTTGAGTGATATTCTGCGCATATTCTGCTTCATCAATATGTAATTGTTTCGCCGCAAAGACTAGCCCATTTTCCCATACTGCCACCAAATCGAGCCCAATTTCCATGGGCTTAATATCAAGCCGTTTTAAAGTTTCTGCCACTTTCTGAGAAATAGCCGCGCCTTCTTTGACAATAATAGTATCTTGCATGATAGCCAATTTACCCTGATCAACTTTAGTCTTGATGCCCACGGCAGCGAGTTCTGAAATAATAGGGCCCGGGGCAAAGGTAGTAGGGCCTGCCTTGACTATAAGGTCTCGTGGTGCAATTTGGCCCGGTTTCGCGGACGCTTCTGATTTATTCTTTTGGATAGTTGAATATAATGCAAAAGGATTGCTGTTAGTAAGCAGAACTGCAGGCATGCCTTTGACTTTTTCAATCAAATGAGTTATGTTTTCTTTTTTAGAATCTGTCAGTGCTTTCTCCAGTAATTTTTTTCTGACCATGACGATGGATACCTGCTGCTTTTTTAAGGTTGAGCGCATAACTTGCAATTGCGCCGCGGGCAGATTTTCCATGTTGACGATGCCCACTACCGGAGACTTTTGAATTTCGGCGGTTAACTTTTGTACAATACTTTTTTTCTTCGCGTTGACCATTAGATTTTCACCGGATTGCTCATGCTTAATTTTAATGCAACATTTTTAATGTTTTGAATTTCATTGGGAAGATGTTTTATGACTGCATTGTAAGCAGTTAAGATATTTTCGATAACTTGATCTTCGGCCTGATCTTCTTTACCGACCAAGCATTGTAAATTGAGTCCTTTCTTGGCCTGCAGGCGCACGGTATGCTTTAATTTCTTAACCAGTGCTTCGACATTGGCATTGGGAGGAATGACACAGCCTAGTTTGGGATTGGGCATCTTGCCTTTAACCCCCAAAACTTTACCAAAATTGGCTGCTATCTTGGGCATTAAGCTGGCTTGGGCAATAAAATAATTGTATTGTTCACCTAATTTTTTGGCCGCTTTCTTATCATATTTTGTAAATTCTGACTCTTTGATCACCAGATCGCAGAATTTAGTAGCCTGGTCAACAAGTTCCTGATCGACAAAGGCAGCTATTTTAACACTTTTTCCTTTAGGGAAAGGCAGCGTGACGAAAAGATCAACCGGATTGGATTTGAGCTCTAAGTTCTTTAAATTAATAATTAAATCGTAAGATTGGGTAAACTTTCGTTTAGGCTGGGCTTTAATTTCCGCGAGTGCTTTTTGAACTTGAGTTTTATCCATATTTAACCTCCTACATAAGCAGAATTTCCGAAAAAATGTTCTTTCGGATGCCAGTAGTGTATCGGTTTATACTTTGGCAAGGGGGGTTATTTATAAAGCTTACGGCGAAGGTTTATAACTATAAAATAAAGAGAGTACAAAAAGGTGATATTATGGATAAAGATAAACTATTAGCATATATTGCATTTTTATTTGTCATTATAGCGGCGCTGGTGCTTATACTAAAAGTAATTGGTGTGATTTAGGGAATGAATTGGCTGTATCGAACTGCAAGAGCCGTTTTGTATATTATCAACATTTTATGGTCAGCTTTCTTAATTTGGGAATCCTATCGACAGACTGCAGAAGTAGGAACAGCCTTGCTTACAGTGGTTGTTTTGCTCGGATCAATGATATTGAATGATATGATGAAGTGAATGCTTGTACATAAATTTTATAACCCCAAGAATATTATCATTATTATGCAAGTTAGCCCCTTGGAAAAAAAATTGGAAAAAGCAACCCCTTATATTGCAAGCGGGTTAGGGATAGCATACGGAATCTTTGCCAGCCATTACATTAATAACCCAATTATCCATCCCGAAAATTTTCTAGAGATTTCCGCCACAATTTCAATAGCGGCTGTGCTTCTGCACCCTCAAAAGGACTCTTATCATTCAGGGTTAAGTAAAAATTTATTTCTCTTCAATGCTATGGCAGGATTAGAGATGCTTACAGAATATTTTATTCAGTAGTGTTTTCTTCTTTGGCTTCTTTCTTTTCTTTCGGATTCAAGTCGTTCACCACTTTCTTGAACACTTCAATCTGCTTTTCGCTCAAGGTATCAAAGCGCAGGAAGCTTTCTTTAATGTTTCGCAGAAACGATGATTCGCGGTACAAGTCATCAGCAATATTTAAGAAATCGTATTTTTTGTCTTTAACTGGTTCCGAGATTCGTTTCATGTGGCAATCGA
This sequence comes from uncultured Methanosarcinales archaeon, assembly GCA_964404595.1. Lineage (GTDB taxonomy): Archaea > Nanobdellota > Nanobdellia > Woesearchaeales > GW2011-AR9 > CAYJXA01. The sequence continues at coordinate 35,199 of CAYOKQ010000006.1, read as the reverse complement.
CGCAGATGGGAAATTGCCGCGCAGAATACATCATCACCATGTTCTTCTTACAAATCGCGCAACGCTGTTTGAATTTTGGTTTGGGCATGTTACGTGAGTTTAAAGAGTTACTTTATTAAGGTTGTGGCAAAAGTTTTATAATTAGGATAAGCATACATGTTCGTATGTGGGTTGCAAAAATCAAATTACAGCATGATTGCATTCTCGCGAACCGCTGCAAAAAATTTGGAATTATGATGCAATCGCTGGATCTACGCGAAGAAAAAAAGAATAGTGCGGTAACAACATCCTCCATGCACCAGCTGCTAGGAGAACCTAAACAAATTACTGCGTTTATTGCTGATCTTAGGAAAGATTCTCGCACCAAATATCTCGAGCTGAATGGAAATAGCTTATTTCTGGTTGATACTGCCCGAAAAAAGCCAGTGTCAGAATTTTCCAAGAAAATGTTTTGCGTCAAGCCCGTTATTATTGATATGCAGGGGTACGAACATTGGGAGATTGCCTCACATCAGAAAGAGGAGTTGATGACATTCATCCAAAAAGTAAAACCATCGGTGGATGAGTTTGAATTGCTGGCTCTCAAAAATACGCCTTTGCATCAGGTTTATTTTCCAAAAGTCATGCCTGATTTGACCCAATTGCAGAAAAAAGCACTGGAATTGGCGGTGAAAGAAGGGTATTATCAGGCACCCAAGAAAATAAGCTTACGGCAACTGGCGAAGATCATGAAAATTTCTTTGGCTACCTATCAAAAGCATTTACAAAAAGCAGAGAGCAAGGTCATACCGGATGTTTTATCGTTTTTGAAGTAAATCAGGCATACATGTTCGCTAAAAAGATTAAATGAGGGTTATTTTCTTACATAGAACGGTTTTCTGGTGTTTTTACAAAAATGAAAAAACATGAGCTCGAAGCATTGACAAAAAATGAATGGAAAAAATTGATTAAAAAACTCTCAATCGGCGAACGCTTAAATCGATTTTTTGATGGATTAGATGATGGCTATTATAGTTACTATGCAGAACAAAATCAAAGATTATACAAAGTCCATCATCACCAAGGGAGTTCATTACTGAACGTATCACAGTTGCGTTGTTACAGGCAAGATAGTTGGCATGGAGATAGAATAGAACCTATCGTGGTTGAAGATAATGCGGGGAGGCATAATGTTTATGCTGTTACTTTTTTGAACAATCCACGAGCTAAGAAGAAAGTAGAAAAAATTGAGATATATATGGTCTTGCGCAATCCTGATTATCAGGCGGGAAAAGAAGAATGGGAACAACATTCTGGATATAAAATGCTTGTTCCAAAACAGGAAATTGATCGTTTGGTAGAAGAAGTAACGCGGTATGGGGTGCCGTCATCACCTCTATGGAAAGATGCTGATATCCATATAGACCTCCATAAAAATCATGCAGAATTATGGTATAGTGGTCTTGATGCTGGCTGGCCAAGCAATGCGGTAAGCAGAGAATACGGTTTATCTTTGTACCGAAGAGTATTATCAGTATTAGAGCAGAAAGAAGGAAAAATCCATCATCGCGGTTCAAGTTTCCACTCTCCACCTATTCTAGATACGGGTTAGGTGAAAGTTCTAAGGATTAGATGGTTATGAAATGATAAGCGATAAGCAAAAAAAAATCATCCAAACATCCTTCCCCACAATCCTTTCGCCGGCTTCTCTTCATGTAATTGCCGGATCAAATCAACTTGTTTCTTGGACAATTTCTTGGGTACTTCGATGCGAACTTTCACCATCTGATCTCCAGGCTCATCGTCATGCACCGATGGCAATCCTTTGCCGGCCATGCGCAGCGTGGTTTCAGAATTGGTGCCAGCTGGTATTTTCAATTTTGCTTTTCCATCGATGGTCGGAATTTCAATTTCATCTCCCAGCACTGCCTGAGTAAACGAGATAGGGACAGTGATACGTAAATTATTTCCTTCGCGTTCAAAATAAGGATGATCTTTAACATGCACGATCACATACAAATCTCCGGCAGGGCCATTGCCTTCCCCAATCTCGCCCTCGCCACTGATTCGCAGACGCATGCTTTCTTCTATTCCTGCCGGAATTTTCACTTCGATCTCTTTTCTTTTTCTGGTAACGCCTTCACCATGGCAGTGCGAGCAGGAATTTTGCGGCAATTCTCCTTGTCCATGGCAGTAAGGACAAGGCCCTGATTGCTGAAATATGCCAAAAGGAGTTCGCTGTGTTTTCTTCATATATCCCGAACCATGGCAATGATGGCAATTTTCAAAAGTGGTGGCTCCTTTGCCATTGCATTCTGAACATCGCTCTAATTTATTGAGCGCAATGGTTTTCGTGGTTCCACTGGCAACTTCTTCTAAAGTAATGTCGGTTTCATATCCTAAATCGGCACCGCGCCGCTGCCGCGCACTTCGGCGCCCCCCGCCGCCAAACACGTGTTCAAACACATCATCAAAATCACCAAACGCTCCTGAGCGAAACTGGGACATGATGTCGGAAAAGTCGAATCCTTCATAGCCACTGCCAGCTCCATTTTGGAAGGAAGCACTGCCAAACTGGTCATATTGCTGGCGCTTCTTATCATCACCTAAAACGGAAACAGCTTCATTAATTTCTTTAAACTTTTCTTCATATTCCGTCTTTTTATCATCAGGAGCCCTATCTGGATGATACTTGAGCGCCAATTTCTTGAACGCTTTTTTAATATCTTCTTTCGTTGCGCCTTTATCGACGCCCAGCGTTTTATAGTAATCTTTATCTGCCATGTTATAATATCACTTTTTCTCCCAATTCTTCTGCTTCAAAGCCAAGATAGTTAAAAATCTTATGCTCGTACTCAAACTGCTCCTGCTTGGCGGCTTCCCAATCGATATCTTTCTTTTTGATCCAATGGCCATATTTATCATAGATATAGGCCAAGCGCACAGATAATGGCACTACTTTATTGCCCAGCACTCGCCAATCAACATAGTGAATAAACCTGGCTTCTTCGCTCACGTTAGCTTTAGGATTTCTGGTCAAATCATCCAGTTCTAAGAATAGGCGGGCAAATTCAGGAAATTCGTCTTTAAGTAAAAGATGGGCAACTTTAGTTTCAGACATTTGCGGATATTGCCGGCGCAGCTTTTGATGCATTTCTATCTCTTCCTGGGTTGGCTGGTAGTTATATGGGGGATCGGTTAATCGCTCCAAGACCACTGCTTTCATGAAATCGTGCAGGAGTGAGAATGGTTTGACGATGTTTATATTGAGGGGATATCTTTGCTTCACCAATTCTTGGGCCAGAAATACGGCCACTGTATGCACGGCATTGCAATGCTCTTTGACTGTGCCGGGTACTTTGTATTGTTCAAAGAGTTCATGGCAATGGGAGAGGGTGGGGAGTTTCATGGTTTGTGTTTACTCCAATAATTTTTTTAATTCCTCTTTTAAAGCAGTTTCACTTGGTAAGCGCAACTTATATTCCGATGCAAACAAATGAGGTTCAGTTAAAATATATTTAGCTAAGGCATGATTTTTAGAAGCACAGAGTATTAATCCTATCGGCTCATGCTCTCCTTCTTTCACTTCATTCTGTTTATAATAGTTTAAATATAGATTCATCTGCCCAGTATCAGCATGATTCAATTCACCTAACTTTAAATCAATTAATACAAAACAGCGTAAAATACGATGATAGAAAACCAAATCAATATAATAATGCCTATTTCCTAGCGTTATTCTTTTTTGCCGGTCTACAAATAGAAAATCCTTCCCTAATTCTAATATGAATTCCTTTAATTTTGAGATAAGCATATCTTCCATTTCTGTTTCAGAATAGGTATGGGACTCATCCAATCCTAAGAATTCTAGGATATAAGGATCTTTGATGGCATCCTGCGCTTTTACAACCACTTGTCCTTTTTTAGATAGTTCTAAAACTCCTTTTTTATCTTTACTTAAAGCAATTCTTTCAAAGAGCATGGAATTCATCTGTCTTCTAAGCTCTCGCAGGGACCATCCCTCTCTAATACACTGTTTTTCATAAAAAGAACGACTTAAATCCTCTGAAACCTTAAGTAGCTCCACATAGTGGCTCCAAGACAATATCGGAGACAGTGTCTCGGAAATTGGAAATTTAATGTAAAATCTTCGCATATTCTCTAAATTATCACGAGAAAAGCCTTTTCCATGTACGTTGGTAAGATCATGAGAAAGAGTATCTAAAAGAGCACTTCCATAAACTGCCTTTTTTTCACCATGCTGCTCAAACTCCACAATCCACTTTCCGATTTGCCAATACGTCTTAACCAGGATTTGATTTATTACTGTAAAAGATTTAGTCCGGGCCTGTTCTAGAAGAAAGCTAATATTACCTATTAACTTAGTATACCCCCTATCTTTGGATTTAAATATTTTTAAATTCATGTTATTTTCCTCACCACTCCTTTTTCGGCATCGACTTCGACAAGGTCGCCGTCGTGGAAGATTTGTGTTCCGTAGTTAGTACCCACAATGCAAGGGATTCCTAATTCTCGACTAACTACCGCAGCATGTGATAACATACCTCCTTGATCAGCAACGATAGCGCAAGCCTTACTGCATAGAACCATGAATTCGGGACCGGTGGTTTGGGCAACGAGTACTGAACCAACTTCCATTTTGTCAAATACTTTTTGTACTTCTTTTCGTGTGTTACCCATAGGAGCAAGAACAACCTTTCCAACCGCTTTTCCTCTATGGGCAACAACACCTTGCACTATATCAGCCTCTTTTTTCACAATAAGTGAAGAAATTACCATCTGACATTCTTCATTATTTAATTCATATATTTTGTGAGGAGTAGCAAGCAGCGCAAATTCTTTTTTTCTTACTTCTATTATATTCTTATCAATGTTCTTCTGATCAAATAATCGAAGTATCTCATCATAAGAAAGATATTTGGCAGATTCTTGATCTCCATAATACTTTGTGGAAAAGTAGAGTACAATGTTGGGAATAACTCCATCAGAAAAGAAAAAATGGTTTAAAATTTCTCTTCCCTCAACCTTAAGTGCATACATCTGATCTAAATTTCGCTGCAACAAAATATCTTTATTTTCAGTCATAACTTGGTAGGCTTTATTAGTATAGGGAAATTCGGTAAACCCATATAATTGCCAATATCGGATTAAAAAAAAGTACAACTTTGTAAATTCATCACGAGTAATATGCAAGGGAGGCTTGCTATAGTGAGGAATAATTTTATCTTTCGCTTCTCTCATATAATCTTTGAATTCAGAAACCCATTCTGTAAATTTTTCTTGGTTTGAAAAAAACTCAACTCCCTTTTCAGAACATCGTTTCTCGCCTTGGTGATCAATAAAAGTATTCCACCATTCCTTTCGGCAGATTACGAGAACTTTACTTTGAGCCATAGAAGTATGGGCAAATATTTGGTTATTGAGAAAAGAAATATTTACAAATTTTGCAGTAAAGAGAGGAATAAATTGTTCCGGATCATTATCTACCGTTTCTCCCGCAATAAGTTCTTTCATAATTTCCTCACGATACCTGCCTGAGCGTCAACTTCTATCATTTCTCCATCTTTAAAGACCGTGGTTGCGGTATGCGTCCCTACAATGCATGGGATTTTAAATTCCCTGCTAATAATAGCTGCATGCGATAACATGCCACCTTCTTCAGTTACGATGCCACCTGCCCGGCTGGCAATGTCAACAATATTTGGCTGAGTCATCTGTGTTATTAAAATATCTCCTTTTCTGAAGGTCTTACGCAGCTCATTATTTTGCTGCATATTATTTGATTGTAAAATTCGCGCAATTCCTTGAACTTTCCCCGGGTTAGCAACGATGCCTTTAACTTCATTGAAATTCTTAATCTCATATAATTCTGCTAATTCTTGTTTTGCAAGATTCTCCGCTCCATCCCCAGATTTGAGAATAACTTTTCCTTCTTTAAGTAATCCAATCACACATTTTTCTCTATTTTCTTTCTCTTGAGCAGAAAGTCTTTTTTGTTCACGCAATAACTGCTTGATTTCTGAAAATACATAATATCGAGCAAGATCATAGATATCTTCTCCAGTTCTTTGAGATATTTGAGCAAAAATAGGAAGAGTGTAGAATTCGGTGCCTGCCCAGCATGATTTTACATACATTCGGCATATTGCTAGTTGTTGGGCACGAGATGCTAGTTCTCGTAATTCTTGATTTCCCGCTAGAATATTTTCCTGTTGTTGCTTTAATTCTAATTTCTTTTGATGTATATCCAGGGGGAGCGCATGCACTTTATCATACTCATATTTCTGTTTAAGGGTATGCACAACGTCAGAAAGTGTAAAGTGACTAGCAACAACCCAAGGGTATTTTTCAACATGCTCCAAAATGCGTAGCTCTGAATACGGCTCTTCTACTATCTTAGACCATGCTAATTGCTCGTGATTTAATTGATCTAATTCTACCGGCGTCATTAGTAAAGAGGCTTCTTCTTCACTAACCATTTTTTTGATACTCTCTACAAGATAATGCATGCCTTCACCTTGAGTTGGCTTAAAATAACTGACAGTTAGTTGAAATTGTTCTCGTGCCTGAGCTAATAAATCTAGTAATTGTTCGTTTGATGTTTTCTCCCAGTTTACGTTTTTGAGTGATGTGAAAAAATCTTGATGTTCCTTGCATCGCTGCGCAGCCTGCCGCAGGAAATGATGATAAAATGATTTCTCAAGAAATAATTTTCCTCGTTCAATATCAGCATCTAAATCTGCAATATGCTGGAAAGTGGCGATACGATTTCCCCGTGATACTTGAATTTTATTTTTACACTCATTCCAGGGAAGAAGATGCTTTAGATCTACAAATAAAGATAGATACGCATCCACGCTGGTCCAGTGGGCTTGATAATTACCCCATAGATATTGATAGTTGGGCATGCATTTTATCCAAGTAATTCTCTCACTGCTCTATCCACCGTTTTGGGTACAGCCACCATGAGATGATCTCTGCTTTCTCGGTACGCAGGCAGTAATTGACAAAAAGGATTGGGCACGTCTCCTTCCATTCCCGCATATTCATTAAGTGTCGTTAGGACGCGAGGCTGATTAAAACCAGTATAAATTTTTTTTACTTGGTCAACATTAGATCCTGCCATAGGTAGTACAATCCTGCGATCAGCATCCAATATCATTGCTTGTGTGGTTTGGTGATATTTTCCTGTCGCCACTAAGCCAACTTCAAACAAAGCCTGATCGCGTAAAATTCCTTCTACTCGAATAGCGTAATTGAATAAATCATCCAAAAATTGCTCATCTCGAACATCCTCTGAAACCAATCGAGCTTCTCTTTGCTTCCAAGATTCTTGAAAAACACCATTTTCTAATGCCATGCGTACTAAACCTAATTTTTGTGCGACTAATGCGTCACCAAATTTCATTGTACCACGATGCAAACCACTCCCACTAGAGCTCACTTTTATTTTATCAGCTAATCCTTGCCGTTGAACATAATCTTGAGCAATTGCTTCTGCCATAGGACTACGTCCGTTATTCCCCGTACACACATATTCTAAAGTTAGTAGTTGGTTAGTCATAGTAATACCTCGTTTGGTGGCTACTAAAGCCTATAAAAGTATCTTTCTTTATAAACTTTGCCACTTTTAAGTGATTATTTCTCCTTAAACTCCGCATCCACCACCTTCTCGTCGTCGGGGGCCTTGCCTTTATGGCCATGGCCGGCGTGCCCGGCTCCTGGTTCAGGGCCTTGCTTGGCCGCTGCCTCCTGATACATCTTGCTGCCAATTTCCTGCACCATCTTATTTAACTCCTCAATCTTCTTATTGATGGCAGCAGGCTCGCCATCTTTGCGAGCTTCTTCGACTTCTTTAATTTTATCTTCGATCTTCTTCTTCAAGGCAGCATCGATCTTATCACCAAACTCTTCCAGCACTTTGCGCGTCTGATAGGCAGTGGCATCAGCATTATTTTCAGCATCAATCTTTTCCCGGCGCTTGGTATCTTCTGCTTCATTCATCTCTGCTTCTTTCTTCATGCGCTCCACTTCATCCTTGCTGAGCGCACTTGAGCCAGTAATCTTGATGCGCTGTTCTTTGGATGTTCCTAAATCTTTGGCCGAGACATGCATGATTCCATTGGCATCAATATCAAAGGTAACTTCAATTTGCGGAACCCCACGAGGAGCAGGCGGAATTCCCATCAGATCAAATTGCCCTAACACTTTATTGTCGGCAAACATGGGCCGCTCTCCTTGAGCTACACGAATCGTAACTGCCGGTTGATTATCCGCAGCAGTACTAAATATCTGTGATTTCTTGGTGGGAATGGTACTATTTCGCTCAATTAACTTGGTTAAAACCCCGCCGAGCGTTTCGATACCCAAGCTCAAAGGTGTGACATCAAGTAACAGCACGTCGCGCACATCTCCTGAAAGTACTCCGGCTTGGATGGCAGCACCAACGGCAACTGCTTCATCAGGATTGACCGATTTATCGCCTTCTTTTCCCGTCAATTTGCGTACTAATTCCTGGACAGCCGGGATTCTGGTACTTCCACCGACGAAAATAACTTTATCCAGCTTATCAGCACTTAAATTGGCATCACGCAGCGCATTCTTGGTAGGACCTTCTAATCGGCGTAAAATATCGCTGATGAGACTTTCAAATTTAGCTCGGCTCAATTCATCTTTAATATGCTTGGGGCCGTTATGATCGGCAGTCACGAAAGGGATGCTGATCTCTACTTTTGCTTTCCCAGACAACTCAATCTTGGCTTTTTCAGCCGCTTCTTTGAGCCGCTGCACTGCTGTGGCGTCACTGCGCAGATCAATCCCGGTTGATCTCTTGAAATTATCAATCAGGAAATTCATGATCAATTCATCAATATCATCCCCGCCCAGGTAATTATCTCCAGAAGTGGACTTTACTTCAAATACACCATCACCTAATTCCAGAATGGATACGTCAAAGGTTCCCCCGCCAAAGTCAAAGACCAGGATAGTATGTGCTTGCTGTTGTTTATCCAGGCCATAGGCCAGGGCTGCTGCCGTTGGCTCATTGATAATGCGCAATACATTCAATCCGGCAATCTCGCCAGCATTTTTGGTGGCTTGCCGTTGAGCATCATTAAAATATGCAGGAACGGTGATGACGGCATTTTTGACCGGTTGTCCAAGATATGCTTCCGAATCTCGTTTTAATTTCTGCAGAATCATGGCTGAAATCTGCTCGGGCGTATACTGCGTGCCGTCAATTTCTATCTTTTCGTTGCTGCCCATTTTTCGCTTGATAGAACGAATATTATGCGCAGGATCGACGATGGCCTGATTGCGCGCAATTTGACCGACAATTATTTCCTGATCGCGAATATGTACGACGCTAGGAGTAGTTCTGGTTCCTTCTGCATTGGGGATGATAACAGGTTTACCCGCTTCCATGACTGCTACTGCTGAAAAGGTTGTTCCTAAGTCTATTCCAATTGTTGCTCCTGATGTTTTACTTGCCATTTTTTATTTCCTCCGATTGAATTTGATTTTTTTTCTCTGTTTGATTTTCTTTTTTTGGACCTGCACTTATCTTTACTTTGGCATGCCGAATCACTTGACCCTTTAAGGTATATCCTTTTTGAAATTCTTCCAAAATAGTATTCTCTGGAAGATCTGATTCTACTTTCAGTAAAGCCTCATGATAATAGGGATCAAACTTCTGTTTACCAGTGTTGATCACTGCCACCCCCTGTTCTTCGAGGACTGAAAATAACTGCGCATAGATTAATTCGATGCCATGGAGCAGCTCATTCTTTTCACCCGCATGACTCTTGAATGCCAATTCAAAATTATCCAGGATAGGCAGCAATTGCAGGATAATCCCTTTGGCTGCAGTTTCCCGGATATCCTCGATTCGTTTTTCGGTTTGTTTGCGGTAATTTTCAAAATTGGCTTGGGTTCTTTGAACCAATTCTTTCATTTCCTGCAGAGGGTCTGCTTGCTCAATCGGTTCTGTTGGCTCTGCATTCTCTGCAGGTTGCATTTTTTCATTTATTTCTGTAGGTTCGGTCATTTTGTTTATCTTAAATCAACTATGATTGGCTAAAATAGACCTTCTATATAAATCTTGCGGAACAATTTTGCCATTTTGAGTAGAAAAGATTAAAAATAAACTTCCCTTTCTAGGAAAGATGACTCAACGAGTAACCATTGTTCGCGTACGTAAAAGTTCCACTGATAATGTTAATCAGGAACTACAATGGCTGGGGAATTCTTTAGGATTATTTAATCTTCGCGACAAAGACAGCAGCTGTTTTCGCTTATTTATTACCTTGGTTCGCACCTCAAAACAGGGCAAACCAATCTCTTCTGATGACATTGCCCAGCGGCTGGATTTGAGTCGGGGCACAGTGATCCACCATTTAACTAAGCTCATGGATGCCGGCATTGCCGTGAAAGAACAAAAAGGATATATTCTTCGGGAAGGAAGCTTGCATGACGTGATTAAAGACCTGCATCGAGATATGGAAGCAGCCTTTGCGGAATTAGAACAAGTTGCGAAAGAAATCGATGAAAGATTAGGATGATTTAGTGGGACCTTATTAACCTACACACAGGATTGTCAAAGAGAAATAAATGAATCCGAAAAAGCACTGAAAAGATCAGTTGCTCATGATAAGTGGGATGAAGCTTCAGCCGCAGCGACCGGCATTAGGAGTGGTCCTAAAAGGCGAAGATAATTTTTCGGACTACATTTCATTTAAAAATAACTTCTCCAAAATACTAAATTGTTAACCACCAAAGTGCGATCAATTCATCTTCACTTTCAGATGGCAGAAGTGGCAATATATTCCTGCCAGGCCATTAAACACATAGGCACTAAATTTACTTTTACAATGCGGACAATCAAAAATTTTCGGATTCATTAGTGTATAAAGCATCAAATGTTATTTTAAAAAGTTATGGTAATGAAATATAAGAAAAATAAGAATTTAATCAGACGCTAATTTCCATATTGTTTTCAAGCCCACTAAAATTGCGCCAGGCACCACAAAGACCACAATATTGCTTAAGATACTGCGTAAGTATAAGCCCACACCAGGAATCAAGCCCAAGTTAACGATGCCCGCAAGCATTAAAGCAATGGCAGCTGTCAGAAAAGGCGTGGTTTCTTCTGCGGTCAAATTAAAAAGTCCGACGAGGAATCCCAAAATGACTAAAGTTGTAACCAATACTTCAGGGCTTAGCACTGATCTAAAGAAACCGGCGACAATGGCAACTAATAAACCTATAAAGAAAGCATAATGAGCGATACGATGAATTTCAACCCGTTGTGGAGCTGTTTTTACTCCTTTTTTAACCATGTGACTATCACCTCTATATAGGGAATTAAACTATTTCAGTATATAAATCATTCGGTAGTGAGCATGGGCACTTTTATAAAGAAATTGCCATTTGATGAAACAATGGATACCAACTTCACCTTCGGCAAATGCAAAACCAGAGCAGGATATTCAGCGCAGCTTAAAAGGCAAGCCAAGCTAGATTTGCTTAAGATACAAAAATCATTTGAAACGATTCTAGAAACGCCCATTCTTTTGGTTATCAAAGAACAAGATTTAGAAATTGTGGTGCACAGCTTTGGAGAATTATTGTTCAAAAATGGAACGGCAGAGCACGTGGAATTGATGGAGACAGTGGCAAGGAAGGTGTATGAAGCGGGATTGGGGAAATAAGTTTACGCATCTTTTTGTACTGAAACTACAGTACAAGGTTGAGAAAAAGAATACAATTGTTCAAAATCCCAGCGCATATCCTGAGGATCACAACCTCCAACATCGGAAATGCCTATTTGTCTATTCTCCGGCCGTCTAGAAGGATCTGGTAAACACCGGATTACTTTTTGGTTATCAAAAGTGGAAGCTTGGGGGTAATCTCTTGGAAATTCAAGAACACTATTAAATCCTTTCAACTGAACAGGTGCTAACCCAGATGTAGGATAATACCATAAATCTGGAAATGTTAAGCCGCTACTGTAGGTGCTAAACAAATACCCTATTTTCTCCATTCTTGCTTGTAATCCACTGTCGCGCTCTCGATTAAACGGAGTATCACATTGTCTTTGTGCACCAGCAAATCCAAACTTAATTTGCGCCATGGTTCTTTGATATTCATGCACTAATTTTTCATCATTATCAGTAAGCGCAACATAAAGCGGAAGATGATCAAAATTATTATCCCGTTGATCTTTTCGAGGAACCGAAAACAAATATCCCTCCCCTTCGATACTTTTGTATTTTTCTTTTTCGACAACACGATCAGAAAGAATCAATGGTCTGGCAGCTACGTGTTCCAATGTTTGAGATTGTGGAATAATCATAAACTTTTGCCCTTCAACCGCCAATGCTGTACTGGTAGCAATAGCAGCAAACCAACGCAATTCTGGATCTCTGCAGAGAGCCTCATAATCTTTTTGAAATGCTGGTTTATAGCCATCATATCGGCGCTCTTGCAATTCATGGAGAAATCCTAATACTGCAGGTTGAGTTCCATATTTTACTCGCTGTTCCATCACTTCTTTGGCAGTTAATATTCGTTGTCCTTCTTGATGAGCTCGTTGCGCATGTCCGGCATATCCCTGCCCTTCTAAAGTAAGTACTAGAAATTCTTCATTGTGACGACGATCCAGTTCCCCCGAATAGTACGGCTCTTGCATCTTGGGAACTATTTGGTCTTGCATTTCTTTTGAAAGCGAATGAAAATGAATAACAGCAGACTGACTTATAGAAGGATAACGAAACGTAAAAGATTCTGTAGGACTGGCTCCTTCACCTTCAGTCAAACTTGTAATCGATACTTTTTGCATAGAGGCATAAATATAGCCAATTATTTATAAATGTTTCGTTACTTTTAAGTAATTATCTTGTCTCGCTAAGAAACTTATTTGTTATATTGTAAGCCACTTACCCACTAGACAAGTTTGCAGATTGTATATAAACTAGTTCTTCACTGAAATTACTGAAAAAGAGGCGAAGTCAAAGCTCATCCATAAGTTTTTTCCTTGAAGAGGTCGGAATCCTAAAAACATATTGGTGAGTTTTGCCACAAATGCTTCTTTTTCTTTAGTTCGGTGTTTTGAGCAGGCAGAAAACACGGAAAAGGTGATTGAAATGAATGAAAAATTAGCAGAATTACTTGGGCTCATGGCAGGAGATGGCTGTCTATCGCATACCGGGAAAGCGAGATATATTTACATTGCTGGACACAAAACCGATGATTTAGAATATCACCAATTAATAACAAAGAAACTTTTTAAAGAATTGTTCAATAAAGAGATAAAAATAAGTTTTAGAAAATATGAGAATGCACTATTTATCAAGTTCTCAGACAAGTGTCTTTTTAATGAACTATCAAAGTATCTACCAATCGGAACAAAGTATGAAAGTTTAATCATACCCACCCCAATTTTACAAGATAAGAAATATTTCTTTGCCTTTGTCCGTGGTCTTGCTGATACAGATGGATGTGTTGTATTTAGTAAGCAACATAGAGGCTACAGATATTATCCTAGAATTGAAATTACAAGTAAATCAAAGACATTTCTAGCTGAAATCTTATCCCAATTGAAGAAATATCATTTTTATGGATCAGTAAGCCATAAAGGGAAAGAAAACTACCGTTTAGAAATTCCTGGGAATAAGAATTTAGTTAATTGGTTGTCATTGATTGGCTTTAATAACCCAACCAAAATGGAAAAGATTAGAAAATATAAAAGCGCCCCGGATGTGATTTGAACACATGATCTGATGGTTAACAGCCATCCGCTTTGGTTGTATTGTTTACGCTAACCGCTGAGCCACCGGGGCATAATCTAGCTTTCAATTCGCATCATTTATAAATATTTCTTGCTCATAAGAGCAAATGCAAATCAGCCCTGGAATCGAAATCATACACGCTGCTCTCTGGCTATCCAAAGAAAAAACCCTCATCATCAACGATCTGCATATTGGCTACGAAGAAGCGCTGCATCGAAAAGGAATTCTCGTGCCCAAATTTCAACTGCAAGAAATTATCAAAGAGATGGAACAGATACTCACGCAAGTGAAACCACAAAAGATTATCATCAACGGCGATCTGAAACATGAATTTGGGACAGTATTACAGCAGGAATGGAATGAGGTGTTACAGTTCCTTGATTTCTGTCTGCAGCATTGCCCGGAAGTCATTATCATCAAAGGCAACCACGACCCCATCATCAAACCTATTGCTGAAAAAAGGGGCATTTTGGTCCTCACTGAGTATCAAGTGGGAGATACTCTCATCGTTCATGGAGATAAATTAATTGAAACCAAGGCCAAACGTATTATTATTGGACATGAGCATCCCGCCATCACTATTTCCGAAGGCAGCAAGAAAGAGAAGTACAAATGTTTCCTGAAAGGAAAGTGGAAAGGAAAAGAATTGATTGCTGTGCCTAGTTTTAATCCACTGCTGGAGGGAACAGACGTATTAAAAGAAGAATTGCTCAGTCCCTTTTTGGAGAAGGTCAAGAACTTTCAAGTATATGTAGTGAGCAAAGCAGAAGTGTTTGCGTTTGGGAAGGTGAAGGATATACCAAAGTAATGTAATTAAAGGTTCATTCAAGTATTTCAATTCCAGGACATTCTTTTAGGAGCCAGCTTTCATAAATATTCCGACCATCAACCCAATACTCCGAACCACAGAATGCAACAGGATCGTCCATAGAACGACAAGCAAACCATTTGTTGTCTTCAGGACAGGTAAAATCAGCTTCGTTTTCAGAATTGGTAAAATTAGTCTCATTTTCAGGAGAGGTAGAATCAGTTTCGGAGACGCGAACTTTTGTTTCAGTACATCCAACCACTAAAATCCCCAGTGCCAATATTAGCCCCATTACAATTATTTTTCCCATTGTATTACAAAGGAAAAGCACTATTGTATATAAATGCAGCTAAGACTTTCATTGGTCTTGAAATTAATTCCTTGTCAGCTTCTTACTTCTCACTCAAATGCAGAATATTTTTTGAAAATAATTTTACCGAAAAATATTACCCAAATAATGGTAAAGTATTATCTTATCTTAGATATTGTCGCTGCTCTTTCTCATTTTAAAGGAATAGAAGTATATCTTTTTGGTTCCTATGCTAAATTAATTTATACCGAGAAATCAGATGTGGATATCGCCATCGTACATCTAAAAGAATTCAGACACAAAGAGGCCATTATTAAACTCATTTCCAAGATTGAAAAAGCCTATGATAAAAAAGTAGAAGTGCATTATTTTGAAAAAGAATCTTTTTATCGAAATAAGAAAGATTTATTAGTGAAAGGAATACTGAATGACGGCATAAGATTAACCTAAAGATGAAAACGATACTTTACATAGCCACCACCGCCAACGGCATGATCGCCAGAGAAAATGATGCGACAAACTGGGTTTCTCCGAAAGAATGGAAGAGCTTTAGTGGCATGATTCAGAAAGCAGGAAATATGATCATCGGCAGAAGAACCTATGAAGTGATGGTTAAGAATAATGAATTCCAAAAATTAGGGAAGGTCAGAGTTGTCGTGGTAAGCCAAAAATTGAAAACCAATAAGAAAATTACCGCAGTGAAATCACCATCGGAAGCACTTACTTTTTTGCAGCGGGAAGGATTTTCCCAAGCGTTGATCTGCGGTGGCGGAAAGCTCAATTCCAGCTTTATGCAAGAGAAATTGGTCGATGAAATCTATCTGGATATTGAGCCAATTCTCCTGGGAAAGGGAATAAAACTCTTTGCCGATGCCACGTTTGAAGCAAAACTAGAATTGATGAGAATCAAGAAGTTATCGAAGGATGAAGTGCAGCTGCAGTATAAAGTTAAGAGATGATTTTAAGGCCGAAGATCAAGTGACTTTCCTATGCTAAGAATTATTCCTTCCACGGCTCCTGCTTGGTATACTTCTTGAAGAGAATATCCATTAATATACGTGCCCTCGATGGTCGATCGCAAGAAGATAAATTACTTTTTCTGCCTCATCTATTTTAAAAATAAGTCTGAATTTTGCTGCTAATCTAGTTGATCTTTTCCCGACTAAATTACCAGATAATTCGCCCCCAATTACACTTGGATCTTCTTCCAACCTCCTCAGTTTAGCATCAAGTTCTTGCAATAATTCATAGTTTTTACGATGCCTCTTAAGGTCCTTCAAGAATGGATCAGTTCTTTTAATCACCCAAGGCATTATTCATCAATCTCATCAAGCATATCTTGAACAGAATTAACTTGTTTTACTTTTCCTTCTTTAATTGCTTTCTCGCTCTCTTGGATTCTAAGCATTGTGTCAGGATTAGTCATAATTTGGATAGTATCGAAAAGTGCGTCTAAATCTTCTTTAGTTACCATCCTTTTTTCTATATTTTTGAGTTCATCGTATACTTGTCCTAAGGAGATAGTTTCAGTCATACACTCTTCTTAGTCGTAAATCTATATAAACTTTTCCAGCTAAAATTCAAAATTCACCCTTCCTTCCACGGCTCTTGCTTGGTATACTTCTCATGTACAGGATGGTCGGAATTAGCATCTATCTCCCATTCATCTCCTTTCTTTCTCTTTAACTTCTTCTTTTTCTTTTCCAATTCGTTTATGTCTGGCATTGTTTACAGTAATACGTTCCCCTTCCCCCTAAATATATTTTCTCCACCGCATGCTTTTGAGGACATTTTTCTTTCTCATACACGGCGAGGTATTTCTGAAAGCCGCCCGCGCCTTCAATGTGGACATAATTTTCCACCGTTGTGCCGTTATGGATGATGGACTGCTTTAATACTTTTTGAATAGCATTGTGCAGCTTTTTTATTTCAGGCTGGGTAAGTGTATAAATCTTACGCATAGGGTTAATAGATGCATGATACAAAGCTTCTTGTGCATAGATATTGCCTATACCGGCTATAAAACTTTGATCCATTAGAGTCACTTTAATATTGGCTTTTTTGCGAGTGGAGAGCAGATGCTTGAATAATTCTAAAGTAAATTCTTTTCCTAAAGGCTCAGGCCCAAACAGAGCCAATTTTTGATCAAGCTCCTGCTGATTCAACAACCGCACTGACCCAAATTTGCGAATATCAGTATAGCTTAGAATCGAACCATCCTGTAAATAGAATTTTACAATGGCAAACTTTTCATCTTTCCCCAAATCTCCCCCTTTGAAGGCGTAATGGAAATGCCCGGTCATACCTAGGCGCACCAAGAGATATTGGGAACCTTCCAATTCCATTACAATTGCTTTCGCTCGCCGCCACACCCGAATTATTTTGCAGGGCATAATTTTTTCAATTCCTTTATCGGCCCGGTCAACAAGCACTTGAGCAGAATTCATCTTCTTGCCTACAACATGCTTTTTCAGCTGACTAACGATAGTCTCTGCTTCAGGTAATTCCGGCATAAGTACCGGCCTGATAACAAAATATATAAACTTTAGGATGGAGCATAGGAGGATGGACAATGAAGAAAAAGGAGATAAAGTAATCACTATCCTACGTAAATCCCGTAAAGCGTTCATCATCGAGTATGTTTGTTCCTTTTTGCTGCTAGGCCTGCTGGGAGCTACGTATATCAAAGGAATAGCACTTGCCCGGCCATTTACATATTTAATATTAGGGATTGCGGCATTTGCCCTCTTATCAGCTGAATGGTCCAGAGCAATAGTATGGTATAAAATTACCGAAAGTAAAGTTGTCATCATCAAAGGAATCTTTAAACAAACCAAGAAAAATGTCCATTTTCTTCCACTGGGCTACGTGCCCGAGATCAATACTCATCAGGGAAGGATCCAGCGGCTGCTCAATATAGGAACGATCTTTGTGCATGGATCTACTCAAAATTCATTTGAAATAAAAGATATTAATGAGCCACAGCAAGTATTAGCATTAATAGAAAGGCTCATTGATGAAAATAGGAGAAAACAACGATAGTGCTGCCCAACCGCAAAGTTTATTAATCTCATTTTTATCCAACTACTTATAAAGTTCAAAGAGGTACATCATGAGCGCACCCGGCCACGAAAAAAGCCATCTACGATTTTATTTAGTTATGGTTACATTAGTAGTGGGAGGGATACTTTTCCTTCTCTTTATGAATGATTCTCAAAAATTCAGCTTAACCAGCGCCATCGTCGGTACCTACAAAAACGGGTCAGAGATCACCCAAGTATTTGTAGACGAAGAGAACCAGGCCTTGGACGCAGAGGATATCGATACGGTATTCAGCAAGAAGATAGAACAAAATGCAAACGAGGTCGATGTAACTCTTTCTTTTGATGAAATCCCCATAGTTGCCAAAGAATCGAGAATACGTGATATTGAATTGCATTTTACCAATTCTGGCGCTAAAATCAATGTTAATAATGACCGGCTGGAATTAAATAATCTGGATGAAGTGACCTTAAAAATTGAAGGCTTTGATGGCGGCATGGAGCTGCAAAAACTGGGCTTTTCGTTAGATGGAATTGCCAAGAGTATTAACATCAATGGCATTGCTCTCTCTGCGAAAACACAGATGAAAATATCATTCACTGATTTAAGTTATGATTACCTTCTGGTGGAAGACATCCAATTAGAGGAAGTAGACTTCCCTGTCGGCAATGGCGAATTGAAAGTATCAGAGAAATTGACCTATCGCTTAGAGCAAGATACGCTGAAAATATTCTTCTTTAATGGAAAAATGCTCATTGACCGAAATGCCGACACTTTGCTTACGTTAGAAGGAGTGGCTAAAGGGATGAGTGCTGGTGGAGCCTTGCTTAATTTAAATCTACGATAGATATTTTTTTAGCCTATCATGAAAAAAATAGTGTTAGCAGCATTAACCGCACTTTCATGTGGGGGAAACAACGCTCCTCAAGATTTCGTCTCTGAGAACATTAAACCACACCCCGAAACGCGGAGTATTGGCCAAGAACCAAATTCATCAGATAAAACATCTTTGGAAGAATTTCTGGATAACGAACAAATAAATGAAAATCACAATGAAAATCTCCTAGTTTTTTATGATTCTGTACAAGGTTCCTATTGTAATGGCCTCATAATTTCCCGGACAAAGTTCATTAGTGGGGTTAGTAAATCAGAGTTTATGGAAAATGCACCCAGAGGATGCAGCATTTGTAAGAAAAAAATTACAATATTGCAGCCAAAACAGCCAAACGAACATTGTCGCTGCAGATGCTTTATTTATGTTTGTACATGATTATGTGCAAGAATTTTAATGCTGAAAAGAAAACTAAAATTCCAATACTTATTTATTACTTTCTAATGGTAAACTTTATAAATAACTGCTTTATTCAAACTTTATGGATATTACCCGCAGGGATTTATTGAAATTTCTTCTAGCTCTGCCAGCATGTCGAACTGCGCCCATGCCCCAAGTGGCTACTCCTATTCTCTCAGAAATAGAATCAAAAAAGATTAAG
Source organism: uncultured Methanosarcinales archaeon (assembly GCA_964404595.1). GTDB lineage: Archaea > Nanobdellota > Nanobdellia > Woesearchaeales > GW2011-AR9 > CAYJXA01. The sequence continues at coordinate 15,759 of CAYOKQ010000006.1, read as the reverse complement.
TACGAAGGCAGAAAAGCCCTGATTGTCAATGGTGCTCCTGAAGAATATCATCTGGAAAATATTATTAGAGCAATGAAATTTTTAAGAGGGACTGGATATAAAGAAAGCGACATTACCATCTTGTCTCCTTCTTATGATACATTAGTTCAAGAGCCGATAGCACATTGGCGATATCTTTGTCAGGAACAATTAGGATTTTCTCTTCCTTCCATTGCCGGACCCGCTACTGTGCGTAATATAGAATATTCTTTAGAAAAATTGTTAGGAAATAGTGCAGTTGCTCCGGAAGAATTTTTCCTCTATATTACCGGGCATGGGGGCTCGGAAGGAAATTCTAGTTACGCCGTATTGCAACGGCGTGTCCAGGAGCATGAGCCAGATAAGCTTGCAGATAGGTATCTTGCAGTACTTCTACAAAAAATGAATTTTAAACAGGCAATTACTTTATTTGATGGCTGTGAAGGGCAGGGATTTGCAGTAAATCTGGGAAACGAAAGAATCAAATCATTTGCAAAAACAAAGTTTGGAAATGAAGCAACTTGTGCTTTTTTTGCGGAACATTTTTTCAATGCTCCCTGGCGCGCAGCTGCTGATGACAACAGGGATGGATTAATATCCTTAAACGAAGCAATACAGTACACTCGCACAATACTCGAAGCTGGCGGCGCACCAATAGATTTATTTGAAGCAGGAAGAGAATACCAGCGAATTTTGAGTACAGTGTCAGAGAAGCAGAGAGAATGGGGTGGAACTTTTCCAATATCTCTTCCTAACGATGAAATAGAATGGATGCCAACTGCTGGTCCGCCGGACTTTCTTCTTTATGATTTATTCAAAAGATCAGTATTTGTAGACTCGAGGCAAAAAGTTAAGCAAGCATTAGCCGATAAAGATGCACGATTTTATTTCATGTCGCCAGGATGTCCGCCCTGCCAACATCTTAAACCGTATTTGCTGGAAATATTAAATGACATTGATGAAACCAAAGGCCCAGTATTATACGTTGTCGCCAGCGGGTATGATGAAGATAGACAGGAAATCATTCCAAGCGACATTCATAAAACCATTGCAGCAGAAGTTGGTACTATTACTTCTTGGCCCACCATGGTCAAACGAATTGGTGGAAAAGTGACCGAAGAAATGAAAGGCCTGCCAAAAGATATGTACAGATATGGAGATTTGCCAGATAAAGAGGTCTATGGATTTGGAAAAAAGAAATTAAGAGAGATGTTGTCGTAGAATCAATACAACCCTTTTTCCCCCAATTCTTTGCGTTTCACTTCCCTTCTCAGCCCTGCATATTTATCATCGAGCGAAAACTTAGGTGGCTTGGGAATAATAGTAGCAGTGCGGCAAGAAGGGCATAATTGTTCTAACATATATTTTCGGCAGGAAGAACACTGATGAATATGTTGGGCCATAATTATTCGGTTTTCTCCCGCTCAAAGGAGGCAGTTGAAAGTTTATCTGTAAATTGCTCAAGAATATGCTGGACCTGCTCTATTTTTTTCTCGGCAGGCTTATAATCAACATCCTCGATCGTTAATTTGTAACGGCCGGCCCCCAAATAAGAAATAGTGATGCTGGGAGATACCAGTTCTATTGCGTGCAAAGTAGACTTAATCTTATCAACCCCCTCAGGGCTGTAGGTCTGGAGCTTAATCTCGCCTTTGAGTTCTATTTTGGGCGGTTTAAATTTATCTAACACCGCGGTTGAAATTTCCTGCGCCAAGGCCTGATCCAAGCCCAATTTTTCTAAGTTCACCTTTTGAGCAACAATATCCTTGAAACAGAGATAGAGATGAGAATATTCCTTGAAGACCTTGGCAGTTACGGTAGTATACATCTCATGTGCGGGCTTCTTTAACTTTTTGGCAATATTTTTAATGAGAGTTTCTGCTTTTATTTCTTGCTTAATTTCTTCTAATTTTTCGGCTCGCTGCGTAGAATTGACTCGCCGCAGCGATAAATCAATGTGCCCACGCTCCCGATTGATGCGCAAAATTTTACATACAATTTCCCGGCCGTCACTCACATAATCACGCAAATTGCGAATGCGCCCTGGTGCAATTTCAGAAATATGGACCATGCCCTGCTTTTCATATTCCACCAGCTCTACGAAGACGGAGTTAGGAAGAATCTGAGTTACTTTACACAGTACAATTTCATCTTCTTCCGGTAGCCCTTGGCGTTTGTAGAACATTTTAGAGAGAGAATGAAAGCCATTTATAAAGATTTGTCGTGAATTTATTCTAATTTTAGGAGCTGGTCAATAAAGGAAGAAGTAAACTGACCTTCGGCAACACTTTCCACCTCTCCGGTCATAATCATCTGAAGACCGTCTTCAACACGAATCTCTAAATTTCCGCCGGGCATATGGACGGTAATGTCTTCATCACACAGGCGTTTTGTATAGCAAACACCGGCAGCTGCGCAGCTACTGCTACCCGAAGCAAGCGTATACCCCGCCCCTCGCTCCCAAATCTCAATTTGAATGTTACGCCTATCCAAAACCTTGACTAATTGAACATTAGTGCGATCGGGAAAATCAGGGTGATTTTCAATAATTGGACCAAGCTGCCGAGCTTTTTCTTCAGAAATTTCATCGGAATCTACTAGCATCACAACAGCATGAGGATTGCCGATAGAGACAGCGTTCACCCAGCGTTTTGTAATGCCGCCTATTTCCATATGCTCTTCCCACAAGCGTGAGAATTGACCCATAGAAACTGTAAGATTAGTTGCCTGCGAATTATTACGCAAAACGGACACCTTTCCCCCTTTAGTCACTACATCCAGATAATCCGATGTTGCCAGGCCATTATCCCATAAATATTTAGCAAAGATTCTAATTCCATTCCCACTTTTCTCAGCCTCGCTTCCATCGGGATTGTAGATCTGAACTAAAGGAATTCCATGCGCATCAATTGGCCCATACAAGATACCGTCAGACCCTAACCCAAAGTTACGATGGCATATTTTTTGTATTCTTGCTGTCGTTAACGGTACAGAAAAACGAATAGGATCCAGAACCAGGTAATCATTTCCTAAAGCATGATATTTAGCATACCGCTGGGTCATATTTACTCCAACACTTCCAGGACCCGCGCCGTAATCTTGGCCTTCCCGCCCGTGGGAACCGCAATTTCACTATTGCAGACCAAACATTCGATAGGCGTACTCGCATGACCAAAAATAATCTGCTCGTTCTTGCATTTAGCACAACGAACTTTAATGAATTTACTTTTGGTTTCCCCCATCATATTAATTCCACCTTCTTGGCCCGAATACCTTGGGGCTGGGAACTCATTTTATTACATGCCGTGCAAGTATAACGTAAATCAGTTTTTTTGGTCGCTTTAGCACCAGTTCGTTTAAATTTGGTTACGGCAGGCTTGGAATAACGTCCTAAATTACCAACACCTCTTGCCCAGCCGCGCTTGCGAGCCCTGTATTTTGAACCCCGGCTTAATGAACTGGGGGCCTTTTTTTTATTTTGCGAAACTTTTTGATCAGTATGCTTTTTGCAATACTTACAATATCTGCGTAAAGACTTAGGAATTTTCATATCGTGCGTAAGAACGTGAGCTATTTATAAAGGTTCCGAAAGATTTTGGCAAAGTATTTGACGTCTTTAAGGCTCTTTACTCATGGAATTCAATTTTGACATTGTCAATTCTGTCTTTCTGGCAGTAATACTTTCCAGGATCTGCCGGATTTTCCGTAAATCCCCGCAGCCACCAACGAGAGAGTGAAACAATTATCCCGCATTTATCCGGTTCATTCCGGGCAATGTCTTTCAAGTTCCATCTGGTAGCCCCATGCCTGTTAACCCAGATAGTATCTTTATAGATGAAGAAAGAATAAGACTTGCCTACTGATAGTTCTCCTTTGTCGCACTTATTTCTTGCCAGTATTTGGGCTAATTCTCTTCTATTAATGGCACGCCACAATTTCATATTTAGAGTAAGGGTAATTTTCCCGTAAGGGAATCTATTTTTTCTTCTTTATCAGGTCCTATCCCCACACAGGTCTTGGTGCCAGGCGCAATGACGGTTCTGCCGGCATCGATAATGAGCGCGGCCGTAAGCCCTTTCTCTTTGGCTTGCTGAAAATACCATAATAGTTCTTGTTCGTCCTTGACTTTTAAGGCAATTTTAGTCATACCCTGATTCCGCCAGGCGGCCACTATTTTAGGATCGGATTTGAGCACTGTTTCGACAGAAGCATGGCTGCATTGGGCTGCTAATTTTCCTTTAGGCAGCTTTAAATCCTGTCGCACGAGGATAACTTGTTTGTAGGTGGTCATGATAAAGTTTAAATAGTTTATTTTGTCTGTTCAGTGATGGTTTTCTTTTCTAAGAATTGTTCTTTAGTAAGACCATTTACATCCCTTTTAATGTCCCCAATGCGATCTACAATATGCTGGAGGAAGACGAACTGATCTTTCTTCACAGGATCCGTACCTCCTCTTCAAGTATTCGTTCTTTAAGGAGAGGATGGAGTGATCGGTAGGTTACTAAATCTACTTTCTTTTTAAGCTTCTGTTCAATTTCATCCTCAAGAGCTATAACCTTGAGTAGGCTTATATCCCCTTTAAATCTCACCAGCACATCGACATCACTTTTCTTCTTTGCTTCCCCGCGTGCGTAAGAACCGAAAATGCCAGCTTGAACAACGCCATTTCTCTTAAGCAAGGGGGCAATAATTTTTTTCAGATGGTTCAATTGCTTGTTTTTTGGGGAAACCATAAGAGTCTGAAGAAAAGAGAACTTTATAAATTCTTCTCCTACTATTTTTATTGAAAATAGCTGTAATTTTTTCTACTCTCTTTGATACGGCCTTACTCTATCGAGCACTTGCCAAGTAACGTGTATTGAAGCCTGATTAGAACAGGGACGTGGTCATTTTTTATGATCTATTTCATACCAGGCAAACGAGAGGCTTAAGAAAGTATCTTTCAATTCTTTTGTCAAGAGGGGTATAGAACTCTTGCCCAGAGAAGGTATGCCTCTCAACTACTCTTTTTAATGGAGTGGCTTTCACATTATTATTGGAACTGAAAGCTTCTACCGCAGCACTAAACTGAGCATAATCATCCATAGGCTGGCTAAATCTGTCATCTAAAGCTTCCATTAATTCATGTTTAGAACGAAATCGTGGCATTTGGACACCAAAGAACCATCGGCGTTCAAGATCAGAAAAACCATCATCACTAGCTTCAATACGATATCCCCCTTGAGGAAGATACTTCTGATGTAAACCTAATGAAGGATACCATTGGTCACGAGAAAAAGCATTCACAAAAAATAAAGTGTGAGCAACGATCGGAACTATTTTCGCTTCAATTTCATAGGCTGCAATATAACATTTGTGTGTTTGCATTTTGATTTATCTTTTCATTATTTTATTCTGTACACCTCAGCAGATATCAGACCTAATATATTAAAAAATAAAAGAGGTATAAAAACCTTTACTTCGTCCCTTTCCATTCCTTCTCGAACAGGGAAGCAAAGTAATCCACAAACTGGGGCGCTTCCACCCATACAGCGCAATCATATCCTTTGTGCACTTTCTCGTCATCCGTCAAGAACAATAACATTTCTTTGTTATCCACGATGCAAAAGCGTGCATTGGTGGGAGCTTTATATTGCTTGACCTTGGCAAATTTGCTGTATTGGTCGACAACATCTTTGCTGGCACTTGGAGGTGCGACCACCCGAATGTCAACACCGGACTTAGCAGCTCGCTTCAAATGTCCGCCTAATTCTTCCAATTTTCGCTCAGCACCATCTTTGGAAGTCATCAACGTAACACTTTTCTTCGCCCCTTTAATCATGAAGGCCAAATGTTCATGTGCTTTATCTCGCCCTCTAAAAGCGCCTGATTTGTCGGTGGGATCAACGAGTTTAATACCTTCAACATGCAAAGTATTGAGCTCATCTAAGGTCTCGCTTTCTTTCAAATTAGAAAGCATCTTGTTGCGTTCTTCTGCTTCTTCCACGACTTTCTTTTTAACACGCTCGACAACTTCTGCTGGAGGGACGGCTAAATATTTGATGGGTTTGCCCACTTTTACAATAATAAACCCTTTCTTTTCCAACGATTCGAGCACATCATATGCCCGGCTTCGGGGAACATTGGAAATGTCCGATAATTCACCGGCAGTAGAAACTCCCCGGGATAAAAGAGCTATCCACAATTTACTCTCATAACTATTTAAGCCGAAGTCCTTGAGTTTGTTTAAAAATTCTTTTTGTACGATCATAGTTCTCCTCCAATATATTCAAACGCCCAGAACCCCTTTCAAGTGATAATAACTTTAGAAAAAGCCAGTCATTTATAAATCTTTCGGAACATTATCTACTTGCAGGTAGTTATATATTAAACATATGTTTTTAGAATTTAATCTACGGTGAATAACCGGCTATCATTTACTTTAAACAAGCCTATTCTGGCTCCGGCATCAAGCCAGCCGTGAGCATAATTAAGAGCAGCAAAGGCAAGCACCGCATCTTTTTTAGTATGGAGAAAATAGCCTGCGTCATCGTAATATCGCTGGGCCATGTCCAGGAAGTCTTTTGCTTGCGGCAATCGAGATTGATCTAAAGCCACTTTGGCTTTATCGAGCGCTTGTTTGGTGATAGAAAAATACTGTTCTAGTTTATCAGAAGTAATGAGGTTGTTCATGGCGTAATTTCAGTAACAGTTACAAAACTATTAATAGCCCGACTACTAAAACCAGATCCAAGTCTTCCTAAAGTATGTACCCCCAAATACCACAAGACAGAACCAGCAGCATGATCAGTCAATTGCTTCACATAATCGTTTAATTGTTCACTTTGGTTATCTGGTATAGATGCCGCGTTTTCCAACAAAAGTAACATGGGACTAAAAGTAAATGGATCTGCGAGCGCGTCCAATCCCATATTAAAATCAATGATTCCAGGCGTAATACCCCTCCCTAGTATTTCATCTTTAACCCGCAGGTACATTGCTGCCGCCTTTTGATCCGTCTCTGCGAGTAAAAGATACGCTGCCGAAGAACGTGGTCTAGAAAGCTCAGATACAAGCGTAGATAAATGTATAGCAGTCATGTTGGAAAAACACCCTAAAATCCACTATAAAAGTAAAAACTCTACTTCGCCATATTTGGCCTTTTTACCGTAATTGGCAGAACCCCTTCATGAAACTCCACCAGGGCAATTTCAATCGGATCAAAACGAATTTTTTCCAATTGAGCATTATCCAATTTCACCAAAAATGGTGCACCCATCGAAAGTTGTAATGCACGAGAACCGATCATTCTCGCTCGTTCATATTTGGTATATTCTACCACATCTTCCTGGCTTTGGGCATGTTTTTTATCTTTCATGATGAACCTCAGCTACTGTTTTAATGCTCTGCTCAGCTCGTTCCTTAAAAACTCTGCCTTTTCCAAGGCAATGTCGATCATTTTGGAAATGTCTTCCAAACTCAAAGGTTCTTCCCCGCCTTTTTGCAGCGCGGATAAAATTCCTTTTTCATCGGAGGCAATAGTGAGCCTGGCATCGTAAGCATTTTCTTCTTCAGATGTAGGGTCAATGAGCAACGCACCGCTAATTTTGTAGACAGTAACTGGCAACGGCTCTTTGATTAAAGGCAAAGCTTCATTAGTTTTTGTTTTGTAATCAATAGTTCCCGTTTCAGGATCAACCACAGGAAACTTGGCTGATTTGAGCGCTGCCAAAGCGGCCAGACCGGCTGCATCAAATAAATTTCCCGCATCATTAATGGTGATGATGTCGATCGTAACAAACCAAGCTTTTTCGCCCGGCGTAATGCACAATTTTTTCAGATCAATGGCTTTAGCTTCCCGAATTCCCCGATCGATAACCCGGGCTAATTCAATTGCTTTTTTACTCGGAGGGCCTGGCTCGTATTCTGGACTCGATAATGGCAATAATTCGGCATTAACCATTATCCCCCCTTCATCCGAGGTATCATTGTAGGGCTTTTCAATGGCCATCTTCACACCAGCCATGACAACAGTATTACCAATTTGTACTTTGGCCGATCCTTCTGCAGTCCATGATATTCCGGTCGTAATGGTAATGGGCCCGCGATATGCGGTTAATTGCCGCCCATCAAGTCGACGTTGTTGTTGTGCTAATTCTGAAATTGTATCTTTGTTTACTATCATTTTTATTCACTCGTGTATTTTGCTTTTAAGGCTTTTTGTTGCAACGCGTAGACTTGGTCGGTTGCTTTTTGCGCTAATTCGAGCGCTTTCATTAAATCGTCTTTGGAAATTTCTCCATCCATTTGTAATAAGGTAATTTCTTTGGTGTTGTGCATAATCGCAACAGGGATATCCGAGACGATTCCCTCGTACGCTTCTTCATCGTACATTAAATCTGCAACAACCATACCGCCTACTTGACCTACTGCAACGGAACTCACCAAATCTTTCATAGGAATTCCAGCATCAGCAAGTGCAATGGCAGCGGCTGAAATGGCTGCACATCTGGTTCCCGCATCGGTTTGTGGTAAATCGACAAAGACATCAACCACAGCGTTGGGAAAAGCAGTTAAATCAACTACCGGTTCCAGCGCATTGGTCATGACCATGGAAATTTCCTGTGCCCGGCGATTACTTCCTGGCCTTATTCTCTCTCCTGAACCTGAAAAAGGCATCATGCCATAATGGCAGCGTAAAACCCCTTTTTTTGGATTTTGTAAAAACTTGGGAAATAATTCCCGAGGCCCGTACACTGCAGCGTAGCAGGTTGTTTTTCCAATTTTGAAATATGCTGAGCCAGCGGCGTTAGGAATAACGCCTGCTTTAGCTTCCATGGGGCGTAATTCATCGACGGCCCGTCCGTCTAATCGTTTTTTGTAAGATGTCATTTTAATTATTCACCGCAATTTTGTGCTGTTCAAGAAATGTTTGCATCCTTTCCGTCAGCCCTTCAGTATGTGCTTTGTCTTCAATTAAACGCACTGCTTTTTCAGCGAGCAATTCACCGTCAGGAGTTCCTACAATCCACACCAGCCCATTTTGACCTACAGTAATTTCACTGCCGGTTTTTTCTTTAATCAATGAGATCATGCTACCTTGCTTGCCAATGACCCGTGGCACTTTTTGGCTGTTAATCTTAATGATTCGGCCACCTTCAATTTTATGCAGGCCCGGCTCGCGCATGGCTAAGTCAATCAAATTTTGAGAGGTTACATTGACGATCTTGGCCACGATATATTCACCAATGGCGATGATCTCGCTTAAATTTTCTTCCTTTTTGATGAATCTGGTTGTGGCATCTTTCACGTTGAGCATCGCCGAATAGGCCGTGCCCGTTTCAACTCGCCAGCCGCTCATCATTATATCAATAACTTTACCGATAATTTTATCTCCGGCTTTAGGCACATAGGGACCAGACAAGGGGGTAATTCTCACCACCCGTCCTGATACAGAAGCTAAGCCGACCACTTTAGAATAAATCTTATCTTGTTCTCGATACGTATTATCGCCAGGCACAAAATCCATGCCGTCTGCAAGAACTTCACCCGGAATCACAATATCTCTTTCTTTTACAACTATAGTACTCATTGTTCCATTATCCGCACCGTGTATATATGAATAGTGAAAGCGTGCGGATATACTCTCCTTGTCACTCTCTGTACTAGCTAAATAAGGGGTTTATTTAAAAGGTTTTCGGTGAAAGAATTAGTTTATTACTAAAAAGTAGAAAAAATTAAGAAGATTTATATAATATATCCTAGTTCTTGAATGCGCTATGCTTCCAGAACCACATTTCAAAGCCAAATTTCTTGGACGCGATCACGTAGAGTATGGTACATATACTTCTGCTTTTTTAGGTAGTAAACTTGCTGCCGGCATTACTGCGGGACCAAAAGCCAATGCCGACAGGACCACTCCCAATGAAGATTGTCTGGGAATTGTGGAATATGACGATGGCTCACAGTTATATATGATTGACCCTAACACCTGGCAATAAATTACTTCTGGCTTCAGATGGACCGCATAATTTTGGGATGGACTGTGGGTATTTAAATCATTTAGCAAATAAGGAGATAAAAACAATTGTGGATCACATTCTTAAAATAGGGATTACTTATAGAAAAGGATCGTTATGGGATAATATAGCTCTTATTGCAGTTGAAGAAGATATCCGTTAAATAGAAAGAGAGATTCCAATTACTCAAGGTAATTAAAGCAAGCATATCCCGAAGGTTAAAACCATTAATCAGTAGTAACAAATAGGAAAAATTTATAAAGGCTCCTGTGTTTGATTCGCTCATGGACACACTTACAACAATCATTGAAGAGCTTCAAACCAAGAGCGGCTTCGTGCTTTATGCTCATGGCCAAAGCGGTGATATGGGAGATTATAGAAATGATAACTATAATATTGCTCATAGAAATTGTAAAGATGCACAGTCTATTGAAAAGTCGATCTTCAGGTATACATATAGTAAAAGACATTGTGTGCATGATCTAACCCCCGGTACAGTTGTGCATGGAAATCTTAAAGAAGAAAGTGTAAGAGAATTTCAGGTTCAGCGAGAGGTTCGCCGTGCGATAGCGCATGAGGGGGTTTTAGGAAGTGTCCTAGACTTTTTTGGGGGCAGACAAATAAAGGTACAAGAAGAAACTCACTTAGTGCAAGGAGTTGTTTACGAACAATCCGCTACGTTGGATACCTATCTCCAAGAAGGACCAAACGAGGTAGCATATTTTATTGCCAGTCCTCTTAGATTAGGTGGCAGTAGTTGCCAATATGATCTTTCTGGACGAAGAGCCCACCCCCCTATTTTATATATTTTAGGTACGGAATCAATAATTATGTCTGCCATTGAGTACATGAAAAGATTTCCTACTAACTATAATGACCTCATCAGAGCGTTAATTCCAAGCGCTCTATTTCCGGAATCAAATAGATTATTTTTAGATCATTTAGAGCATCAGGGACCAATTGTAGATTTGGATAACTGAAAAATTACATAAAGAGTTTATTTAAATCTTCCAAGAAAATCTTGACAAAGACGTTTTCGATAATCAACAAAGCTTATTTTAAATCAAAGATAAATCCACTATAATTTATTTTTGTATCGCTGAATTTGTACATAGAAAATTACTCCCAGGAACTTATCTTTATATATTTGCTTTTCTTAAGCAGGTCATAATCAGAATCACGAGCCAACAAAAGATCGCAACCGGTAAGGTTTGCAGTTGCGGCAATAATTGAATCAATTAACGGAAGCTTATAACTATGAGAAATCCTGGCAGCTTCTTGGGCAATAGCCCGGTCTACCATAATAAGTTCTACTTTATCTGAAGTTTCCACTCCTTCAAAAAAAGTATTGATAATATCTTTAGAAACACCTTGTTGCATTAACTTTTTGATTGATTCAGCAAAGGCAAGAATGGGAATAATTATTCTCGCTTTCCCAGCTCGAGTTTCCTCAATAAGTGCGATGGCTTTAGGATTTTGAGAAAAAGCTTGCAAGATAAACCAAGTATCGGCACAATATTTCATGATCGTTCACGCAAACGTTCGGCTTTTACTTCTTCCCACGCTTTATTTGCATCAAATGGAGGAGATCTACGAATAGCATCAAGCATCAAATCCTCTGGTCTTTTGGGAATTTGTTTTCGCAATATTATATCTCCCCCCGGCATGTGCGTTACCAGAAGCATATCGTCTTCTTTGAGACCATCTTCATCACGAATCGATTTTGGAATAGTAATCTGACCTTTTTGCGCAATTCGCACTTTTTCAATTATTAAATTGTGTTTCATCGATCTATAAAAGAATACTGAATATATAAAACTTTCTGAAAAATTTCTTTAAACAGAATAAGTGTGTTTTTCAGAATTTATTCACTTCTACATTCCTTTCAAATCTTCGAGCACTTCCTTGGCATGCTCTGCCGGCTTTACGTTCTCATAGATCTTGACTATGTTTCCCGTAGGATCTATCAGAAAAGAAGTTCGCACTGTGCCCATATATTCCCTGCCCATGAATTTCTTTTTGCCCCACACTCCATAGAGATTCACTACTGTCTTTTCTTCATCAGCTAATAAGGTAAAAGGTAACTGGTATTTTTGAGTAAATTTAGTATGGCTTTTAGGAGAATCCACGCTCACGCCCAGCACGACTGCATTCATCTTTCCAAACTCTTTCCACGAATCTCGCAGTGTGCACGCCTGCGTCGTGCAGCCGGGAGTATCATCTTTGGGATAGAAGTAGAGCAAAATCCATTTGCCGGCATAGTGAGAAAGAGAATGTTGCTTGCCAGAACTATCGGGAAGGGTGAAGGAGGGAGCTTTTTGATTTAATTTTAGATTCATTATTTCCACCTTTACAGAATCTTCACCACTGCCTGCCCCTTCGTCACTGCATTCACTTTGTCAATACATTCTTGCAGCAGTCCGGCGGGAACTTCCATCGATACTTCCCAACTCCCATCCGATTTCCAGTCTTCTTTCTGGATACCCGCCGATCGTAAAATACTTTGTGCTTTTCCAGCATACTGCGCAGGAATCGTAATGCTGAGTCTTTTTTGTTCTATCTTGATGGGAAGTATAGGACGAAGCTTCGTGATAACTGCATCCAATTGTTCTTCCACCGACCTATTCTCATCAAGATGAACTTTTGCTTGGTCTAACGCACTTTCGATTCGCTCCAATGGAATAGGAAATCCAGTTCGGGCATCGATAGCCTGCTTATGGATTAAATATACTATCTTTTTTATTTTCTGTTCGCGTTCCTGTGCTCGATGCTCGGCAGTAAATTGGATCTCGCCTTCCTTGATGATGATATCGGCCACTTTGGCCGCATCGGTGGTTTTGAAGACTTTTTCAAGTTCGGCATGGGGAGCAACCTGGCCTTTCTTGGCATCCAAAAATATATTATCGGCGTGCAGAACTTCATCCAGATCGGTAAGCTGCCCTTTCTTGTATAATAAAGCTTTATCCGGATCGACGCTGATCTCAAAGGTGGTGCCGAATTTTTTCAGGCGAGCTAAGGTGATTTTGGGAGGCATTGGTAATGCTAATGCGAAGAAGTATTTTAAGATTACGTTTTATAGTTTAATTTGAATTTTTATATAACAAACCTATTTCATCAACTTCGCCAATTCCGCGTTACTTAACTTGGTAAATCGCTTTTTCTCCACGTCGATATACGCAGCATCTACCCGATCAAAGTTAAACTCGTCTTTCAGGAACTCTTTCAGTGATTTCAAGCCTAATTTAATTCCATCTTCAATAGATAAATTGGGTTTCCAATTCTTCTGTAAAAATGCTTCGACTTCGGCATCACCTTCACCGATGGCTACCGCTTTATACTGAAAATATAATCCATAAGGCTCAGTAAGATATAATTTAATCTCCCCGTCTTCTTCTACGCCTCCCACGAGCATGGACACGCCAAATGGTCTTAAACCGGCACTCTGAGTGCACACTTGCATTAAATCACATACTTCTTTAACAATCGAGAGAATATCAATCTTGGAATCATAAGTCACAAAATGCTGCTGTGCCCGCAACTGAGAACGATCAACCAGCACTCGCGCATCCGCAATTAATCCGGCCGCAGCGGCACCTATATGGTCATCTACGCGAAACATTTTTTCAATGGCTTCAGGAACCATTAATTTGGATGTAATACGCTTGTCGGTCAATAATACCACGCCATCTTTACAGACTAATCCCAAGGTAGTGCTGCCTTGCTTTACGGTTTTTTTGGCATACTCAACTTGCAAGAGCCTTCCATCAGGAGAGAACATAGTGATAGAACGATCATACCCCATCTTGTCAATCATTTGCTTTTGATTATTCATAGGAAAACACCTCTGGGGGTTAGATATTGCCCTGCCTTTTTAAGCGTTCCGCTTGTGAGCAATGATCTGATAATAACCGGACTATGTTTAATGTGCGTGCATACTATCAATGCCATCTTTACTTCATCAACAAAGGTATTATTGACTTTGATGATAAAGCGCTGTTGCTGCTCGTCAAATCGTTGGCTTATAATCATTGGAGATGCCTGTGCACTGCCAAAAGAACCTAAAAACCGATCAAGAGCAGCACGTACTTCTTCTTTAATTTCCACAAAAGAGAAATGACGATCAGATAGTATTTCAAATGCTATATATCGTTTCTTTTGCCGTAAGGAAGGAAGGAGCATAGAACGAGAAAAGAAGAGGTATTATAAAAATAGATAGGTTTATTGTAATACTTCAGCAAAGTGAAGTGCTGCTATCATAAGGTCGAGCTTTATCGACGTCTACATTGAATCGACAAGAGGGAATGCCCCCTGCGGGGAACGTCGATAAATTACTTTACACGAAAAAAGCGAGAAGATAGTAGCACTTCACCAGAAGCGTGAGGGCATCTTCGAAATTCAGGATGAGATTATCAAGGGAGCTGCGTTCCCATAGGGCTTCCCCTCGCAACGCTCTCAAAGAAGATAATGATAGAATTTCGACTTGAGGATGCCCCTCACGCTTCAGAATGCTGAAGTATTACGGTTTATTCTTCTATAAATTCTTCTTCAGGAGGCTCTTCACTCTCATCGTCATCTCCATCCCCGCCAGATCCAGGGGCTTTTAAAATAGAAGGATCGTTGGTAAATACTTCCGGTGCTGCTTCCCCTTTGCCTACAACTTCAATTTTACCGAATTTCCCGGCAGATAACTGTTTTTCACCTTTATATTCCGAACACCAGCCGTTTTGAATATGAACTTTATCCCCTACATCAACTTTATCTACATCCTCATTCCATAAGGTGAGCGTTATTTTACCTGTAGCATCTTGCACCAAAGCATTGCACACTTTTCCCTTCTTTCCGAACTTATCAAAAGTACGAGGGGATTCTTTTTGCGCAACATTAACTACGACATCAATCTTTCCAGAATTTGGTTTCACATCTTTGATTTCCATAAAGTCACGTTGGCAAGCCCTGCTTTTTATAGTTTTCTATTCTCAGGAAGACAGTTTATTTAAAGAGTTTGGCAACCGCTTTCTCATCCCAACCTTCATCGACTAATTTTTCTTTGATTTGCGCATCGGCAATTCCCCGCTCTCTGCTCTCCTGAATATATTCTTTTGCAGGTGCATATTTCTTTTTGCTGAGCAACGCCATGGAAATGGATATTATAATGAGAACCAATACAACCGAACTGACTAACAGATATACCCATATTGATGATGGTTTTTGGATAGGCGGGAGTGGAGAAGCCGGTTGCGTGAAACAGGTTAAACCAATGGGATCACAGCCGGCAGTACATGTTTGCAGGGTATTCCATTGCGCACCATCAGCAGCGCATTGCTGTAATTGGCCCCCGGCACAGCGTTTAAGCCCAGGGCTACATTGCTGGGAAGAAACTGCTGCTTCCTGCTGACACGAGCGTTCTTCTGCTGGCCTGGGCGCCGATGTTATTTGTGATACTTGCCCTTGAGACTGCAGGGTATCACAATTATCGGCGCGGAAACATATTCTGGTTTGCGCAGAATTTCGGCATAAGCTCCATGCGCCACATTCCCAATTCATGCTGCAAGAAGCAGGCCCGGAAGCAGAGGAGCTTTGATTAGAACTTTGACAAAACCGTTCTTCAGCTGGTTCTAACCGTAGAGCATCTTCCTCAGGCACATCGCAAGGATCACGACGAACACAATTTCGAGTTTCCTGATTGTTTTGGCAGGCGCCCCACTCATTGCATTGCCAGCAAACGGTTGATTGAGTAGCAGCA
>CAYOKQ010000005.1:5635-43531 GCA_964404595.1 uncultured Methanosarcinales archaeon | reverse complement strand
CATAAATGGTGGGAATTCCTAGTCAGTAAGTCTTTGGTGCCATGAGCCTCGTGATATGTTTACTGATTAAAAAGAAAAAATATGGAAATGAGCACCACTGCCAGCACGGCAATGAAAAAAATAAATTTTTTGGGGGACATCTTCCTGGTTAAGGTTTCCTCAACCACTGCTCCGCCTGTTTCTGCAACTGTTTGTCCGGCCATCTCTACAACATTTCCAAGTAAATCTTCTGGCATTTTTGGCAATAAATTTATTCCCAATATAAAAGTATCTTGGTTTTTGTGATAAAAAGATATTAATACTCAAGAAGTGCCTACAAAAATTATCTTAATCCAGCCAAGATAGGGCACTCTAGACGTTGCTTTTCCCAGCAGCTTACTTGAATTTAGACTATCCTCCAATCCAGAAATGCTATCGCTGTTATGATCTCCTTTGGTTTGGTAATATATTTCTCCGCGTTCCTGCCAAACTCTAACCACTCTGTGTACAACTGGTTGGGGCTTGGAGCCTTGAAAAATAATAATATCTCCAACTTTTATTTCGTTGGGTTCAACACCTTTGATGAGTACAATGTCCCCTTTGTTAAATCCATCGAGAAGTGGAAAAGATTGAAATTCCTCTTTAGAGATTCCCATTTTCTCGTACCATTCTCCGCATACATCCCAGTAATTATCAAATGACTCAGTAAAATTCTCGTATTTGCGTCCACATAACAAGTCATTGTAAAGGCCATGCTCCATGCTTTCCGAGACTTGCACGACCAAAGGATACTCTGTCTGGCGGCTTTCTTGTACACTACGAATAATATAAGAGCCAAAAAAAAGATATACCAGCCAGAGGATTAGAGAGAAGACGCCCAATATAATTCCAGCAGCCCCTAGTTTGGGGTAACCGCTTTTTCTAGCTTTATTTCCTAAATATATGGCGACGACACCAAAAATAACTGGAAGGACTAGGACTGCAACGATGCCAGATACAACTGCCAATATTCCTTTCGTCTTTGATTTCATTTTTTTCTTCTCAGTTTGTGATAGAGTAACGGGATGACAAAAAATCCCACCCCTTCAAGAAGAGAAACAGGAGGAAGCAGGTACCAAAAAGACCAAGGATCACCTTGTATTAATGTGATAATAATACCCACCAACTGCCTGATAACCACTGAAAGAAAAATAGTGTAAAAACTTACTGTGAAAGAAAATAATGGCTGGGCTTTTTTCTCTACCCTAACAATTGCTGCGTAAGTAAGATAAAATAACGAAAATGAGATTACCCCAATCATAATCAGAGATCTCACAGACAGGCTTTGTATAAAACCCGCAAACACAAAAGTATCTACTACCTGTGCCGCTAAGCGTATCAAATAGATTTGCACTGCATATAAGAGAGAATACTTTAAGTAGAACCTATATTCTTCCTTTGAGAATGTGAGAGGCTTCTTAGATTTAAAACTTTCTTTAAGAGCATAGAACCAAGCACCCCTTCTTCTGTATTTTTTCCGCTCAATAAGGGATATAGTAATATTTAGTATTATAAAAAGCAGTACTGCGGTTGCAGCAACAAAACCAGAAGGAGTTATCAAGAACACTGTAAGTCCTATGAAGAGACTCACTAGGAAAAAAGCCATTGATAATTTTGTATGAAGGACCATTCTCTGATGAATGCCCCACCATTTAATAATTTAACTGCTGGCAGCTAAATCTGGGACTTTTTTATAGAATGAAGTTTTTAAAAAAGATTAAGAACATTGCCACCGCCATCCAATGATATTTAATCCTGAAATAGTCATATGTCAGCTACTCAACCATATAAATGAGGATAGTTACTACACCCACCACCTTATTTTAATATATCTCTCACTAGGGATATAAAACCAAGGATATACTTTAGGGTATCTTGGTTATGATTTCGTTTTTAGGATAGAAAGTATTCCAATTGCCAAAGAGAATAATCCCAAAAATAATAAAAAATATTTGTCTTTAATTTGAATCACCTCAGTAAGTCAATCCTTATTTCATAGGTTTTATAGATTCTTTCCTCAGCGGCATCACGCCCGCCAGCTCCCCTACCACATTCACTAATTCCGTTTCTGCCGGAACCACAATCTTGGCATTATTGCGTAACGCATTTTCAGTAGTTTCCAATTTTTTAAGAATTTGGGCATTGCCAACAAAATATTTATTCGCGGCTTCATTCACCAGCTTGATTGCCTGCGCCTTACCTTCTGCTTCCAGAATTTCAAATTGTCTTTGCCCCTCTGCTTCTTTAATTTTGGCTCTGCGCACCCCGTCTGCTTCGATTTCCCTGGCAGAAGCAAAGTCTTTCGCCGCAATTTTTTCATTTTCGGCCTTCACTACTTTGTTCATAGTATCCTGAACATCTTTGGGCGGGTCTATCTCTTTTAATTCAGTGCGTACTACTTCAATACCCCAATTATGAGTTTCTTTCTTGAGTGTTTCCATCAGTGCTTTATTAATTGTATCCCTCTCGCTATTGGCCGATTTTAAGGTGAGAGTTCCAATGATATTCCGAAGAGTGGTTCGAGAAAGATTGACAATCTGGTTTTGAAAATCGAAAACATTATACTGTGATGCTTTGACACTCCCCTCATCAGCCTTAACTCGGAAATATACTTGTGCATCGACGCGCGCATTAAGATTATCGTTAGTGATAATTTCCTGCGGCTCGGCATCCACCATTTGTTCAGTCACATTTATTTTATATAATCGGTCGATGATAGGAATGATCCAATTAAAGCCAGGCTGGCAGAATTTGATATATCTTCCTAGCCGTTCTTTGATTCCCCGTTGTGTTGGCCGAACAATACGAATACCAGAAAAGAAAATGATAATGGTAAGAATAATTATTACTCGCAGCCACATCGGCAGCGAGAGGAAAAATGAGATGAAACCCATAGTTAGTCAAAATTGCTTTTACTTTAAATAGGTTTGGATGAAGAAAGAATATTATCTTTGATTTTGGAATTCTGATATTCCCACATTGTAAGATAAAATTGTAAAAATATTAGAATCTTCTTCGTTGAAGATTACAAACGTTTCTTTTGTTAGTTGATTCTCTCTGGTAACATTGTAAACGAGGGTATAAGTGTTGCCGCCGCCACCGCCAATAATCATATTTACTGTCTTGGTATGCCAAGCAAGCAGCCCATGTTTTTCAACTTTTCCTAAATTCTTATTAATATTGATGAACATAGTTTTACTTTCTTCAACAGATTGTTCTTCCAACCATCTTTCATTCAATAAAGAAAGCATACCATCATAATTTTCATCATTCATATACTGATAAAAAGTATCCGCTCTTTCTTGAGGAACATCTGGGGGGGAAAGACAACTAACTAAAAATA
This sequence comes from uncultured Methanosarcinales archaeon, assembly GCA_964404595.1. Lineage (GTDB taxonomy): Archaea > Nanobdellota > Nanobdellia > Woesearchaeales > GW2011-AR9 > CAYJXA01. The sequence continues at coordinate 40,170 of CAYOKQ010000005.1, read as the reverse complement.
GGCTTAAGATAAAAACGCCCTTTTTCCAGTTCATAAGGTGAATGGTAGAGAAGTAGTATAAATACTTTCGTGTTGTTGAAGAAGTATGTTCTTTATCATAGAAACTTATACTTTTATCAGTTAATACAGAAAAAGCGCTAATATGAAGAAAATGATAGTGCTTGCTTTTTGTTTGTTAGTAATAATGTTCGTAGCGCTATCCATCTTTCACGCATACTCTTTCACTCACCCAACAAAAAGATACTTCGAAATAAAAAGAGAAGGGATGAATATAGCTCCACTAAATTTATTTCTAGCTTCTTTCATAGGAATTAGACCCATCCGACACTTTCCTCTCCAGACACCTGAAGATTACAATCTTAGTTACGAAAACATAACATTCAAGAGTACAGATCGGTTGTTAATCAAAGGATGGCTTATTAAGCATCCTGCACCAAAAGGAACAATTATCTTTGCTCATGGCTATAATGCGAATAGGGGAAAATTAGAAGTGGCTGCCTTTTTCAATTGGGCAGGATTCTCCGTTTTAATGTTTGACTTTCGTGGCCATGGTGAGAGTGAAGGAGATTACATTTCAATGGGATATCACGAGAGTAAGGATATACTTGGAGCAATTATTTTTTTATCACAGAGAGAAGATGTCAATCTTGATTATCTATATGGTTTCGGACAATCAATGGGAGCAGCAGCATTAATATTTGCCCAGGAACAAAAGCCCTCTTTTGATGGATTAATCTTGGAAAGTACTTATCCTGACCTTCATCAGAATATAGCCACAAGATTTAAACGGACATACGGACTTCCAAAGTTTCCCTTCGCCACTTCAATGACTTTATTTGGCAGTTTAATTTTAGGTGTAAATTCTTTTTCGACCTCCCCAATCAATTCCATTCCAAAGGTTAGAATGCCAGTTTTTCTTATTCACGATTTGAGTGATAATAGCGTATCTCTTGAAAATGCCTGGGATTTATACAATGCAGCAAATGAACCAAAAAAGTTGTGGATAGTAGAGAACGCGTCTCACACTGGCGCCTACACAGCCGCAGAAGAAGAATTTGAAAGAAGAGTTTTATCTTTTTTGGAATCCTAGGAAAGCATTTTTTGAAAAGCCAATACCCCCTAGATAAGACCGCACAATAACAGAGTAAGTACAGTGCCAGTGAGAAATCTTACCAAAGTAGGAGAACAAGGGGAGCATTGGAGTCCATCTAGACAAGGAGGACAAGAAAAGATTAGAAAGATAATGCCGCCGCCGATTAATAACAAAATAAACATCGTTACTGCAAATTTTTGGTAAGATACGTTCCTTACCGCACCACCAGCCACTGTTTGTACCCTGCTCCTCATGGAGTTAATAAGGGCAAGAGCTACCTGAACATCAATGATTATATTTATTTTGGGGGGGGGGATTGCATTATGAAATCATAGGAAGCCCAGCAATTTTAATAAAATTATAGCAACAATAAATGAAAAAATACTGATTCCAAAAATATATAAACTAATTTTAAAGTAGGTTCTTCCTGGCTCGGGAATTTTTTTAATATTATTTTTTATGATAATCGGGCCGATACCTGTGTAAAGCCAAAAACTTTTCTTCTTTACATATTTTAATGCATGAAAATAAAAAAACCATGCCACAACCATCATTAAAATAAAAATTAAAGTAATTAACAATATTGCCCTGTTCATTATTCTTTACCTCCATTATCTTTATCTAGATTGCTTGGTAGATTTTTGCTTGGTGAAATACGTTGTTATCTTATTCCAGAACCTAAACAATGCACTGGCTTGTCCATTATTTGCGCTCGATGCTGAACTACCTGAGACAGCACTCTGCTCTTGTGGTTTTTGATCTTGTTGCATGGTGCCCTGAGCTTGGTCAGTGATTTTAGTAGGTGGAGTGACTGGAACTCTCTCTTTGCCTTTTTTCTCTTTTTCTTCTTTTGACAAAGCACCTGCTATTCTAGTACCCGGACTTACTGGATAATCTGGATTAGTCAGATATTCTAAAGGATCTGCAGCAAAATATAAAGTATTTATTGCCGTCTGGACATCACCTGAAATAGGTACCAAAGATAAGCCTGCATCAACGGCAGCCCCTTTAAGTTGCGTAGTGCTAACAGAGGTAGGATCATGAATGAACTGACCTACTGGAACCAAAGATAGAAAAGCTCCCCAGACTTTCCAAGTAACATATGCTCCCACAGCTAAAGAAGCTCCACCATCATGACCTGTTGGATCCACATTCTTGTACGGATTCCCCCTCTCAAACATGTAACGATTTAGAGATTGTGGGTCATAAAGACTTGGAATCAACGTATCCGGCTGCGTAAATAATCCCCACTCCGGCTTCATCTTCCTAAAATTAAAATCATAATCTCCTACAACCGAAGAATATTCCTTCCCTTCCGAATCAAATCTACTTACCGAACCACCAGACAATATTTCCCCATGTGGCGTGTATGTTGTATTTTCTAGCATACGACCATTAGAGTCAGTCACTACAGACGTGCTCCCTTCATGATCTCCATGAATAAAGTATTTTGAATTATCGGGATTAAGTTGGGCTACTAATTGACCTTCATGATAAATATAAGTAAAGTCGTACGTGCCAGAAATATTTTCAATACGTACAAACGTTTTAGTTGGATATGAAATGGTATCCTTGAGCGCACCAGCTTCATACACTTTCTTGACTAAAATAGCTTTTAATCCTGACCTTTCAGAAAAGGTTACAATTGCCCTTACTTCAACAACAAGTTCAATTCGGGTAGGGTAGAGGGATTGCATTATCTCAAAAATTTATTTTTTCCTCTTTTGGTTTTCCATAAATCATAGATAGCAAGTAATAGCAATAATTGTATTATGATTTTAGGAAATGACAATGAATTATATATTCCAAGAAAATAAAAGACAAAGTCCAAAGAGAATATTGCAGCTGTAATTACGGCGGGTATAAATCCATACCAGAAGATTAAAATAGTAAGTAACAAAGAGATAAATCCACTACCAAAAAATCTTGCTAAATCATATCCATTTTCAGCCAAAATAGAGCCTGACCAAATAGTGATTAAACCTTCAATCGCTAAAGCAACGATGGCAAAAAGATGAAACCACCCTTTTATTTTTTCTTTTAACAAATTTTTTATTTTCATGTTTGTTTTGTCGTTCCTCCATTTTTCTTACTTTCCCAGAATCTTTTTAATGCCTCGCCTTGGCTTCTTCTTCCCTCTCCGCTCTGTCCACCACCGCCAGTACTACTTTCCCCTACCGAATAAATCTCACCCTGAATTATTTCTTTATTTACAATCTCTTGATTTACTAGCTCTTTCTTAGTTAAAGTTGGTTTTACGCATTGGCCAGGGTTATCTGCACAATATTTCCTGATAAGTTGAACATTTTCATTTAATCTTTTTTTGAGTGCATTAATAGGGTTTGGTTTAACAATATCTACTGTTCCCGTAACGCCTGGTGCAGAAACACCTTTCGTCTCAGCAATAAATTTAACGCTTTCAACAACAAGATCAACAATAGCTTTACTCTGTTGTTGCTTATCTTCAGTTTTAAGTTGGCCTGTTTCTTTTCTAATTTTATTAGCTTCCACTTCAAATAGCAAAAAAGTAACTGCCAAGGAAATAGATGTTATCCCAATAAGAAAGTCATCAGCAACGTGCCCATCTTTATCTTTATATCTATACGGATTGTTCCTCGCATACGAATACCTATTTAACTGCTGTGGGTCATAGACATTTGGCAACAAATTGTCTGGTTGATTAAAAAAAGCCCAAGTGGGATTATACTTCCTGAAATTGTAGTCATAGTCTCCTACGACACTGCTATATTCCTTACCAGTGTAGTCAAAGCGGGAAACTGTTCCTCCGCTTAGTATTTCTCCGTATGGAGTATAAGTGGTACTTTCAATTACAGAACCTGTTGAGTTTGTGACCGTTGATGTAGAACCAAGATGATCCCCATGCACAAAATATTTCGTTCCATCTGGATTCAATTGCGCTACTAACTGCCCTTCATGCTTCACATACGTAAAATCATAAGAACCAGAACTATTCGCAACTCTTACGAAGTTCTCGTCAATATAATACACGGTATCCTTAACTGCGGCTGCCTCATACACACGTTTGTATAATATCCTTTCTTCCATCGGATGATACACATAATCTTCTAACAAAACACCATCAGAGGCAGAGCCATTCCTAACCTCCGCCAGTTGATCCAAGGAATTATACACTCTAAACTTGCCATCACCCGTCACTAAATTACCATTAGCATCATACTGCAAATTTAAAGTTCCCGCATGAACCACCGGCAAAGTAATAACTAAGCACATCAAAAATAGTCCAATTCCTATCCACTGGTTAGTTTTCAATTCGCCACCACTCCAGTCTGATTATCGCTAAACATACTTGAATTCACAATTGCATTGGTGCCATACACTCCCGCAGTGGAATAATTAAATCCAATATACACAAAGATCGGAGAAACATTCTGCAGCTGAATGTTCTGTGTAGATGTAATATTCTCCACGCCAGAATCAAACCGCCAGCTGAAATTCTGGCTGTGATTCAGATTATTTTTGATCACCAATTCTACGACTGCTCCTAATTGTGAGTCAGACAAAGTATTCAACTGCCACAATTCGATGGGCTTGATGGTAAAGTAATCATAGACAGTATCCCAGGCAGTTAAGGCCGCGGCACTGATAACCGGTATTTTCACGCCTTGCGTCGTATAATTGTGTTCAATCATGACCATTAAAGATTGATTCAATCCTAGGCTCACCGTGCCATTCAGCGCTGGATCAGTAATGTTCCATCGTACAGATGTGCCATTCACCCAGTTATTCTTCACATCAAAAAAGAATATTTTACGGGTTGAATTCTCTATAAAACGTTGATAATTCTCAATCGTAACAGGTAAAAGATCAATTGTTTGTACAGATGTAGTATTAACATTTTGTCCTGATCCCACGATAGTTATTGTTTTCACACCATCAGTAGTATAATTCAATTCCACAAAGGCCATAATATTTTGCTCATTGGTTAAATTAAATGAAGAACTCACAAAGGAAGTCCCTTCCGTAGTCACATTAATGGCTGTGCTCAAAGGATGGAAGTAATTCTTCACTTCAAATCCAATTATTCGCTGGGAGATATTTTCCGAGATAATATTATAATTCTCGACTGCCAAACCCGGCACGGTAACTGCCGCAGTGGCACTATCGGTGCCATCCAAAGAAGTGCCGGTGCAGGTGAAATCAAAACTTCCTGGTCTACTGAAGTTGTAATACACATAATTAAAAACGCTCTGACTGCCGCTCAAATTGACGGCAGAATCTGCACGCACGCCGTTACTGCAATTCCAGCTAACATTCTCGGCCATCTGCGTGGCCATCGAATTCTTGATGGTAAAACCAAAAGTAAAGTTGCTGATATTTTGGCTGATGATGGTGAGATTCTGGGCCAGAAGGCCGAATTTGGGAGTGATTTGCTGTTGATCACTGGCGCCACCGGAAGTAATGCTGACGTTAATGTCGTATTGTCCACCGCCGGCGTAGGTGTGATTCACTGTTGCTTTCGTGTAATCCGTGACAGTAATCCCGGTATTGTTGGTAAAGCTGGTTCCATCGCCAAAGTTGACGGTATAATTGACACTCACCGATTGATTTTGATCATTCACTAAATAAAATTCCACTGTCCTAGATTTATTCGTGGAATTGATTTCCTGCAAATGGTACACGTCAATCCCAGCAGAGCCTTCCACCACTTGCGATGGCGCATGGGCCAAACCACCATAGATAAATTTCTTGGATTCGTTGTTATTTCTGACTATTTTAAGAATGTTGCCCGTTGGATTGTAGGCATACGTAAATCTGTCTGGGCCAACTTTAGCGGTTATGAGGCGGTTTAGAGTGTCGTAGGTAAGGGTATGATCTCGATTGTTCTGAGCATCGGTGATGGTGAGGATGTTGCCAACGCTGTCGTAAGCATACGCTAAATTCTGCACTGAGGGTATTCTTATCATTGTCAAGCGGTTATTTTGCGTATTATAGCTGAAATTTTGAATCAAACCGTTAGCATAGGTTCGGTTCAAAATAGAGCCAAAGGCGTTATAGTTGGCCGCGGTGATGTAATTCGGGATTTGTTGGACTTTGGATTGTTTGTTATAGATGAAGTCTAATTCACTCAACCCTTCTTTGGAAATAACCCTATTTTGTGAATCATAGAAGAATTTTGTTTCAAAGGACAGCCCGTTGATAATTTTCGTTTCTTTGGTGGTTCTTAATCTCTGATCATATTTATAGGTCGTATTGACCGTTCTCATACTAATATTACTCAAAGTCCCTTGATACTGCTGGTCATACCCAAACGTAATATTAACCTCGCTGGAATTTTTAGTTATCACACGATTTAAAGCATCATACGTAATGGTAATGGGTTTATTCCGGCTATCGTTCTGCCTAATCAAATTCCCATTTTGGTCATACCGATAATCCCAATGGCCTAAATCAGGATCGTCCATAGATATTTTCCTGTTTAGGCTATCATATCCAAATTTGAACTCATTTCCTAAACTATCCGTTATCTTAATCAAATTCCCATTCGTATCATACCTGTACGACGTCACATAACTTTCATTAATAAAAATAAACGGATCATTATAGCGTTCAGTCACATTCGCTATTTGTCCAAAACCATCCAAAGTATACTGTATCCTATTCCCATTCTCGTCGAAGTCGGTGATGTTCCATCTACTATATGTTATGTTTTTGCTAGTGCCGTCAGGATTTCTAACCCCAATCACCCGATCCAACGCATCATATGAATACGTCGTATTCGCTGCATCAGTGAGATTAGATATAGCACTCGACGTATTTGCAAAATAAGGATTCTCCTCCGCCTTCACCCTTCCCAACCCATCATAAAAAATATTCTTCACAACTTGCGTGCTATCCTCAATATCATTCTTGAGCTGCACTAATTGCGCAAACCCATCGTAATAATAGCGCACGACAGTATAATTTGCATTGTTCTTCAATTCTACGACAATATTTTCCGGCGCAACACCGTCCAAATTATAAGTATACTTTTTAGTTGGCGCATGAACGGAATCCAAAGGCTGAATTTCTTTCACAATACGACCAAAAGTATCGTACTCGTAAGAAGTTTAAAAAATAAAAAAGCAGCTCTGTTACGGTGCATGGTACAAAATCCATAGTTGGCGCCTAAGGATTTAATGATTTTTTATCCATTTATAGATTTGAATTATGAAGGAAAGAATTAGAGCACCGATTATTACTCCAATGATACCAAATAGTGTTCCTCCTAAAACAACAACAGTTATAAATAAAATGAAATAAAGTAAGTTGTATTTTGTAGACACATCAAATGGAATAAATTTGTTAAATTCTGCGCGATATTTTTTGCTGCGGGAGATGTAGAATTCCCCAATAAGTTGAATTAAAGCAAGAATTAAAAGTAAAAAAATGGTAGTAACAGGTGCAATGGGTAAGTCAACAATTTCTGGTGAGATGTTAGACTCCAGAAGTGCCTCCCGTTTAATCTCCACAATAAATAGGGCAATCACACAAATACACCACCATAGACTGCTATAAGGATATAATTTTCTATATTTAAGAGATAATAAAAAAAAAATAGTTCCCAACAACAAAACACCCATAATAATAAGAAAATAATTGAAAGACCAATGAATCTGGTAATAAATAAGGTTTTCAGTGATGGCACTTATACTTTTACCATTTACCCTACCTACTGGTAAAATGAACTGAACAGCAATTAAAATAAAAATTATAAAAAAAACAACTTTATCGTATGATCTTATAGTTAAACTTTTCATTTGTATGGATGCCTCTGCCACCAAGGCCTTGGATCGTTGGTTACATCATTCTTTCCTGACGAACCACTTGAGATTTTACCTGAAGAACTACTTGTTTGTGAACTACCCATAAAAGCTAATCCGGCTGGGTTTATGCTGTCGCAGTGAAAGCTGGAGACCATGTCTTACTTTCCTCTCCCGTTGATAGTACCAATAATTAGAAGAATAACATAATAGGTCGAAAATACATACCCCCATTTCCGTAACGATGGAATATCGAAGAGATATACCGCAAAATAAAACAGACTCTGTAACACGAAGGCGAACAAAGCATAAACTGACACTCTAAAAATAGAGACTGCTGTTGCACTTGTCTTAAATATCCATAAAACAGATTTAATTAATAGTACCATTACTAGTGAAAAAAGAGATATAATTAAAATATCTGCCAATAAAAAAATAAACAAATAGAAGATTGCTTGAAGATCAAAGGGATAAAATAAAGTGGCAAAATATTGGTTTCCTAAATTATTTGGAGATCGATTTATTTGTAATATTATTTTAACAAACCAAAAAAGAAAAATAATCAAAGAAAAAGCTAGAAAATATACTATTGTCGCGGTATGATTTTTCTCTTTACTCAAGCTAGTAAAAAATTGTTTTGGGTTTGTCAATAAATAGTATATTCTACTTTCCATTTTAGTTTTTCCCTCCATTCTAAGTCTCATCATCTCCTGCACCATAAACACCACCACTTTGGCCTGCTAGGTGGTTTACTTGGTGGAGGGCTGGAACTTGGAGATCCTGACCCTTGAGAATCACCTGAGTCTGTGGTTTTTCCTGTTCCAGAAGTACTTGGCCCTGAACTAGATGAACCTCCCCCCGTTAGCCAACTCAAGATTTTTCCCCACAAACTGCTCCCAGATGATGACCCATCACGGGAAGAACCAGGAGTCGCTGGCAGTGACGTTTTTTGCGGACTAGATTGTTCTACTCTTGGTGCTATAGAGACTGTTGGGGATGCGCTTTCTTTCCATGTCCTCAACTCTTCTAAGCTCATCCTTCTTTCGCTGACGCGCACTGTTTTACTTCCTCCGCCAGTTCTCAACGTGTCTTGAAAGGCATTTTCCGGTAAGTTTAAGTTGGGATTTTGCTGCCTATATTCTGTATATAAGCGAGCATATTCTTTATCTTGATTTACTGTTTTTACTTCCTCTCCATAGATTTTTACCGCCAGATACCGGTTTATAGTCTCTATAAGATCTACAAGAAAATGTCCATCGGGATCAACATACCTATACGGATTATTCTTTTCAAACGCGTATCTATTTAGTGATTGCGGATCATATATATTGGGAATCAACGTATCCGGCTGCGTAAATAATCCCCACTCCGGCTTCATCTTCCTAAAATTAAAATCATAATCTCCAACATAAGAGCTATATTCCTTACCCTCAGAATCGAATCTCGAAACAGCTCCACCACTTAATATTTCTCCATATGGTGTATATGTTGTATTCTCCAACATTCTACCACTTGTGTCAGTTATAACAGAAGTTGAACCTTCATGATCTCCATGCACAAAATACTTCGTTCCATCAGGATTCAATTGCGCAACGAGTTGCCCTTCATGCTTGACATAAGTGTAATCATAAGTTCCCGAAGAATTCTCAACTCGAACAAATGTTCTGGTGGGGTACAAAATTGTTTCTTTCAAAGCACCAGCTTCATAGAATTTCTTGACTAAAATAACTTTTAATTCCAACCTTTCGGAAAAATTTACGACTATCTCTACCTCGATGATGAGTCCGATTTGGGAAGGGTGAAGGGATTGCATTTTTTAATTTTACATGAAATATCTAAATGTAATTTTTCCTAGCATATATCCTAAGGTTAAAAATATAAGTATTGTAATTAACTTCCTTGAAGTAAGGTGCTTAATACCTTTTTTATACTGCTCCAAAAGGTAGTAACTGAATGTGATATAAAAAAAACCACGAAATACATCGACATAAAGAAATATTTTTTTAAGATAGTCATTGTCAAAAAAGAAAGGGATCGCAAAGAGAGTAATACTAGAAGTAATTAATTCAATAATAGGAATAACAAAAAGTCGCTTATCTTTATTTTTTCTGTAATTGAAAAGAAAATATATACTAGTAAAATAATAGATATAGATGGGGAATACCGATAAAATGATAACAATTTTAAATAAGCTGTAAAAGTAGGTATTTAAATGGGATAGTTGAGAGAGAGAAAACAAAAAAGCTAATAATAATCCAACAATGACTGCATAATATAAATAAAATTTTAAAAAATTGTTTTTTTCCATTTTATCTCTCACCTTTTTTTGATTGGAGTTTTTATTGTCTCCGGCTTGGGAACACACGCTGTGGCCGAACATATACTTCCTCCACCTCCTGCTCTTCCCCTCCCACTTGTAGTGGATGTTTCAACGGATTTTTCAGTTTTAGAAGTTCCCAAATAGCCGTAAGCAACTTGCGGCAGTTGAGTCTCTTTTTGCTTTAAAGCTGTAGTACTACAAGCTGTTGCTTTATCATCACAGGATGATCCTTCACCTACCGAAGGAATTCCTACCAAAAATGCAAGTATATTACCTGTAGCAACTTTTCCTGCTGCTGCAACTGTTTCCCCTATAGCAGTTGAAACTCCTTCTGTTATTCCTGCTTCTTCTATCTGAGCTTGATTTGCTTCGCTTTGATGTCCAGTAGCAATTGTATCCCTTTGTGTTGCCGCTTCTGTACCGGCACCGAGGAGATAGCCAATAAGAAGTGCCAACCCAACAACTACAATGAAACTAATGGCCTCATGTCCATTTTCATCCTTATACGTATACGGATTATTCCTTGCATACGAATATCTATTTAACTGCTGCGGATCGTACACATTTGGTAACAAACTATCTGGTTGAGTAAATATTGCCCACTCAGGCTTCATCTTTCTAAAATTATAATCATAATCACCTACAACAGTACTGTATTCCTTGCCAGTGTAGTCAAAACGAGAAACCGTTCCTCCGCTTAAAATTTCACCATATGGAGTATAGGTTGTACTTTCAACAACAGAACCTGTTGAGTTGGTGACAGTTGATGTGGAACCAAGATGGTCGTCGTGTATGAAATACTTACCCCCATCAGGATTCAATTGCGCAACGAGTTGCCCTTCATGTCGAATATAGGTAAAATCGTATGTTCCAGAACTATTTTCAATACGTACAAACGTTTTAGTTGGATATGAAATGGTATCCTTGAGCGCACCAGCTTCATATATTCGCTTCAAATAAATCCTTTCTTCAGTTGGATGATATTCATACTCTTCTAATAATCTACCGTTAGAATCTGAACCATTGTAAATTGCAGATAGCTGATTAAATCCGTTGTACACCCGATATTTCCCATCTCCGGTTACTAAATTTCCATTAGCATCATAGACCAAATTTAGAGTAGCAGCAAACGTAACTTCCAAAATTCCATTGGCAGAGGAAGTAATAACTACCTGAATGTCGACGACTGCATTTATTTTGTAAGGGTGGAGGGATTGCATGTTATTAACAGCTAAACTATTATCAATCAAAAGTAGTTTCCATAGATATAAATAGCCAAGTCTATGATTACAATTATGAATCCAGCTAATCTATATTTCCAAGCATCTTTCTTATTATATTTTTTGTCACTGAATGGATTAGCAAATTTATATAATAATTCTGGGAAAAAAATACTTAATAACCCTATAAAACCCCCCCCAATAATGCCAGCATCTAGTACACTTGACGTCATTTTTATCACCTACTTATATAATTTTAAGATTCTGCCGCTTTTTTCTTATCCCAAAACCTCTTTAGCGCCTCGGCACTGCCGTCGCTTCTGCGGTTTGAACTTGTATCACTTGATGTAATTGGTTTGTCCTCTTGTTTTGGTTTATTTTTATCTATAATCTCTTGATAAGGATTTCCAAAGAGAACAGGAGCTATTTTCTCTAAATCTTTTTTATTTTTTTCTTCTTTTATTTTTTTAATGTGCTTATCAATGTAAGCTTTGAATCCAAATTTTGTGGCAGCTTTTGTAACAAATTGTCCAACTCCTGATGTTGGAAATACAATCGTCGCTATGTTCAAAAAAGCAAGAGTGGTTTCTTTGCCTGATAAACCGCCATTTTCTTTTTCTATTGTACTTAATTGATTTGCTAATACATATCCAGAGTAGATTGCTGATGCAATAACAATCAGCCCGATAACAAAATCGTCAATCCCAAATATGTGTCCCGTCGGGTCAGTATTCTTATACGGATTCCCCCTCTCAAACATGTAACGATTTAGAGATTGTGGGTCATAAAGACTTGGAATCAACGTATCCGGCTGCGTAAATAATCCCCACTCCGGCTTCATCTTCCTAAAATTAAAATCATAATCTCCAACATAAGAGCTATATTCCTTACCCTCAGAATCGAATCTCGAAACAGCTCCACCACTTAATATTTCTCCATATGGTGTATATGTTATATTCTCCAACATTCTTCCATTCGAATCTGTCACAACTGAAGTACTTCCTTCATGATCCCCATGTACAAAATACTTCGTTCCATCAGGATTCAACTGTGCTACCAACTGTCCTTCATGCTTGACATATGTATAATCGTACGAACCAGAAGAATTAACAACCCGCACAAAATTCTCGTCTACATAATAAACTGTGTCTTTAACTACACCAGCTTCATACACTTTCTTTATCAAAATTCTCTCTTCAACAGGATGATAAATATAATCTTCAAGCAATGTTCCTGAAACGGCAGAGCCATTCCTTATCTCCGCCAACTGATTAAAACCGTTGTACACCCTATACTTACCATCACCTGTAATGAGATTACCATTGGCATCATACTGCAAATTTAAAGTTCCCGCATGAACCACCGGCAAAGTAATAACTAAGCACATCAGAAATAGTCCAATTCCTATCCACTGGTTAGTCTTCAATTCACCACCACTCCGGTCTGATTATCGCTAAACATACTTGAATTCACAATTGCATTGGTTCCATACACTCCCGCAGTGGAATAATTAAATCCAATATACACAAAGATCGGTGAACTGTTATCAAGCCTAATATTTTGAGTGGAAGTAATGTTCTCTACACCAGAATCAAATCTCCAACTGAAATTCTGACTGTGATTTAAGTTGTTTTTGATCACCAATTCTACGACTGCTCCTAACTGTGAATCTGATAATGTATTCAACTGCCACAATTCTATGGGTTTAATGGTGAAGTAATCATACACGGTATCCCAAGCAGTTAAAGCTGCGGCGCTGATAACTGGGGCCTTCACGCTCTGCGTGGTATAGTTATGCTCGATCATGACCATTAAAGATTGTGCGCATCGAAAAAAGCTTCGTATTGCTACTGCTAGGGCAATAGTAAAAAAGAAAAAAGTAGTGTGCGAATTGCGGTTGCGTTAGTCCAGCAGCGTGCAAAACCCTTAGTTTGCCCCTAAGGATTTGATAGTGATGTTGATCTTTAATTCTCTGATTTTGAAGACTGAGATAATATTGTAACTAGCCAAGATAGTGAAATAAAAGCTAATAATCCTAGAATAAAAAACAAATTAATTAAATCCGACAACAAATTAATTTTATAACTTAATCTTGTAATAATAAGTAGGATACCCTCGTATAAGCAAACTAATGCCAAGAGGATTGCTAACTTGTTAATTTTGTAATCCTTTTTCATAAGGCTAAAAAATAGGTAGATTATAATAGAACAAATTATGCTTTGAAAAGCTAATCTAAAATAAAATAGTCTAACTAATTCCCCAGCCAAAGAGTAATTTATCAAATATATTAGCGAGAAAATATAAAAGATCAATAAAAATCCCAAGCTAAAAAATAGGCAAATTTTAGCTGATATATTAATATGCTTTTTTTTAAGGAACTCTAAATTGTGCCCATTCATTTTATTTGTGCCTCCTACGTACCTATTCTTTTACTATTTTCCTTTGCCTTCCTGTCTTTCCAGTAACGATTTAATGCTGCCGCGCTGCCATCGTCACGACCAGAACTGCTGGATGTCGATGTTCTACTGACTTCTTGACCTTTTTTATTAAAAGTCACCACATATGCCTGTCCTTTTTCGTCAACTTGGGTTTTTCTGTAGCCACCCAAAGGTATATTTTCTTCTTTTTTCTTTTGGTCATCGAGTGTTGGTAATTCTGAAGGTATCTCTATTGATTGTGGATCAAGCGCGTTTATTTTAATCTGTTCAGCAACATTTGCATTATCTGCTGCCTTATTGATAATTTGTAAATTTTCTGAAGCGCTAGGAATTTCTTCTGCTTGTTGTTTACTGCCCAAAATATCTTTGCCGGTCTCTTTCCCTAGATTACTATCTATTCCCCTTTTAAGCAGTGATGTGTCTCCAGTTCTGGCAACCTCAATAAATGCCAATACTCCTACAACTACACTAAAAATAAAAAAACCAGCTAATACAACGGCGGCCACTGCAATATGTCCGTTTTCATCCTTATACGTATACGGATTATTTCTCGCGTACGAATACCTATTCAACTGCTGCGGATCGTAGACATTAGGCAATAAACTGTCTGGCTGTGTAAAAATGGCCCATTCAGGCTTTAACTTTCTAAAGTTATAATCATAATCACCAACAACAGTACTGTATTCCTTGCCGGTGTAATCAAACCGAGAAACTGCGCCTCCACTTAAAATTTCCCCATGGGGGGTATAAGTTGTATTCTCTATTATTCTGCTGCTTTCATCCGTAATTGCAGATGTAGAACCAAGATGATCCCCATGCACAAAGTACTTCGTCCCATCCGGATTCAACTGTGCTACCAGCTGTCCTTCATGCTTGACATACGTATAATCGTAAGTTCCCGAAGAATTTACAACTCTCACAAAATTCTCATCCACATAATACACTGTATCTTTAACCGCACCGGCTTCGTATACCTTCTTCACCAAAATCCTTTCCTCCGTTGGATGATAGACGTAATCCTCGAGAAGCGTACCATCACTCGCACTTCCATTCCTAACTTCAGCGAGCTGATTCAGCGTGTTATACACCCTAAACCTGCCATCACCTGTAATTAAGTTACCATTAGTATCATACTGCAAATTTAACGTTCCCGCATGAACCACCGGCAAAGTAATAACTAAGCACATCAAGAATAGTCCAATTCCTATCCACTGGTTAGTTTTCAATTGACCACCACTCCACTTTGATTATCGCTAAATATACTTGAATTTACCACCGCATTTGTCCCATACACTCCCGCAGTGGAATAATTAAATCCAATATACACAAAAATAGGAGAACTATTTTGTAATTGAATATTCTGCGTGGAAGTAATGTTCTCTACACCCGAATCAAACCGCCAGCTGAAATTCTGTGAATGATTCATATTATTTTTGATCACCAATTCAACCACCGCCCCTAATTGAGAGTCACTTAAAGTATTCAACTGCCATAATTCGATAGGTTTAATGGTGAAATAATCATAGACTGTATCCCAGGCAGTTAAAGCCGCAGCACTGATAACCGGCGCTTTGACTCCCTGCGTGGTATAATTATGCTCAATCATGACCATTAAGGATGAGTTTAAGGCCAAGGAAGCAGTACCGTTTAATGCTGGGTCAGTAATGTTCCATCGTATGGAAGTGCCATTGACCCAATTATTCTTCACATCAAAAAAGAATATCTTTCTGGTACTATTCTCGATTAACCGTTGATAATTCTCAATCGTAACAGGTAAAAGATCAATTGTTTGCACAGAGGTAGTATTGACATTCTGTCCCGATGCCAGAAGAGTAATTGTTTTCACACCATCAGTGGTATAATTCAATTCCACAAAAGCCATGACATTCTGATCTGTACTCAAGTTGAACGAGGAACTTACAAAAGAAGCTCCTTCCGTAGTCACATTAATGGCTGTGCTCAAAGGATGGAAATAATTCTTCACTTCAAATCCAATTATTCGCTGGGAGATATTTTCCGATACAATATTATAATTCTCGACTACCAAACCCGGCACGGTAACTGCCGCGGTGGCACTATCCGTTCCATCCAAAGAAGTGCCGGTGCAACTGAAATCAAAACTTCCTGGTCTGCTGAAGTTGTAATATACATAATTAAACACACTCTGACTGCCGCTCAAATTCACCGCAGCATCTGCCCTCACACCATTGCTGCAATTCCAGCTGACATTCTCGGCCATTTGATTTGTCATGGAATTTTTGATGGTAAAACCAAAAGTGATATTGCTGATATTTTGGCTGATGATGGTGAGATTCTGGGCCAGAAGGCCGAATGTTGGAGTAATTTGCTGTTGATCATTAGTACCGCTGGAAGTAATGCTGACGTTAATGTCGTATTGTCCACCGGTGGCGTAGGTGTGATTTGTACTGGCTCGGAGATAATCACTAACAATGGTGCTACTGCTATTGACAAAGCTGGAACCATCACCAAAATGGACGGTATAATTGACGGCGACGGTTTGGTTTTGATCATTAACTAAGTAAAACTCGACTGTTCTACTCTTATTGGTAGAATTTATCTCCTGCAGGTGATAGACATCAATCCCAGCAGAGCCTTCTACCACTTGTGACGGTGCATGGGCCAGATCGTTATAGACAAATTTCTTGGATTCGTTGTTATTTCGCACTATTTTTAAGATATTTCCGGTGGGGTTGTAGGCGTAGGTGAATCGGTCTGGCCCAAGTGTCGTAGGTTAAGGTATGATCTCTATTGTTTTGAGCATCGGTGA
This sequence comes from uncultured Methanosarcinales archaeon, assembly GCA_964404595.1. Classification (GTDB taxonomy): domain Archaea; phylum Nanobdellota; class Nanobdellia; order Woesearchaeales; family GW2011-AR9; genus CAYJXA01. The sequence goes on along the minus strand of CAYOKQ010000005.1, from coordinate 23,529 downwards.
TGGTGAGGATGTTGCCAACAGAATCGTAGGTGTAGGCTAAATTCTGCACTGAGGGAATACGGATGGTGGTAAGGCGGTTATTTTGCGCATTGTAGCTGAAATTTTGGATTAAGGTATTTGCGTAGGTGCGGTTTAAAATGCTGCCAAAGGCGTTGTAATTGGCTTCTGGGATGTAATTGGGGATTTGTTGGACTTTGCCTTGAAGGTTGTAGATGAAGTCTAATTCACTCAACCCTTCTTTGGAAATAACTCTATTTTGTGAATCATAGAAGAATTTTGTTTCAAACGTAAGCCCGTTGATTATTTTCGTTTCTTTGGTGGTTCTTAATCTCTGATCATATTTATAGGTCATATTCACGGTTCTCATGCTGATATTACTCAAAGTCCCTTGATACTGCTGGTCATAGCCAAACGTAATGTTTACATCACTGGAATTTTTGATAATCACACGATTTAAAGCGTCATACGTAAGGGTAATTGGTTTATTCCGGCTATCGTTCTGCCGAATCAAATTTCCATTCTGATCATACCTATAATCCCAATGGCCCAAATCTGGATCGTCCATGGATATTTTACGATTTAATGAATCATACCCAAATTTGAATTGGTTGCCTAACGTATCAGTAATCTTCACCAAATTCCCATTCGTATCATATCGATACGAAGTCACATAACTTTCATTGATAAATATGAAAGGATCATTATAATGTTCAGTCACATTACTGATCTGCCCAAAACCATCCAACATATATTGTATCCTATTCCCATTCTCGTCGAAGTCGGTGATGTTCCAACGTGAGTAGGTAATATTCTTCGTTGTACCGTCAGGATTGCGAACACCAATTACTCTATCCAAAGCATCATATGAATACGTCGTATTCGCTGCATCAGTGAGATTAGATATAGCACTCGACGTATTTGCAAAATAAGGATTCTCCTCCGCCTTCACCCTTCCCAACCCATCATAAAAAATATTCTTCACAACTTGCGTGCTATCCTCAATATCATTCTTGAGCTGCACTAATTGCGCAAACCCATCGTAATAATAGCGCACGACAGTATAATTTGCATTGTTCTTCAATTCTACGACAATATTTTCCGGCGCAACACCGTCCAAATTATAAGTATACTTTTTAGTTGGCGCATGAACGGAATCCAAAGGCTGAATTTCTTTCACAATACGACCAAAAGTATCGTACTCATAGCTTGTTTTAATTCCATTTTTCTCCGTAGACTGCAAGTTTCCTGTTCCTAGGTCATAACTATATAATGTGACATGCCCTACTGCATTGGAAGACGAAACCAGATACGTATGCGCAGAATCATAACTATAACTTTGGGAATTCCCCAGAGAATCTGTCTGCTTTTTCACATTCCCATAATTATCATACTCTAAATAAGTAAAACTATTATTCCCCTGATTATTCCACTCTTCTTTCTTGGTCAAAGCGCCATTACTGCCCAAACCACCATAGCCAAGAGAATCATAGTAAAACAAAGTATCCTTCACTTTATTCCCAACAGCATCAAAAGTCTTCGCACTGCTTATCCTATCCACTATCCAATACTCTTTATTCAGTGCATAGGAATAATTATACAAGCGTTCATCACCAACAACGGCAACCTCGCCCAATTCCACTTTGCCTATAACATTCCCAAAGCTATCATACGCATACGTCACATTCACAACTTTAGGATCAGTCCTATTCCCATCATGCGTATAGGAAGACGTCGAACGCAGCGTTACATTATCACTCCCTACCGAAGACCGCACTGACACAAATTCATGCGACATAGCCGAAAATAAAGAATTGTTCAGATCAAAAACCTCCGTCCGATATTCCTTCCCTTTCCGTGCAATATCCTGATGGAAATAATGCCACACCTCACCTGAAATCTTCTTCTCCACCGCCAGTCCAAAACCCAGAAATTCCTGCGCAGCAAAATCGTATTTCCCAAAGGAATAATTCGTCACTACCGAACCCACGGAAGAAAAAGACCCATTCATGCTATTATTCGTCGTGACATTTAACACCACAAACACGTTAAAGCCCAAATCATCACTGTTATTAAATCGAGTAGACGTAGTATAATTGATAGCAGTCATTCCGCCATACTCATGCACTACTTTTTTCAACAGATACGGAAACGTCGCATTCTTAGTCCAGGAATTTTGCTGCGCCGCACTATCCTGCGCAACCATAATATCTCCAAAGCCATCACCGGTAATATCCGCAATCCGCCTTCCCTGATTAAGTCCGCCGCTGGTAAAATATTCCGGCGATCCCCAGCTGTCGTTGCGCAGCCAGCCTCGTCCAGTGTTAAGCCACGCCCCGCTGCTGGTAGCCGTGCCATTATAAAACGCTTCAATGACATCGGGCAATCCATCATTATTGACATCCAAAAATCGAATGCCGGCATCGTCATGTGTAATCGTCGTAAATACCACTGGCGCATCATAATATGAAGCATTGACGAATCCCGTACCGTTATTGAGCCAAGTGCTTTTCCCGGAATAATACCCTGACCGAAAAATATCGATCAGACCATCACTATTCAAATCGATGAGCCGCACTCCTTGATCATCTCGATCAACATTGGTTAAATCGGTAGGAAATATCCATTCTGTACTATTCTTCCAGCCAGAGCCATTGTTGATATACACGTGCCGGTTGCCATTTTGAGCAAAAATAATATCTACCCTGCCTTCCCCGGTGATATCTACCACCTGTGTTCCCACATCCCTGCCTACATCATCCACCAAATTGACGGGAATAGTCCAATTGGCAGTGGCATTTCGCCATCCGCTCCTGTTATTCAAATAGACTTCTCGGGCAAAGCCTTGCCGAGAGCGCAGCAGATCAATCATTCCATCATCATCAACATGGCCAAAACGAATGCCATTCTCCTGGGCACTGCCATCGACAATATAATAAGGTAATTTCCAATTATTATCCAGCGTCCAGCCATTGGTTTTATTGTTAATGTAGATGCTATTATTACTAGTGCTCGCTCGTCCCAGCACTACATCAACAAAACCGTCATTATTCACATCTTCCAGACGTACTCCAAAATCAGTCCGGCTGTTATCAGAAAAGAGTGCCGGAGGTTCCCATTCTGTTGTTTCATTCTTATAACCAACTTCTGGGAGATAATATTCAAATGAAAGGGCATACCAGACCGACGTATTATCCGCACCAATATCTTGTATTTGAGAAAGGGTAGAAAGAGCCGGATTGAGAGTTACATAGGTGAAATTATATCGCCGCACCAATTCCTGCTCTGCAAAAATCGAAATGTCGATCAGTCGCCTTGTTTCCTCCAATTCGTTTCCCTGTTCAAACACTCTTCGTCGGTCAGGGCGAGTATTGTTTTCATACGAAAAATAGACTGCTCGTTGGGAATCATTGTTATAGAGTATAGAATGTACATACACCGCACCAGTGTCATTAAAAAAAGGATTTTCCAAATACGTATAGTGGATAGAATTGCCAAACGTATCCTCAATCCTATCCAAACTCCATCTAACGGAATAATTTTTGCCGGTATTGGATGGCAGTTCAGAATCGCTATTATACCCAAAACGATATTTTTTTCCATCTTTTCTGGTGATCAGCCAGTAGGTGTTATTGCCATGGGCTGCACCAGACTTATTTTCTACTCTCATAAATGTCTCTTGAGCAGTATGCCATAATCGCTCGGAAGGGCTGTAGGTTAATTTGTGCATGCTTCCTTCCAAAGAGACAATAAAATAATCGTCACTGATATTTCCAGGAGTAAAATTAATATTTCTTAAAATGGAATTATCGGTCAAACTCCAGCCGGCGCCAACAACAGAAGGCCGCTGCTTCATCAACTGGCTGTTATAGGTTAATTGTAAAGGTGGCTGAAGGTTATTTGTGCCTTTGGGAAAAATCAACGGATATGTATACGTGGCCGCGCCGGGAAACAGCAGTGTTTCATAATCGCCAAATACCTGCAATTTAGGACTTTCAGGAACCGATGCTTTATGGATATAGGGGCGAAAAGGGTCTTGCACTGTCGCGAGAGCAAGAGGTACTATGATCAAAAACAGCAGAAATAAAGAAAAGTATTTCCACATGCGTTACCTCTTCGTCGCGTTAATGAGTGCCGAAACTTTACTTTGAATATTGCTTGAAGAAACATTGATCAATTCCAAAGAATATACCGCCGGTGTAATATTAAATAATCCTAACGGTGCTTCGGTGTCCGAACCAACATTGAATATCCAGCGCTGGCTGCCAGAGACAACTACTCGGTCCACCGTTCCGAGGGCTTGAGTATTAGCGAGATTTCTCAAATACACTTGTTGACTACTATATATAGTAGCACCGGGCCATACTAAACTGGTCTGAATGCCCTGATCTAAAGCATCAAGAATCGTGGTACTCAATCTGGTAATATCCATCGGTAGCTTGGCGCTGCTGTTGCTGACTGTTTCGGTGTCACCGGCAGCACAACTTGCATAAATAGTAGGATTGGAGGTGCCTAGTTCATCTTGTGTGGTTAAAGTACAGGTATGACTGGTACTGCCCGTGGTTGCACAATTGCGAGAACTACCCATAGTAGAATAATTCACATTAGTAGCTCCTATCCGACAGGTAGCATCGGTATCAGTAGTGAGACTAAAAGTAGGAGTAGTATCCGACGTAGTATATGGTTCGGTTGTATCGCCAGCAGGAACATTACAGACTGTGCAATTAATTGCGGTTACCAGGGGAATAGGAGAAGCAGGTACAGTACCATTATTCACATTAATATTCAAAATATTATATGCACCAACATCCACACGATTTATGTCTTTGCTTCCGGTTCCTAATCGGTAGAAGGAAGTATTCCACTGTAATTCCTTGCGGTCATCAGGCAACGTTCCAGAACCAAAATTTCCCTGCATGGTATAGGTGCCGCCATCACCATTCACGCCGCAGCCAATGGCATAATTATGCCCGGCACGAAGAGTAAAATTCATCCAGGCAGCATCACCGACAAAACTTACATTTCCCACACTAAACCCAGATATCCCGGCTCCAGTGAGGTTATAGACAAAAGCGTTCGTACAAGTGACCGAACTATGTTTAGTGATATTGGTAAGTGTATAATTGATATTTGGAGAGGAATTAATAGAAACGATAAAGCCACGGATAGTATTTTCTCCCGCTTGATTGTCGGGAAGGGTTTGATCGTGAGTGACGATAATATCAGCTGCGAGAACGATAGTCACTAATGCCAGCAGCATCAGAAAATATATGAAATATTTTTTCACTGCACATCCTCCACGGTCGCTTCATCCAAGAAATAGTCTTCATCCTCAGCAACAAAATCATCACGGGAATTTTTTTCTTCCTTCGTTATCGTGCTTCCATCAATAGTAAAACGCATGCAACTCTCGCCGGAAGAGCATTCTCCATCACCATTGCCATCGAGCCGACTGTCACAGAGCACGGTTATTACTTCTGCTTCCGTAGTAGAACACACGTAATCATCGATGTTAATTCTCACTACATTGTTAACCACAATTGCAGTAGTGCGGCATGCTCGTTCGGTTCGCTCTCTTATTTCCAGACGAGGATTGCAGGTGTATTCTACCATGCGAATTTCATTATTGCAGCTTTGGTTCATGGGTTCATCAGAGCATATCATTTTTGTGACCTGCGTGGTACATGTTTCCATCACCGTGTGTGGTTCACGCACAATAATGTCGGCACAGTTTTCTACTTCCTGTACGGCCGCAGGTTCTGCTACTACCTGCGCTGTTATTTGATTTTGAGCTTCCTTCACCATCACACTCGATGCAATAGAATCCTGAGCATGAGTACTATCACCAGCATATGCTGCCTTTATACGATAGCTTCCGGGTGAAAAAGGAGTTGTATCCCAGAAAATCATGGCTTCGCCCTGCTCATTGGTGAACTCTCGTCCTATTTCTTCATCATTGGCATAAAACGAAATTTCTTTTTCAGCGAGCGGTGTTTGTTGTTCATCGGTCAAAATAGCTTTGATTTGTAATAATTCGCCACGAAGGATTTCTACTTTATCAGTTATTAAAGTTAGGAAAGTTTGAAGAAGACTTGGCTGCTCTGGTGTAGGTAAAGCTGGAGAAGATGGCTGCTCAACAGATGGAACCGGAACTTCCGGCTGAGCTTCAGGCGGTGCTATTGGCCCGGCCGCTTCCGGAATCGTTACGTTGTCAGAAGCAGGAAGAATGGTGATTCCTTGAGCCGTAATGATTGGAACCAGAGCAATAAATATGGCTATAAGTAAAAAAGATATTTTCATCACACACCCCATAGTGTGAGAATATGATTAGATTATATAAATATTTGGCACTACCAAAAAATTACTATTTCACTTTCATCACTAAAAACATCCCTTCCTTGTAATATTCGGGCGTAAATAAGCCAGACGTTTGTATCTCTTCATATCGTCGTGGCAATAAAGAAGCGGTCTCATTTTCTCCAAACTGGCCGCGAAAATATTTAGAATCCATATTACCGTTGATCAATAAATATTCATACCCATTCAGTTTCAAAAAAGAATGTAATTCACGCCCATCCTGGTGCAAAATATCTTTCCTGAAGTTCACCACTTCCGCACACCAAGCACAGCTAAACGCATTATATCCTATCGTAAGCTTATCCCGCGGTGAATACAAAAACACTTTAGTTCCCAGCGGCAGTGTCTCAAACCATGCACCATATTCCCACGGTTCTTGTTGGTTTATAAATGAACCAGACGTTGGCCAAGGCATCGTGTTAAATTCATATTTAGGAACAAATGACGTAAAAAAAACAGCGATAACCACTACTGCAATGACGGCGAAAGAGATTACTCGATTGCGTATCTTATCTTTTACTTCAAATAAGAAATCAGCACTGATCAAAGCCACTGGAATTGCGAGCAGCATCCACGCCCGAAATGGCCCGCGGGCGATAGAAACAAGAAAAGTTCTGCCATTCACCGCCCAGAACGCATAGATCAGCCAAAATATAATGACTGCTTTATACGCATTTTTTTCATGTATAATTGATGATTTATATTTCCACAGTACATATGCTAACGCACACAAAGTAAGTAATGTAATCACCACACCCAATCCGATAGGGCCATTTATCGCATTTTCGCTGGTGGCATGAAAAAAATCCCCGGCAGTATAGGCCCTAGACCCCGAACCGCCTGGTGATGTCAATTTCTGCCAAAATCCAAACAGCTTGGTTAACAATCCGGTCTGGGAAATCGAAGAGGTAATTGCGATATCTGCTTCGCCAGCGATATCGCCGGCAAAGTAGCGCAGAAATCCAGAGAAAGTATACTTTTGAATCATCACTCCCCACCATAGCAGTGACATCAGCATTCCGCCCCCGATTGCCGCCCATTCCTGCCACACCCATTTTCTTTTTGTAATGGATAAAACAACCACAAAAATGAGCAGCATCATAGTCAATTTGATCGGCTGCTCAATATTTTGCGTGACCCAGATGCTCGCAACTATGATTGCCGCCACATACCACCAGCGTGTATCCACACGAATCTTCATAAAAGCGTACAATGCTGGGAACAAAAGTGTGATCACTAAACTATGAGCCCAGATGAAGTGGCTAAGATAGGAAGGTACTGCTGCCAGGAAAAAAGTGGCCAGCAAAGCTCTTCCCTTTGAGACAAAGAAATCCTTCGCAAACAGATAGAAAAATAAGATTCCCAGGGAAATGATAAGCGCATTGAAAAATTTCATCGTCCATTGTACATCAGCAGAGGTTTGATGCAGCACACCCAGCAGAATGTCATATGCAGGCGGATATGGGTCTATGTACGACAGCTGCTGGTCAATCTCGCCATCGACAATACTCGTGGGAGGGTCATAGGCAGTTTTTTCCAATGCAACATATTTTATTCCCACGGCGTGCCCCCATGGATCCTCATCTTCTAAATAGGGATAGCTCAATGCACCTTTGGTATACATAAAGAGAGTGACGGCAAAAATAAGCAGCACGGCCAGAAGAAAAAGGGAGGATTTGGTGAGTTTAAGCTTGATGGGCGGTACTTTCAGCTCTTTTTTCTGAATTTTCCGAAATAATACATATGTGGGAAAAATCAAACTGAGTCCCAAAAAAATTTTCCAATCTAAGGTGATATGCAGAAAATTAAGAAGGACCGCCAGAATAGGAAAGACGCCCAGCCCCATCATTATATATACGCAGAAGCGTTCTGCACGCGAATCTGGTTTGGGGAGAAAATAAAGAGCAGTGAAGCCAAGCCCTAGAAAATAGACAAAAAAGAGTATAATAGTGAGATAACTAATCATAGTACATTAAAACGGCAAGAGATATAAAAGGATATCGAAAGTCTGATCTTAATGCCCCAAAAGACTTAAAAATACCTTCTTTATTGAATATAAAATAATGAAAATCACTAAAACATTTCTTTATCTTTTACTCATCGTCCTTCTCGCTTTCAGCGTCCGTCTCTACTCTGCATACCATGTTGACATCGGCACCGATGAAATGATCTATTCCGTGATTCCGCTCAATATTATAGAAGCTCATCGACTCTCTACGATAGAACAAGCACCGCTCTATTTCTACCTCACCGATATCGGATACAAAATAATGGGTGGCATGACCCTGATGAGCAGTAGGTTGCCTTCCATTGTATTTGGTGCTCTCGCCGCCATCCTTGTTTTTCTCATCACTCTGGAAATATTTTCTGATAAAAAAACTGCGTTATGGTCGTCGTTCTTATACGCCTTATCCGGCTATGCCCTTCGCTTTAATCAGGAGATGGACATGACGGCTTTTTTCTTTTGTTTACTGAGTATATATTTTGTTATCGTTGCACTTAAAAATGATTCGCGTTATCTGTATGCGGCAACAGTGTTTCTAGCTTTGGCGGTTCTCATCAAACCGATCGTGTTATTGTTTGTGCCAGCATACACTATTATTTTTTTAATATACGGATACAGCCATCACCTTGGCCTGATATATAAAAAAGAAAATAAAATGCATCTTAACCGCCAATGGCTTACCACCATTATTCTGTGCATCATTATAGCTTTCATCGTCGTTTCGCCAGTTTTGGTTTATAATTATTTACTGTATCAGGAAAAAGGGATCACCGATTATTACTTTTCTGTCCTAGCCGGAGTGGGAAATAATGACCTTTACCAAGGTCAGGAAGCCGAGTCGTGGGCTTTTGGCCGCTTTTTGAACATTATGAACATTATTTTTTCCAATATGGTGCGCTATGATATCCTTATTCTTTTGTTGGGAATAGCAGGCATGGCGCTGGCATATAAAAAAGAGAAATATTTTTCCTCGCTGCTTGTCCTGAGCGCTTTATTCTTATTGCTGTATTTAGGCGGAAAAATGAGCAGCCCTACGCATTATGTATGGATCGCCATTATTCTAAGTGTTTTTGCCGGTCACGCTGCTGTGCGCCTTCAGGAAGCGCTGCAACGCAGATTTACATTTAAACAGGTATTACTTATACTCGCCATTGCCGCCTTCCTGAGCACTTTTTTTGTCCTAAAGAACCTCACCCCTTTGCGCGAGCGGTCCATTGCTATTGCCCTCAATGAATATTCAACGGACAATATTCCTGATGACGCTATTGTGGTCCTCGATCCCCGCATCTACCGCGGGATATTTGCCTGGGCCTTCAATGAAGGGCATTACTTGGAAGGAACTTATTTCCCCCAATTGCTGCAAACACAAGAGCAGCTTCCAGGCCCCGCACAGAACATTCCTTTCTATTATGTTGAATGTGCCCACGGCACATATTGCGGCTGGAAGCCAGAGGACTATCAGCGAATATATAATTTTAGTGAGCAGCTGAGTACCCTTATTAAAACACAAACTGCAAAAATTGCCGAAGTTAACGCTATTGACACGTTTATTATCTATAAAGGGACATTTACTGCATCTTCCGCCATTTATGAAGTCATCGACCGTACCCATTCTTTCTGGTACACTCCGGTAGGTTGGAAATATACCGAGAATGCCGTCGATAATTATAATACCGATACTTTTTTTAAAAAGACTCTCAATAGTTTGGGCTTTCTCATCCTTTGGATCGATGTGGCAATAGCTTTACTGTCTGTAGGATTGGTTTTCTACCTTCTCGCGAAACAGTCCGGCTAATCACATCTAATTCGCTCGAATAGTTGGGCGCATCCCAAGGGAAAAATTCTCCTTTAAGATATTTCTGCCAGCGCTCCAAATCTGCCTGCACCATGACATTTACTAATTTCTTAAATGTAATTTTTGATTTCCATCCCATCACTATTTCAGCTTTTTTCGCATCACCGCACAAATGGCTTACATCCAAAGGGCGCAGCAACCGCGAATCGGCCTTGACAAACTCTCGCCAATTTAATCCCACTGATGAAAATGCTTCAATGACAAATTCTTCCACGCTGTGGGTCTCGCCTGTGGCAATAACATAATCATCAGCCTTGTCCTGTTGCATCATCAGCCACATCGCCTGCACATATTCTGGTGCAAATCCCCAGTCCCGGCGCGTTTCTAAATTTCCCAGGCGCAGCTCCGACTGCAGCCCTAATTTTATTTTAGCAACAGAATTGGTGATCTTCCTGGTCACAAACTCCAGGCCCCGAAGCGGACTTTCGTGATTGAAAAGGATGCCGTTGCACGCAAATATCCCATACGCTTTGCGGTAAATCTTGGTCATATGAAAAGAATATAATTTCGCAGCCGCATACGGTGAATTGGGCATAAAAGGGGTATTTTCGTCCTGCGGCGACTTACGCACCGCCCCATATAATTCACTGGTGGATGCTTGATAAAATTTAATGTTTTTTTTAAGGTGGCGGATAATCTCAAGAAATTTGGTGGCCCCGCTGCCATCGATCTCCGTCGTGAGCAGTGGCTGGTCAAACGAGCTGCCTACAAAACTTTGCGCGGCCAGATTATAGATTTCATGAGGGTCGGATTGAGTGACCGCTTCTAATAAAGAAGCCATGTCTGCCAAGTCCGCAGGAATAAGTGTAATGCGGCTGATAATACCCAACTGCTGCAAGCGCCAGAAGTTAGGGGTAGACGTACGTCTGTAGGTGCCATAGACTTTATAGCCTTTGTCCAGTAATAGTTTTGCCAGGTAGGGACCGTCTGCCGCGCCTTATGCGTCTTGGCCGGTGATACCTGTGATGAGAGCTCTTTTCATGTAACCTCAAACATCTATGCCCCCGTTGACAATTTACAGCACCAGAACCTCTTATAAAGCTTCTGAAACTCAAATTTTTCTTCCCAGCACCCCGATAAAACATCGAAAGAAAAAGGTTCGGCTATGCACAACTTCCAATCCCGCATCGGCAAATAACTTCTTCAATTCTTTGCGGTCATATGTCGTTCCATCCCAAGCATCTTTAAAACTACTTTTTTTAAGTTTATAGGCAGAAAGCGGCCCATAGGTAAAAGGCACTCCCACAAATACAGAGCCCCCTTTCTTGGTTACTCTGGCCATTTCCTTCATGCCATCGAGAGGATTTTTGAAATGTTCCATGGTGCTGTTATTAAAAGTAAGATCAAAAGATTCGTTGGCAAAAGGTATGTTAAATAAATCTCCTTGCACCAGAATAGCTTTACTTTTTAACTGCTGCGCAATCCTTAATGGAGCAGATGCATAATCCATTGCATAAGCATGATGCCCTTTGTCTGCCAGCATCGCCGAGACATACGCAGAACCGCCTCCTGGCTCAAGGGTGGTTGACATTGGCGCGATCTTCTTTTCCAGATAGCGACGAAGCTGCACATTCATAATTTTACGTAGGATATCCAAAACATCATCATAGACAGGAATTCGCTTCCAATAATGATCCCAGGTTTGCGTATTTTCATCCTGCACGAACTGAATGATGGAATTTGTGATAGGGTAGGTATGCTTTTTGCATCGTAATGCTCCTGCCTGTTCTTTACAGGGAGTTTTGCATGTTGGACATTGATAGGTTACCATTGTTTTACATTTCTGTTTCAGCATTCGATACATCTATTTCAATATTTCTCTATGGTCTTCTTCACTATGTCCACGATCTCTTTCACGCCCTGCCCATTATTTTCCGCCAATTTCACCGACGATGGCAGGACGATCAGTTCGCGAAGCAGTTTCATGGCCTGCCCATGCCAGCCATAGGAATATTTCCGAAATGCCGGCAGATCAGATAAGGGCCAAAACGCCGGGCGAATTTCAATACCTTGTGCAATCAGATCATCTCCGATTTTATGCATTACTTCCTCTGGTTTATCAATCCTAATGCAATTAAGCCAGAAACAAGGTTCAGTGTCAGGCGCAATTTCCTGCAAACTAACTCCGGCAGTACCTTGAAACAATTGCCGATAAGTCTGCGCAACAAACTTTTTCTTGGCGAGGATCGACGGAAATTTTTCAATTTGGGCCAATCCTATTGCACCTAAAATATGAGGTAATTTGTAATTCATTCCTACGTCAGTGTAAATATATTTATGCCACCAAGGATCTTTATTGCTGCGAGGAGGAGCGGCTCGTGAGGCATAGAAATTAGCTCTTTCCATAAGCTGAAGATTATTACTAAGTACCAATCCCCCTTCGCCTACACCGATCATCTTTTCGCTGCGCACGGAAAAGACTGCCATATCACCAAAGGACCCAATTTTTCTTCCTTTATAGGTTGCACCATGCGCCTCGCTGGCATCTTCAAGCAGGAGCACACCATATTTCTTGCACAATTCAATAATTTTGTCAAAATCGCGTACCGGAAACCCATAGACATGGACCACCATCACCACTTTGACTTTTTGGGTGGACAGAACCTCTTCCAGTATCTGGGTGTCCACCCCAAATGTTTTTGGATCAATATCGATGATCACCGGCTCAGCGCCAGTTTGCAAAATCGAGGTTACACAAGCCCCGCAGGTATAATTAGGAACAACTACTTTGTCACCCGGCTTAACCCCCATCGCCAGCATTGCCGTATGCAAGGCAGCGGTGCCGGATTGGACTGCTAAAGCATGCTTGACCCCGATAAATTGAGCGAAAGTATCTTCAAATTTTTTGGTGAATTCACCGCCGCCTGAAAGCCATCCTTGCTCGAGTACTTTAGTGACATACTCTGTTTCTTTGGATCCGATATCAGGTTCGTTAAGATAGTATTTGAATGCCATTTACAGTTGGAAATGCTTTCCCTTTAAAAGGTTTATTTATCTCTACTCACTAGGTTACTTCCCATATCTTCCCACACTCACCCAGCACCCATATCTCAAAAAAGGAAATAGTTTTATCAGTGCAGCATCAATCCTTGCCACCACCCTATAAATTTTATGCAAAAAAGTATTTTGAAAATAAAATAAAGGCAGCAGCAACGAAGAAAACAGATAAAATTCCTTATGCTCAAAATCAGAGAAATATTTTTTTCCTTCTTTAAACATCCTAAACGTAGCATACTTCGGCTTCATCTTCCGATAAGAGCCAATTAAGCGATACAATTGAACGAAGGGCGCATATTTCATCGGCTCGATGACCACTAATTTTCCCTCTTTGCGAAGTACCCTCGAGCATTCCTGCAATACCTTCTGCTGATTCACATGCATCAGCGTCGAATTGATATAAACCAGGTCAAAAATCCCATCAGGAAATTGTAATTGCTGTGCATCCATTTGCAAGGCGGTGATTGCAATACTTTTTTCTCTCGCCAGATCCTGCGCTGCTTTCAGGCTCTGAGCAGAAATATCTATAACCGTCACCAGCGCCCCTTGCGATGCGAAATAACCTGCCTGCTCCCCTGAGCCACAGCCTATTTCTAATAATCTTTTCCCTTTCAAATTTCCTAATAAAAAATAAGAATGAGCAATGGCTTCTTTAAAGGCCAATGCAAACATATCACCACCAGCAGAAGCCCATTGTTGATTATAATATTCCTGCACCGAGGTCATCGTAATTTTGACCGTACTTTCAGGACATAGGCCATATCTCCAAATACGACCCTCAAACCCCACAGAAAAGGAATTTTTGTTTCCCCATGCTTGCGCTTGTTATAGGTTGCTTTTCGCTCCACGCAAGGAATTCCTAATTTTTTGGCAATAGCGGCGATGGTAATGCCATAGAGAATGTGATCAAAAGGCTTTAGATGCTTGGGCAGGCCAAATTCAAGTATTTTGTGGAGTAATTCTTTTTGCACCACCACATAGCCGTTAGTATGATCGTTCATGCCAGTCCTTAGCCAGAAGCGCGTCCAGCGATTGAGCATGTATGTTCCCATACGATGCGCAAAATCAGTCTCAAACGTGGTATTTCCTAAATATCGCGAACCGAACACGACGTTTCCTTTAGTAGCCAGCTCATACAATTCCGGCAGCACTTCCGGTGCATGGCTCAAATCCGCATCCAGAAAAGCAGCAATATTTCCCTGCGCTTCCTGAAATCCCCGCAGATAGGCGCTGCCGATACCCATTTTCCCCGGTCTCTTCACCAGGACAGTATTGGGAAACAGTTTTTTCATTTCCAGCACCACTTCGGAGGTGCCGTCAGGAGAGCTGTCATCAACGACGATAATTTCGCCTTTGATCTTGGCGACGTTCATGATACGATTGACAGTGGTGATGAATAGGCGGATATTTTCCCGTTCATTGTAGGTGACAGTGATGACGCTAAGATCATAGGATGTGGCCATTTTATTTCTGTGAGGGGGGTTTCTTTTTAAGATTTATGGTGCGATATCTAAAAAGATTTATAAGTAAGTACTATGAAGTAGTCCTATGAATAAACAAATAGCGGTTTATTTCCATACATATCAGGGGGACTTTACTTCAAGAGCTCAAGAAACATTACAAAGAGCAGAGAATATTTTTGTTTCGAAGTTAACCGCAGAATCGCATCTGGAAGAAGTGGTTGCTAAAGCAAATACGCTTGCCAATGGATTTGTGCACACTGGAAAATATCCCCCACATATGAAAGAACATTTTATAGGCGATGCATATATACCAAGCTTATTTCGCTTCCTGCGTAAAGTAAGTAGGGGAAGAGAGGTTTCTATTCGTTTTGAAAAAACAGCCATTGATCCGCGGATTGCCGAAGATAAAAATGAAGCGCAAGGAGCATATTTTACCTCCATGAACGAAAAAATATCTAAGGATGCCATGCTTCATTTTCTTGAAAAGTGGGACTATTATTTGCAAAATTTAAACCAAAGAGTCACCCAACAAATTCTGGCTCTCGAAACTTCCACAGCCGCTTTATTGGAATATCATCGACAGTTTGATGTTCCAGAGTTCCTGCAACGAGAAGGTGCCACAATTCAAGCGGTATTCCCAACTGAAAATTATCCAATAAGTCACGAGATTCAAATGGTTGCCCAGTATAGAAGAACCGGAAGAATAGATGATGACTTATATGCACGTTCAATGATGGAATTTATGGTAGAAGAGGTCCTTAAAGAAATAAGCCCTCCCAAAGATAACCAAAGCGGAAAATTTGTGCCCCTGGCTAACTTCTATGCCCAGCGCTTGACAGCAGAGGAAATTTACGGTCTACGTGGATTATGTATTATTAATAGTGAGAGATTATATTTAAGTGGACCAACCATGAACCGCTTTTTTAGGCAGAAAGGATTGCCAAGCTTGCAAGAAAGTCTTAGAGTAAAAGACGTGACGAAGTTAGAAAATTAAATAAATTTTTCAAAAGAATTATTTTGGAGGATATGCATCTATCTTTCGTCCATCATGAACACTCTGCCCGCCATCAATTACCAGAGTGTGGCCGGTTATAAAGGCTGCATCATCACTTGCTAAAAAAGCAAAGGCTCGGGCAACATCCTCGGGGGTTCCCAGTCGGTTGAGAGGGATTAATCGCTGTTTGTAAAAATCCATAAATGCAGGGGGATCAATTTCTTGTGCCAGGGGTGTTAAAATATATCCTGGTGCAACCGCATTCACTCGAATGTTGTATTGCGCTAACTCAATCGCCATGGTTTGTGTGAGTAAAATAACTCCTGCTTTGCTGGCATTATAATGCCCATATTTTACTTCTGCACGAAAACCATTTTTACTGGCCATATTAATAATAGAACCAGATTGTTGTTTTACCATTTGCCGAGAGACAATCTGTGCCACATTAAAAACCCCGGTTAGATTAATGTCAATAATACGCTGCCAATCATCAGGAGTAATGCTTAGAAATTCATCTTCTTGCGCAATTCCCGCAACATTGGCCAGCACGTCAATGCGGCCGTATTTCGCAACAGCTAGATCTACTGATTCTTGTACTTGATTTCGATTGCGAACGTCCCCTACATAAGAAATGACACGATCACCCGCATTCCATTCCTCCATAGTTTTCGCTAAATTATCAGCATGAGAATCAAATGTAGAAATAACCGCCCCTTCTTGGAGAAACCGAGTAGCAATCGCTTTTGCAAGTCCACGAGCGGCTCCGGTTACATACAACACTTTTCCTTCAAGGGTATACATGTTCAATCATTAGTCTCCCAAAATGAGGAATAAGTATCTCCGAATTTTCCTCTCAATTCTTCCATACAATAATCTCCGGGGGCAACCACCATTTTTAAGATTTATGAAATTTCATGCAACAGCGAGCGTAGATCTAATATTAATTTATCTGGTTCGCAGAGGGCTAAATCACGTGCCCAATAATTCCCCGTAGCTACCGCAATTGCTTTATATCCTAATTCACGTGCTGCCCTAACATCCATAGGGGTGTCACCAATTACATATGTGTGTGTCGGCTCGAATTCCCTTTGATAATGCTGCTCTAATTCTTTTTTTGCTCTCTCTACGATCTGTGTCCTGGACACAGTTTCTACAGTAGAATATGAAACAACGGGAAAATAATCCTGCAGTTCGGCACGAGCTAGAATTTTTTTGGCAATACTCTCGATGTTGCCAGTAGCGCACGCGAGCGCAGCTCTGGTCTGGTGTAATTCCTGCAAGCACTCACGTGCACCGGGAATAGTATAATTACGCACATTGGTTGAGGCCAATGTTGCAAGCATTGTTTTCTCGGTTTCGGATACCAAAGCATGTGCCTGGACCCAATTGTACATCCCTCGTCCTTTCAGAATATTTGTATGGCACTCCAATTCCGGCGGGCCAAACATGCTTTTCATTTCTGCTTCAGTTAAGGTAAATCCGTATCTATCCTGATAGAGAGAATTATAGGTCTTTTCCCAGATGGGGTGAAGACGTACTAACGTTCCGTCAATATCAAAGATGAAAGCGTTATTGTTATTCATGACTATTGCTCACCGTAATTTGTCCCAATGCAGCGCCAATTGCTCCAACCCATAGGCTGTTGACGCTAAGACTTCATATTTTTTATCATTAGCAGGAATTTTTCCTTCTCGCAGCAAAATTTCAATTTGAGCAGGATTGCTAAGTACAACCAAATCGCGATGCTCTTTCGCATCAACAGCTCCTTTCCAAGCACCGGAAGTGAAATACTCATTTTCCTTATCAGTTCGAGCGATAAAGACGAAATCAGCTTCGAGAGTTTTGGGATAGGCCACTAATCCAATCAAATTCATGATGGAAACATCAGCAGATTTAATGGCTAATTCTTCTCCTAATTCACGATATGCATCTTCAAAGGGGTTAATTTTAGAAACATCCCTATCAAAAGTCATCCATCCTGCTGCACCATGAATAGCCCCGTCGTAAGAATCACTCTTGCGCACGCCAACAACCACACTTCCTTCACGAGACATTGTAAGTACAGCTGCTCCAAGGCCATTTGACATATAGAATCCCGAATCATTGTGCTGATCTTTCCCTAATGTTTGCAGTGCAGCGGCCTCTTGTTCTGTACGAGTGTAATCTTTTCGCCATTCTTCCCAAGATGTTGGACCAATGTTAATATCCAAACCATTTCCCATCACT
>CAYOKQ010000005.1:0-5625 GCA_964404595.1 uncultured Methanosarcinales archaeon | reverse complement strand
CTCCATCCCTTCGACAAACCGAGACCCACCCCAAGTATATCCATCATAGCGGCATTTCCAATCCCGAGGTTCCATTTTGCCACTTGCAGCCAGCGCATCGAGTTCACGAACTTTCTCATCAAAAGAGGATTGTACTCCCGTTTCAGTGTCCCCTCTTCCTTTTCCTTTCTTGATCAGGATATGATCATAGCATGGTTTTCTTTCAATGACATTAAAAGTCTGCTCAATTCCAAAATG
The DNA here is from genome assembly GCA_964404595.1 of uncultured Methanosarcinales archaeon. Lineage (GTDB taxonomy): Archaea > Nanobdellota > Nanobdellia > Woesearchaeales > GW2011-AR9 > CAYJXA01. The sequence goes on along the minus strand of CAYOKQ010000005.1, from coordinate 5,388 downwards.
TATTATTCTTTCCATTGTCTAGCCTCCGCATTGTATCAGTTACGCCCTCTTGGTATATTTTCACCTTCCAACGTCTCATGAAAAGGTGTAAATGTACATTGAATTGACTTTAAAGATTGATGAAAATTATCGATAAATGAAGATCCAAAAGAAAGGTCTGCTGGCGGCAAATTATCTTTCCAGTTAATAATCGTCTGAATAATCTCTCTGTCGCTGCGCCCTTTGAATAACAGAGATTCACCGTTCCCAGGAACAAACAACATATAATTCTTCTTTCCTTGTGGCGTTCTGGCAAAGATGTAATGAAGAGGAATGTGAATCCTGGATGGAAAAGAATCGGCGGGAATGTCGATATCGACTTTAACAAAGGATTGTTCTTCTCCCCGGACCCAGGAAAGTTCTTTTTCTAAGCCTAAAGCAGCGAAGATTTGTGTATTTAATATCTCCCTGGCATCCTCCTCATATCGATGCAAAAATAAGTTATACATCCCTAGGTTTAATAAATTGCCGCGCTTGGGAACAGAAAAAGAATCATTTGCTACAAGGTGCTGAATAAGATCTTCCAATAAAGGGCTATATTCCCCAATATTTTGCCTAATCACGTGATATCCGATCTGCAAAGGTGTTTCTTGCAGTGCCGATAAAGCAAATTTAGTAAACTGCTGTACATAACGAACAAGGTAAGAATCAGCGGAAGATATTTCTTCATCAATAAAGATGCTATAAATTACTGATATTTTTTTGCCGTGGTCGGCCAAGGTGCCATCGGAAAGGATACGTGAAGATATATCCGTGCCAAATAAAATCTGATCTTCAATTTTGCCTCCGTTTGCGACTATCTCTTGAGCGGTAACAAAATCATTTTGATTACTAAATACCTTTGCACTTAGTCGGTCAAGCCAGGCGTAGGCCTCTTTACCAAGAAGACGCTGATAAACCGTGTTCACTGTATCTTGAGCCGCAGCTACTTCCTGACGTAATTGTTCTATTGTTCCATTATATCGCAAAACCATATTTAAGAACATCTATTCCCAATAACTCATTAAAATCTATCGTATTTATAAAAGTTAAGCCTGCTTTTTCTATTTTTTTCCCTGATATTCATATACCCTGATCTGATACAATTCTTTACTCTGGACTCTAACATACTTCTCATCCAATAAATCCCGATAATAATACCCTGTCTTTTGATTCCGCGACAACATCAGCCAGAATCCATCCGTCTTCTCCAGCAATCCAAATAATCTTTCCTCATCAACCTGCTGAAAATCACGCCAGGTATCCGCCCAAGTCAAACGTAATAGCAGCCAATCATCCGGCGCATAATATCGAAACAGAAATTCATTGGACTGACCGCCTTTATCAAGCAACACTAACACTTTCTCTGACTGTGAATTCTCTTCTATGAATTGGATTGCTTCCTGCCATTGCGCTTTCGTGGGCTGGACATAATATTGGTGCAGTGCAAAAAAGCTAAAAAACAACACCATTCCCACAATAGCTACAGCCATATATTTTCTGCCACGAGCAAAATATTGGTCAACTTTATACCCTAAATAGACATACCATAAAGGTACCAAAAAAAAGGAATGCCGGATTAGAAAATAGGAATTGGTTATGGGTACGCGAATAAATGGAATGCCGGCAAGTATAAATGGTTTTATGGAAACATACATGTATGCAATCCCAACCAGTAACATTAAATAAAAAAAATAATCATCAATCTTCAAAATATGTGCTCGTAGTATAGTTCTAGACAGTAAAACAGAAAGTGCAATAGTTAACACTAAAGCAGGCAGCAAAAATAAAAATAATCCTAAGTGAGCAAGGAACACCGGGACACCTTTGTTTATCAATGTAGTGGACAGCCCAGTATTCAAGGTTACAAATTGTGTCAAAATAAGTGGCATCAGAGGGAGGGACAATAATGCCACCACCACGTTAGCTAGCCACCAGTTATGATTTTGCCAGCGTTCCTTGGAGTACACAAACAAGGAACACCCCAATATAATGAAGAAGGTCAAATAATTGACATAAAAAGAAGCTACAGCCAACAAAGCATATAACGCAAGGTGAAAATTACTTCTGTCTTTATACCATTTCACAAAAAAATAAACACTAGCAATAGACAAAAAAGTAAACAGTGCATATATCCTCGCCTCTTGTGCATATTCTATCTGCAGCATGGAAGTAGCCATGAATAATGATGCCAGCAGTGCTATTCTTGTATTGAGCAGCATCCTTACCAGCAAAAATAATATGAGGATTGCCATTATGCTCCACACGACTGACAATAACCGTACCACAAACATGGAATTACCAAATATTTCTATCCAATAATGGAACAAGACATAATATCCGGGAGGAGCAGCTTCTGTGTGCGACACGCCAACAATAACATCTTTAATATTCTCCGAACTCGCAATACGCGTAGAAAAAGCTTCATCTATCCACAAACTTTCTGTGTCTAGATTATATGCTCGCAAGAATAATCCTAAGATTAATATCCCTATCAGAAGCCTGATGATAACTTTTGATGAAACCATCACTTTTTCTTAAAAAGGTTATATTATAAAGATTGTTAATCACAAGTCTGAAAATCATAAACCTTTTAAACCGCCATCTCGATTCAAAAATCATGACTACCAAGAGCCTCTCCATCGTCATCCCCTGCTATAATGAAGAAGAAGGCATTCCCCATTTGGCTCAAAAGCTAAGCCCGGCACTCCAAAAGCTGGAAAAAGAATATCTCATCGAACTTATTTTCGTTGACGATGGCAGTAGTGATAACACCAATCAATTGTTGCAGCAATATTTTGGCAGCAATCCCGTGGCAAAGATTATAACTCATGAAAAAAATAAAAATTTGGGTGCGGCGCTGCGAACTGGATTTACCCACGCAACAGGCGATTATATTGCAGCATTAGATAGTGATTGCACCTATGATCCGGCCTTATTCGTGCCTTTACTGGATATGATCGATGAAAAAACGGATATCGTGACCGTCTCCCCATACCATCCGCAAGGCAAGGTGAGCAATGTTCCAGCATATAGGATTTTTTTAAGTAAAGGGGCCTCATTTTTATATCGGCTATTGCTCGATTGGAATTTATATACATATACCGCCATGGTGCGGGTATATAAAAAAAAGGTCATCCAGAACACTTCTTTTGAAAGAAATAATTTTCTGGGAGTTACCGAATTATTAGTCAAAGCAATGCTTCAAGGATACGCCGTCAAAGAACTTCCAGCGGAACTGCAGGTAAGAAAATTTGGCCAGTCTAAAATGAAGATGATTCCAATAAAAGTAATTAAAGACCATCTTTCACTCATGGGCACCATTATGAGGCATAAACTCGCGGGTAAAACGTAATGAAAATAGCCACCATTTTGGGAACAAGACCAGAGATTATCAAATTAAGCCCCTTGCTTCCGCTGTTGCATCAAACGTTCGATCATTTTATTATCCATACCGGGCAGCATTATGATTACGAGATGGACCAGATTTTCTTTAAAGAATTGCGCCTGCCTATTCCAAAATATAACTTACACGTTGGTTCTGGTAAACAGGGACAACAAACCGGGATTATGATCGAAAAGATTGAAGCCATCCTCGAGAGCGATCGCCCGGATGTGGTGATTGTGCAGGGAGATACCAATACCGTTCTTGCCGGTTCGCTTGCGGCAGCGAAATTACATATTCCAATATGTCACATTGAAGCTGGCGATCGCAATTTTAACCGCCAGTCTCCTGAAGAAATAAACCGCATCGTGGCCGACCATATTTCAGATTATTTGTTAGCAGCCGATGATCGTTGCGGCCAAAACCTTCTTAATGAGGGAATCCCCGCTGAAAAAATCACCATCACCGGCAACACCATATTTGATGCCTGCATTCGAAATTCTCAGTATGTCCATGCTTCAACCATACTGCAGGAATTAGGATTAACTGCCGGAAAATATGCAATCGTTACTGTTCATCGCGCCGAGAGCACCGAAAAAAAAGAAGTGCTGCAGCAGATTGTTGAAGCCCTCAATCAAATTTCAAGACATATCCCTTTGGTTTTCCCCATCCATCCTCGCACCAAGAAATACCTGGAAGTATATCAATTACAATTATCACCCAACATACAAATTATTAAACCAGTAGAATATATCCCCTTTCTGAAATTATTGTCGGAAAGTCGGTTCATCATCTCCGAGAGCGGCGGCGTTCAAGAGGAAGCGGTTGTCTTTAATGTTCCTTGCCTAATTCCACTCAATGAAACCTGTTGGCCAAAATTAGTGGAAGCGGGAAAAAATTTTGTAGTAGGCCAGACGACTGCCGGCATAGTGCAAAAAGCAGTAGAATTGCTTGACGATGCCAATTTACAGAAAATAAAAGATATTCCATTTGAATATGATAAAAATGTCAGTGAAAAAATAATAGAGGTCCTCAAAAATCATGAAAATAGGAATTTTCGCCTATAATTTCAAGCACAAGAAAACGCAGGAAGGGATCCTTTCCCTCCTGCTCCATCATTATCCTATCGCCTGTATTTTTGCAGCCGATCCAGTCGAATTAAAGTTTTATCAATCTAAAATTCGGGTAGGGCCAAAAGCACTAGAGTATAGCCATCCCAAAGATATTGCTGCTCGTTTTAAAATTCCGTATCATGTCGTTATTCACAACAGCCAGGAGTGTGAAGAACTTATTAAAAAATATGATTTGGATGTGGGGATTATACTCGGCGCGCGCATCCTGAAAGAAAATATCATTAACGCCTTTAAAATTGGAGTGCTCAACATGCATCCGGGCATGCTTCCGCAAAATAGGGGTTTGGACAATCTGAAATGGGCCATTCTCAAAGGATACAAGCAGGGTGTTTCCGTACATTTAATCAGCAAGGAGATTGACCAAGGCAGTTTAATTGTGCAGCGTGAAATTGAGGTATTTGAGGATGATACGCTGCTGGATATTTTTCTACGTATTCAGAACCTGGAGCAGGTATTGATGATTGAGGCATTAAAAATAGTAGAATCAGGACAGAGAGAATTTTTGAAGGTAGAGGAAGGAAATTATTACAAATCAGTTCCGCCGGAGGAAGAAGCCACTTTAATGCAGAAGTTTGAGGAGTATAAAAGGAGGTATAAAGAGTTATAGGAATTGTAAACGATTTCAGTTCCATTTTCTTTTTAAATAGGTTTAGATCTATTTGTTGCTATGTCTGTCCTTACCATTGACACCGGCATGAGCAATCAGACCAAAATTGCTGCGGTGAACGATTCATATCAACTTGAAGACGTACATATAGTGCCTATCCAGCCCCAAGATCTGCAACAAAAAATTATTGAAGAAGTACAGCGATCAGGACTCGAACAATTAGCCATCTCTTCTACTTGGTTCAT
>CAYOKQ010000004.1:0-46390 GCA_964404595.1 uncultured Methanosarcinales archaeon | reverse complement strand
AACGCCATATTCATGGAGAGAACCCAACTGGGGCAGCTTCAGTCGGAACTACTGTATAAATGTAAGACCGTTTTTGAAGTTATGGCTAAAACAATCATCAGTGGTGCTTTACTTAATAAACTCGAAAAAGGAAAGGCAGATATCCGCGATTTGCCACATTTGCACGATTCGGAAAAAGGGCATGCTGCCTCCTTAAACTGGCCAGCTAATCAAAAGCTTTATTGTCATTTATATCCTCGTAGTGCCGGGCGAGGAGATCTTTTAGTGCCCTTTCGTGAGATGATTCTGTGCGGAAAGCAAGTTCCCATAGATGTCGATCTGATCACTTATCAGCATGTCCCTGCAAGTGAGCGAAAATTGTATGAGGATCGATTTACCATCCCTGCAGACCAATCATCCTGGAGAAGATTACAATATCAAGTGCGCAATCGCCTGCCATCATTAATAGATCATTTAAATGGCATCTATGCTGCCCCAACTAATGGAAAATTGCAGTTTACGCTCAGATCTATTACTGAATCAACAATGGAGGATTCGTTTGATGCCTCTGTTGAACATAACACCAAAGCATATTGTGTTGGCTTTACTGATTCTCTTTCCGTGCGTATTCATCCTTTGTCATATCCTTGGATTGAAGAAGGAGATTTCATCGATACTGATGGTGGTCCACAAGGCGGGATTTATCATGGGCGGGGAATCATTCATTACAGCAGTACTTGTGCATTATCTCCTTTAGATATAACTTTGGCACATGAAGTTGGCCATGGCCTTTTTGGGTTTGACCACCACGAAAAACGTGGATGCATCATGGACGGCTCTGATATTTCTGGTGAATTGAAAGAAGGGGTGAGTTTTGCACTGGGTTATGCACCTGCTTTGCCAAGAAATATTCTTGCAGGTCCTGGCTTTAAGCAGCAAAAAAGTTATCCTACTTTCTGCTCAGAAGACCGAGAATTGCTGTCAACAATTTAGAAAATTAATTAATTATTCTCCAATTTTACTATTATTCAATTATTTTGTCCGCCACATACATATCAATGGCCTTGGCAAACCCTTGAGCCTGTTCTGAGCTTCGAAACCCGTGGATGGTTACGCATTTTTTATCACTGCAGACTTTAACGGTATTTCCTCCGCCGTAAGCTTTGAGCATATCATCCCAGGCTATGGAATGGGTTATATTGGTATCGGCAATACAGGCCATTGCACCTACATTGCCATGAACTTGATATTGCCTGCTCAGACAGGTGCGTTCAACATAATGTAATGCATCGGCATCAAAGGATAAATTTTCACAATAGGGATAGACGTTTATGCTTCTCTTTGCACAGGCATCGGCAGCAATGGCCCGCATATTCTGTACGGCTGTCTGCATCTGCTGCTCAGGTGTGGTACCATAATTTTTAGTTCCAACAACAACAGGGGCGCAGTGCAGCGCTAAGGTGGCAACAAGGGCGGCTAATGTTCGCATTTAATGCCAGAATTGTCTTTCCTTTTTAAAATTTACTCTTTTTCTTACCAAAAAGTAGGAAAAGTTTAAATATTCCGCCTTATTCTCTGCTTAAATGCTTACGCGAATCATTAACAACAATTTCACTCGTTATATTACTCTTGCTGCTGCTCTGGCCACTTCCAGCGTGGCTTACGCACAAGAAACTGAGCCAGTTAAGGATGGATCGGTGCCAACTCCAAAGGCATATTACCTTAAAGGAAAAAGAACGCGAGAACAACGCCAGGCAGCATTGGATCAAAATCCTCCACCAAATCCCTCGTCATCAGCGCCGTCATCACAATCGTACCAGTCATCGGCCCGGCCTGCATATGTAGCTCCCGTATCGGTGCAGGAAAAATCAAGCAAGGGCTGGGCTTGGGCAGCGTTTATTGGTGGAGGCGTGGTAACTGTAGCTGGTTTTGCCGCCGGTCCCATGGAACTATGCGGCGATTATGCTTCGTCGTTGGAATGCAAGCAGGATCGTTCGATCCAATATGTCCTGATCGGCAGCGGTGCATTATTGGCAGGCGCTGGTTTAGTCGGTTTACTCAGCAAATAGATTTTTATAGTTCCTCATTTTCCTGTTTTTTATGAACCAGTATTTTCGCCAGTATTTTGATTCATTCAAACTCAGAAAAGAATTTTGGACGGTAGCTCTCATCGATGTTATTTTCTTTGGAAGCATAGGTTTGCTATTTTCACAATTTGGCCGATATCTTCAAAATGCGAGCTCTACGTTGATGGCTGGCAGGACCCCTGAAGAAATTCAGCAGTTACTCGCCGCCGCTCCTGAACAGGCTCTTCCATTCTTGGATCAATTAAAATCTTTTTTATTGGTCTCTTTAGGATTGATAATAGTGCTGGTGGTTCTTGCTTTTCTGCTTTTTTCGCTGGAGCAAGCGTGGATATGGAATTATCTGCGTACAAAGAAGCTCACCACGAAAACATACTGGCGCTGGAACCTGCTGCATCTGGGATTGCTGATTCCACTGCTTATCTATGGCCTTGGCGCAGGAATACTCAAATTGCTCACGTCGGCTCTTTTCAGGGTATTGGCAAATATCAGCCCGACATTATATTTTAATCACGCCGCGGTTATCGACAGTATTGTTCTTATCCTCAATAATGCGGTCAGTTTCTTATTGATATTATTTTTTTTGCTGGTCCTGTCTCTGATATATTATGAGTTTACAGAAAAGTATCGGGTGTTTGCATCGATTCAGGATGCCTTTGGGCTGATCAAGGCACACTGGTCTTCATGGTGGAGAATGATTCTGTTGATGGTGCTCACGGCAGTAGTGCTCACGGCACTTCTTATTCCGGTTAGAAATTGGCTTTTTATATATCCTATGTGGAGTGCAATTGTAAATCTGGTAATCTCATTTCTTTTTCTGGGCTGGATGAGAATATATCTGCTTTCGACTCTTGCTCATGGACATCACTAAATATGTGAAGAAAGGATCGATTGCGGTGAAAGTTATTCCTCATGCTGCGGCTAATAAGATAGTGGAGGAAAACGAAGGGCTGAAGGTGTATCTCACGGCTATTCCTGACAAAAATAAAGCCAATGCTGCATTGGTAAAGTTTTTTAAACGAGAATTGAATTTACAGATTAGAATTATCAAAGGAAGCAAGAGCAGGGAGAAAGTGCTGGAAGTGGTTCTTAGTGCTGATATCATTCGTAAAAAACAACCGCAAGATTTATATAATAATTCATTATGATTTATAATATTATGGCTCAAGCAATTATAACTTTAGGAGAACATGAAGATCGTGTACTTACGATCGTCAAGGGAAAATATGGATTTAAAAACAAGTCCGATGCAGTAAATTTTGTTATTGACAAATTTGAGGAGACTTTTGTTGAGCCATCCTTGAGACCAGAATATAAAAAAGAATTATTAGAAATTGATCTCGGTCACTTTAAGAAATTTTCTAGTATAGAGCAATTGCGAAGGGAAATTGAGCATGTATAATTTGGAACGAAGTGATAAACTCGATCGCATTCTTAAGAGATTATACAAGAAGGATAAAACGAGATACGAAGCGACTCTACGTAAAATTGAGGAAATAATTTTCTGTGATAATCCTCATCACTATAAGAATTTACAGCACAGTCTTAAAGAATTTAAACGTGTACATATAGATTCAAACTTTGTCTTAATATTTAAAGTGGATGAGCAGAAGAAAATAATTCGATTTGAAGATATGCAACACCACGACTTTATCTATGGTTAAAATTACTTCAACATCCGTAACGTCATTCCCGCTTTCTTCAATAATTTCGTCCCTTCATCATCCGGATACAAGACTTTTATGATGACCTCTTTTATCCCGGCGTTAATAATCATCTTGGCACAGGCAATACAAGGAGTGAAGGTGCAATACATGATCGATCCTTTGGTGGAAACACCATTGTAGGCCGCCTGCACGATGGCATTTTCTTCAGCATGGCAGCAAATGCAGGGTTCTTTGTACTGCCCGGAATTCATTTTTCCCAAATGGCGGGAAGTGCAGCGCAGGCATCCCCCTGTAGTGCAATGCTCAATAGATTTTGGCGTCCCGTTATAACCAGTTGAGATAATCATTTTTTCCTTGACGATAATCGCACCTTTTTTGGCAGACATGCAGGTTGCGCGCATCTTGACCTGTTCGGCAATGTTCATAAAATAGTAGTCCCAACCTGGGCGTGGATCTTGTAAAGTGTACATCCAATCGCTCACGAGTTTTTGCACTTTCTGCTGAAGGAATTCTGGAGTAGAATCGTTTACAATCGTTGCTTTGGACATCTTTGCAACAGTCTTTAGTTGCTGGTTGTGGGGATCTTTTTTGTTTTCAAGTGCTTCTTTTTGCCGCAGCTCAGCAAGCGTTTTGGGGTCATTTTCCCGGTTACGGGCGATGATTCGCTGCAGGCGTACTTTCTCGGGAGCCACGACGTTGACGAGCAAAAAATCAGGCCGATGCTGGAGGTACTTCACTTCGCTGGGATTTCGTATAGAGGTAAACACATAATTTTCTCCGTCACGCACTTTTTGCAAAGCACGCCGGGAAAGAATATCTGCTCCATGGGTTTGGCGTATTTCATTGCCGATGGCTATTAGGGTGTCTCTGGTGATGGGCTGATTTCTCTGTTTGAGTTCTTCGCGCAATAAATCAGAATAGGAAACATGATAAAAATTCATCTTTTGCAGAATTTCTGCTACGCTGTCTTTGCCAGAGGCGAAGTTGCCGGTGATGCCTAGGATCATTCTTGGTTTTGAATAGAATGAGTTTAAAATGATTATGAGGCTCTAATAGAGAGATGGGACTGTATAAATGTATTTAAATGAGGATTATTTCTTTCACCAAAATCAAAAGGGGTGCTTTTATGGAACAATATCTGAAACATGCCCAATTTATTCTCACGGATAAGCAGACCGGCTATAAGCCTAATCGCACCGGCATCGACAGCCTTTCCCGATTTGGGTATCAGAATGAATACGATCTTGCCGACGGTTTTCCCCTGCTCACCACCAAGCGAGTGCCCATCAAAAGCATCATCCATGAATTAATCTGGTTTTTGCGCGGCGATACCAATATCAAATACCTGGCAGACAATGATGTTCATATCTGGGATGGCAATGCTTTCCAGCACTATCTGAAAAAAGAAGAGTTGGCTGCCCAATTTCCGATGTATTCGCCGGAGTGGAAAGTCAAATTACAGGATTATGTTCAAAGAATACGGGAAGATGAAGAATTTGCTCAGCAGCATGGTAATTTAGGAGAGGTGTATGGTGCGCAATGGCGGCACTGGAAAACGTCGGATGGAAAAGAAATAGATCAATTAGCAGACGTAGTTGATTTACTGCAGCATAAGCCGATGTCAAGAAGAATCATCGTCACCGCCTGGAATCCGCAGGAAATTCCCACCATGGCTCTTGCGCCCTGCCATGCATTCTATCAGCTGAACGTGCTCGATGGAAAAGTAGACCTTCATCTTTACCAACGTTCCTGTGATATGTTTTTAGGTGTTCCGTTCAATATTGCCAGTTATGCATTGTTGACTCAGATTTTGGCTCAACAGGCAGGTTTGCAGCCAGGAAGATTTATTCACGCCTTTGGTGATGCGCATTTTTACTGCGGTGCTGATGAACGGGGAAAATTTTATGGTCATAATCTTGGTACTCTAAAGAAAAAAATTTTAGAAAGTAATAGCCTGTTCAGATTTTTAGATCTTAAGGATTGGATAGAGAAAAATGCACCATCCGAAACACCGGGAAAAGAAGGTCAGGATCATGTCACCGGAATTTTAGAGCAGCTGTCCAGGGAGTCCAAACCACTTCCGACCATGACTATTGTCCAGAAAAGATTTGATAAATTAACTTTAGATGATTTCATTTTAGAAGGCTATAATCCGCATCCAGGAATAAAACGAGCTATGGCGGTATAGATAGGTAGCGTAAGGAGTGTATGGAGGAAGTAATATACGATGGAATTAGTGATTATTGCGGCAGTGTCGAGAAACAAGGTAATTGGATTAGAGGGTAGAATACCTTGGCACATTCCTGAAGATTTGAAGAGATTCAAGCGGCTTACGATGGGACACCCTATCATTATGGGCAGAAGGACTTATGAATCAATTGGCAGAGCTTTGCCCCAAAGGCTAAATGTGGTTCTTTCCCGTCAGGATAATTATCATCCTGAAAGTACTTTTACTTTTTCATCGCTTGATGATGCCATTGAATCATTGAAATTTCAACAACCGCAAATACCAAATATTAATTATTCTGTTGCGTTTATCATCGGAGGCAAACGAGTGTATGAAGAAGCAATATATAAAGCAGATCGCTTGGAGATAACCCACGTTCATCGAGACGTGCAAGGTGATACCTATTTTCCAGAGATCTTTTTAGAATTATGGCACAGACAATCATGCGAAGATAAAGAAGGATATTCTTTCGCGACGTATGTGAGGAAATGAGATATGCCCTACGGAAAATTCATTGTCCTTGAAGGCATCGATGGTTCTGGTACGACCACGCAGGCACAGAGACTCGCTAATTACTTGTTTGAAAAAGATAAAAGAAATGCCGTACTTCTTACTCGTGAGCCGACAAAATTATCTCCCTATGGTATAGAGTTACGTAGGCGTTTAGCCGGAACACTGCTGCCAGGAGAAGAAAAAATTGATGACGTGACTGCTGCTCTTACGCGGGAAGTTAATCTATTGTATAATTATTCATAAATAATTACGCTGCTTTTCTATACTCAAATCCAGCATGTATGTCTATCATCCGCTGATAGAAATGTTCTCCCGACCCCTGCTTGATTTGGGCAAAAGCCATGGCAAAAGAAGCCGATGTTCCAGGGATTATATATTCGTTATGTACTCTTTGCATTTGCTCATGAAGAATTTGCGGTTTCATTTCATCACGCAGCTGCGTAAACTTATTGCCATCTAATGTGCTCTCCAACTTTACAAGCTCAGCCATCTCTGCAGAATTTAAGCGCTCTCTTTGCCTGGTGAGCTGATATGCTCTCTTCCATGATTGTGCATCTGCTGTTTCTCGTCTGCATAATTCGTCAACCACCTGTTTTGTTGATCTTCTATAATACCTATCTTCACTGATATCTGCAAGCCATTGTTGGTATGACTGTGCCACTTGTGGGTTGATGACATTATCGATATATATTTTTTCTTTAGGGATTGAGAATGTTGTCCAATGGATGGCCCGGCGGTAATAATCTAAGCCCTGATATGTTCCTGCACGCATTTCATCCATCATCTCTCCTAAACTTACATCACCAATGATCGGAAAAATACTGGGATGAAAGTTTTGCCTTTGTGCTTCCCTATTCATAACTTTATAAAATTCCCGCACCACCCGTTCATCTATTATTTTATCAGTAGGAAGAAGAGTTCCCATTTTCACTCCTCCTTTTCTTTTTTCTTCTCTTCTTTTCCAAGAACTTTTCCAAAAAAAGAGTCTAATTTCTTAGAACTGGTTTTAGCCTTATACGAAATAGCGTTTGACATATCTCACCTCTTTTTTTTGACACGCTTAAAATACCACCACCCTTGGAGTGGTGATTTACTTCGTAAACCACAAAATCATTGGTGGTATTTTGGCGTGCTCAAAAGTCGGCAGGGGTGAGCGAAGCGAACATGCTACCGGTCTTTGACCGATAGTCCCCTGCCGATTTTGACATTTTGTTAACATCTTTAAATATGACGGCAACAAAATATTTTATATAAAAGTGCAACCCCGGGAATTGCACCTCATCTATCACTTTTAAACCAGAAACAGGTTTGATATATAAATACTATTGACGTTGAACATATATTCTTCAAAGCGACACTACTCAAAATATAGAATGCATCTCATTTCTTGGGAAGGGGATATTTTATTTTTGCACTAAACTGATCTCTTCATGGGAGGTTATTTTTCCATCGATGGCATTGATTTTCATATTTACGAACTTGATCGTCTTGGTAATCATCGTGAAATTCCACAGGATATTCTTATCCAAAGTTTGCAAAATCAAAAATCCGTCCCCAGCCTGCTCTTTTGGAAAAAACTGCGGGAAATGTTCTTTCCAGGTTTGGGTAGCCTGTTCCAGGGTCACTTTGATCTGATCCATCTTTAATTCTTCCAAAGCGGTTTTTTCTTTCTGAAAGACATCATCGGCGGGCTTAATTTCAGCATCTCCATTATCAAGCATGACAAACACCGTTATTTTATTGCTGCTGGGCTCAAAATATCCGATTTCCCAATTGGTTTTGGCAGTTCCTGCAGAATCAACTTGGCAAAAGAAGTGGGAAAGGTATCCAAAAGGGTGGACCTTGATCCATTGCAGGAAAGAATCAGTCTTTTTCAGGGATGAAAGTAATTCCTGCACACTCATGAGTATTCTCTCCAGGTATGATTGCACTTGGTGCAGCGGAAAAATCTGGTTTCGGGCTCGTCCGCTCCCCTGGTTTGCTGAGTCCAATAATAAGCGACTTTATTGGCGCACTTTTCACAAGTGGCTTTAATCTTAGGCATGGTTTCTATGTTTTCCATAACTTCAATCCTTTTGGCGCTATGAACAGTCTCCCGAAGTTCGGTGGAAGTTTCTCCTTCGGGGCTTTTGGTGAAGCCACAGGTACAATATAATATCTTCTTTCCAGCTTTCTCTTTAGGGCGTAAAATTGAACCGCATTTAGGGCAAAACATGAGTAATCACCTTTTCATTAATTTTGAGAATGGAAGAATGCTGCCCTTTATATAATTTATCGCTATGCAGACTGCTGTTTTGTGAGATTATCTTTGTATATTTAATCCCAAAGGCCTTACCGCATCTACAAACAGAATTTTTACCCAGCCTAAATAAGGTATCCTGACCAAGCCCTGCCCAAGCATTCTCGGTTCACTTATTTTAGTTTCTCCCAAATGGCCGTCAATACTATTGCTATTATGATCCCCTTTGGTTTGATAAAAATAGCTCTGATCCTCCTGCCATACTTTAACTACACGGTGTATAATGGGTTGGGGGCGATTCCCTTGAAAAATTAATATATCCCCGACATCCAGATTATCTCTATTTGCTTTCCAGAGAATAATGACGTCGCCCTTCCTAAATCCGTCCTGAAAAGGGAACTGTTTGAATTGCTCTTTACTAATGCCTTTATCTTCATACCATGGGCCGCATACTTGCCAATAATTATCAAAAGACTCTTGAAATTCATCAAATTGCTGTCCGCATAGCATTCCCTGATGCAACCCATGTTCCATACTCTCACTTACTACTGCGACGATGGGAAACCCGGTTCCCAATATAATTCCAAGCAAGGGATATATAATAAAGCGAATGAAAATGAATGCCACTATAATATTAGCAATCCAGCTCCAGAGAGAGTCTTCGTGCCAAAAGAACTTCCAAACTTGTTTGCCGTGATGCCGGAGTATTCCTATTTTGTCAACCATGGATGGTTTATTTTTCAATGCTTTAAAAATCTATGGCATTTTGCATCAGCAAGACCGCACTATCCGTTTTGTGAGTGATATTGCGGCAAGACATACGTTTTAAAAAGATTTTTATACTTTAGAGAGATTCTCTTTTCTCATGCTTGCACCAGATACTGCCATCAAAGAAACAACTATTCGTGCGCTCATTGCCGCTATCAAAAGTAAGAAAGAATTGCGTAATTTACATGATGAATTTGTTCGAGAGCACATCTATCAGTATGTACAAAAGCACCCTCAAGCAGCTGCAGTATTGGCGGCTAAAAACACGCGCTCGACCAAATATAAAACTATCATCAAAGAGGTGCGTTCTTCTTTACGGCGGGTGTATGGGTTGTTTCGCAGCCAGGAGCAGAAGCTTAAACGGGAAGAATTGATGGAAGAATTGCAAAAGTCCAAAGCAAGAATCCCAGCAATTGCTGAGGCCATTTTGGAGACACATTCTTCTACTAGGGAGCGCCTTCCTTTTTATGAAAAATTATACGCAAAAATATTTGCCATAACCGGGAAACCAAGCACCGTTCTTGATCTAGGATGCGGCATGAATCCTTTTTCTATTCCTCTGATGAATCTATCTTCACTGCGCTATTACGCCTATGATCTGAGTGAAGATGAAATCGAAAATTTGAATAACTTTTTTTCCTGGATGCATGAACAGAATGATTCATTTGCTGGTAAAGCTGGCATTCTTGATATTATGAAATTTGCCAAGCTTCCTCAGGTGCAGGTATGTTTTCTCTTTAAAATGACCGATGTTCTGGATATGGGCAAAGGACATAAAGTGACCGAATTAGTGGTCAAGAATGTGCCTGCGGAATATGTGGTGGTGAGCTTTCCAACCCATACCATGAGCGGGAAGAAGATGAATGTCCCGCGCCGGAATTGGATGGAATGGATGTGTAATCGGCTGGGATATCCGTTCACATTTCTGGAGTTTCCTACTGAGATATTTTATGTGGTGAAGAAATAGTTATAATGGCATTGAAGATCAGAAAGATAACGGCAACTATTTAAAGTACAGACTTGCTTTCTTCCTATGATCATCTCCCTCCTCCAAGATCTGGAAAATGAAAGCATCGCCAGAGGCATTCCCATCCTGGGCTGGGAAAAAGGAAGATGGCTGTGGAATAAAGTCAAAGAAATGCAGCCAGAACATGTTCTGGAGTTGGGCACGGCCAATGGATACAGCGGCACTATTTTGGGAAGCGAAGGGGCTGAATTGATAACCATTGAAATAAACCCATCCGCAGTAAAGGAAGCTGCGAAAAATTTTTCTCAATTTAACATTGCGGCGAATATTCTTATCGGTGATGGAGTAGATATAGTAAAGAATTTAACGCAAAATAAAGAGAATGCAGGATCGTTTGATATCATCTTTATCGATTTTGCCAAAAGTAAATATATTGAAGTGCTGGAGAACTGCCTTAAATTGGTGAAGAAGGGCGGTTTTATCATTGCGGATAATATTACGATGGAAGGCTGCCACAAGTTTAAGATAGCAGTATTAAAGCACCCGCAATTAAAGACAGAACTGATCAAGATTAAAGATGGATTGAGTTGCAGTGAAAAAATTATGTAATTGGCCAGGGTAAGAATTAAAATCTACAATATACATATCTTTAAATAGAAGCGATTAGTTTTGCTGCGCTTCCATGATTCAACAGTATTTCAAAGATAAATTCCTCTACGATCTCAAAGCTGGATTTATTACGGCAGTAGTTGCACTTCCGCTGGCCATTGCTTTTGCCATTGCCTCCGGGGTTCATCCTATTATGGGGTTGTATACGGCAATTATTGCGGGTATTCTTGGTTCAGCTTTAGGAGGCTCACAGTTTTCCATCACCGGCCCCACGGGAGCAATGACAGTCATTATTCTCTCCACGGTCAATAAATTTGGGTTAGAAGGCCTATTAGTGGCAGGATTTTTAGCCGGGTTGATTCAAATTGCGCTGGGGGCAATACGGCTGGGGCGTTTTGTTAAGTTTATTCCTTTTCCCATCGTCTCTGGTTTTACTGCAGGTATTGGTGTCATCATCTTCATCGGCCAAATACCCAATGCATTTGGGCTAACCATCGCTTCTCAGGAGCATGTCTGGGAAACGCTGTGGGAAATTATCAAGCATATTCCGCAGGCAAACCTGCTGGCCATCGGAATTACTGCAGGTACGATTCTGTGTCTCGTCTTCCTACCTAAAATCTTGCCAAAAATAAAGTATCTCAAGAATGTTCCACCCTCAATTATTCCACTGCTTCTGGCAACAGCAGCAGCATTTTTATTGCATTTGAACATTCCTCAAGTAGGAGCTATTCCTTCTGGCTTGCCTACCTTCACCATGCTCAATATTAATCTTGATTTAATTCTTGCGGTTTTACCGGCAGCGTTTACCATCGCTTTACTGGGTGCTATTGAAGCTTTATTGTGTGCGGTGGTCTGTGACGGCATGACCAATAGCAAGCACAAAAGTGATAAAGAATTAATCGGTCAAGGCGTATGTAATACATTGCTTCCTTTTCTAGGGGGTATTCCCTGTACAGCTGCCATTGCCAGAAGTGCCGTGAATATCCGCGAAGGTGCAAAGACCAGAATGGCCGGCGTCATCCATGGTGTTTTTCTGCTCTTGGTACTGCTTTTCCTTTCTCCTATTGCATACTATATTCCTAAATCTTTTCTTGCCGGCGTGCTGATGTTTGTCTCCGCGAAGATGATCAACGTGCATGAATTTAAAACTATCATGAGTATCAGCAGGTCCGAAACAATAGTGCTGTTTATTACCTTTGGCATGACTGTACTCACTGATCTGGTGCTGGCAGTTGAAGTGGGCATGGTACTTGCAATCTTTTTGCTTTTTATTCGCCTGAGCAGTATTATTGACATCAGTGGCATGGAAGATTACAAAGAACATACGGGCATTAACGCCATGGTATTTTCCAATCCTACTTTAAAAGACGTGGTGAGCGTCTATACGTTACATGGCCCTTTTTTCTTTGGGGCGATGAATCTGTTTGACAAGAAAGCAAAGGAACACATGGGCAATGGCAAGCCGGTCGTCATTTTACGTATGAAATATGTGCCTTTTATCGACAGCACCGGGGTAGTGCGCCTCAATGATTTTATCAAAGAAAAACAGAAAAATAAATCCGTCGTGATGCTCACCGATCTTGCGCCAGCTGTTCATAAAACTCTGAAGGAGAATGCAGAATTTAAGCATTTGATGAAGCATGAGTATATTTTTGACACCACCAAAGAAGCGCTGCATTATGTGGAGAATAATCTGCATACTATTCTTTTGTTGAGATGAGATGAATTTAGGAACTTATTTAAATTATGGCTATTTTTAGATCTTTAAATGGTATTTGTAACTCCCTCCAACGCTGCCAGATACATTGGCACATATGCCCAGATTCTAACTCCTTATCATCAGCAGGAATTGCATGATGCCGGCCTGTTCTTATGTAAACTGGTAGAGAATGAGATAGAAAGCACCAAGTCGGCTCGGGAGTCTGACTTTGCCAAAAAGATGTTTCCAGAGGAATTTCCTTTGCCGCCAGCACCAGGCAATTTTCTTGCAGCAGAATATTTTTTTGGAAGCCGCTTAAGTTCTTTGATGAGTGAAGATGCTGCCAGCAGAACCAGTCATTGGGAAACAGCAGCAAGAATGGAGCAGCAGCTTAGCAAGCAAATTATTCAAAAACCTACATTGAGCGAAATATGCCTGGCTGCTCTTCGATCTGCCAACATACAGTACTTGACGGCAGCAAGTCATTTTTTGTATCCCATGCTTTCCAATAGAGAAGAGAGGGGCGCGGCTATTACTTTTTCTAATAAGCAAGCGAAAATACGCTACAAACGATTGGATTCATTATTTAATATTCTTAGCGTTCCGGAAATAACAGCAAGGCATCTTGATTTTATTCAGGAGATGAGAGAAGCTAAAAAAGGCCAAACCAAGAGGGATATTCGCAGGAAGATTAATGAGCTAAAACAAAGAGAACCTGAACTTTATGCCGATCTGATACAAGCAGAGCGTGCCCAATATCAAGCTTCATTTACCATTACCTATGGTTTGAGAGGGTTTATTCCGATGGATAGAAGAACCTATTGGAAAGTTGCCTTGCCATCTATGAAAGCACATCAGAATCATTTAGAAAAAGAAATATTTACGGATTATTTGGTACACAAAAACCAGATTATTCCCTACCAGGAAGTATTGCTGGGACTTATGCGATGCTACGCTTTAGATGGAAATTATAGGAAAATTATGAAAATAGGGCAGAGATTACATTCTGCTGCGTCGGATCATAAAATAACTATGGCTCTTACTGCTGCTGCTCATCACATTGAATTACGGGCACAGGAACATAAATTATATTTTGGAACATGCCGGCGGTTTGTACCACGGGCTCCCGAGAGTGTTGCACGAATGATCGCTTCTTTTATGTCTTCGTATGAAAGTTCCGGGAACAGACTTTTTTTAAACACTGGACTGTATGGCTGTCCAGAAATTGGCAGGCAGGTCGAATTTAAGACCTTGCGTGCTGCGTAAATATTTTTCTTATTTGACTTCGATGAGGGCACTTGGCACTTCGTATTTCATCCATTTTATGTTTCCTTCTTGGATCAGTTTCTTGATCTGTTTTTCCCGTCCGGTCAATTCAGATTTTCCTGCTTTTATTTCTACAAACACAATTTCTTCTATGTGGTTATTGTCCATGCCTTTAAACACTACGTAATCGACCGGGCTACCCAGCCAGCGCATTTCCGTGGGCTTGAACGGAAAATCAGGAAAATAAGGGCTTAAGTTTTCAGAGAATTTTCCTCCCAAAGAAGCACGAGAACGATTGATGGCATCAGCCCTCTGCTTTGGAATTTTATCTTCCCATTCTTTATTGATGGTGTACGTGGTGATTATTTTGCCAATGAGGTAGCCGATAATGATGAAGATGATGGCGGCGATGACAAAGCTGGCAAGGTCGGGCATGGGAATCGTAAAGCGAGGTAGCTTTTATACATTGTGCTCAAAATTAGAAAGTGGTCACTTCAACAATCTTTCTCTTCTCAAAATCTTGCACGTCAGAGTATCGCAGCCACGTTGGAGTGATTTTAAAAAATCGTGTTTCTGGATGTGTGTGCCAGTTGCTTTTGGAATTTTTTTGATGAAATATCTCTTTGTATTTCTCTAATTCTTTTCCGGATAATTCTTGTGCTTTGCCTTCGTATTGTACAGTAATGCCTTTCTCACCGCCAATGACCACTGCGACCGCAGGGTTTGCTTGCAGATTGTTGTATTTTCGATAGGTGGTATAGGTGTTAAAAATAATCTCAAAATTATCAGTGATGGCAAATTTGATAACGGCAGATTCAGGTGTGTTGAGAAGACTTATGGTTGAAAGGACGCAAAGGTCATGGGATTTGATGAACTTTAGAATTTCCTTTTTATTCATTTTATCTACGTCAACGTTTATTTCGAGTTCCATAATGCATAAAATAGATAGTGGTATTTATATTTTGGTAGTAGTTCCAAACGGAAACCTTTATATATTAATAGTTATTATTAGTTATAAAATGGGTATTAGCGCGTTTAGCTTACCGGAATTGTACGAGCAGGAGATAGAGGCAGTCATTGATGCCGGGTACTATTCCAATAAATCGGAAGTAGTACGTGATGCTTTACGCACTCTGTTCGAAGAAAAAAATCAGCTCCGATTAGCTGCGGCCATTGAGATATATAAGAAAGGGGAAGCGACTTTAAGCCGGGCTGCTGAAATAGCAGAGATGGGTTTTTTTCAATTCAAAGAAATTCTGAAAGATCGGGGTGTAAAAATAGAAAGCCCTGGGGGAAGCAAGAAAGAGCTAGATGAAGGGGTGGAATTGATTAGAAGATTAAGAAAGAAGAAAAATGGTTCTCCTTGACACTAATATCCTCTCTACTTTTGCCCTGACCGATAAGCTGTCCCTACTCTGGTCACTTTTCGAAGAAGATTCCATTTATATTTCTCCTAACGTACTCCTGGAAGTTAATAAAGCAAAAATAGCCGGGTATAATCATGCTAATAATATTCTAACTGCAATCAAAGAAGATAAAATAAAAATATTAACTCCCACTCCAGAAGAGATTTAGTCTTTGTTACGAACGAAAGGAAAATTATAAATTATTGTAAAAATGAAGGAATACAATGCTTGTGGCTTGAAAAAATATTACGCTTCTTATGGAAAGAACAACTTTTAACGAGAGAAGAAGTCAAAAAGTTAATGGATGAAATAGAAATGAAAGACAAGATAGTTATCCCTTTAAAAGATGAAGTATTAAAAGATTAAGACAATTAATTGTTTTATTGTATACGCTCAATTTTTCACGGCTTATACCTTTCCATCGTCCGAGGAAAAGGTATGGCATCTTTGATGCTCTCCAGCCCACAGATCCACTTGATTACTCTCTCAACGCCTAATCCAAAACCGCCATGAGGCACACTGCCATACCGCCGTGTATCCAAATAGAATTCATATTGAGTCGGATCTTCACCTTGCGCGCGTAATCTCTCTTTGATCTTTTCCAGATCATGCTCGCGCTGGGAGCCTCCAATAATTTCACCATGGCCTTCGGGTGCTAAAAAGTCACAGCCTTGCACCGTGTCGGGATTCCTTGGATCTTCCATCATGTAAAACGCTTTTACCTTCTTAGGATAATGGGTGCAGATGATGGGCACATCGTATAATTGGGTCAATTTCTCTTCTTCAATAGTTCTCAAATCTTTGCCCCATTCTACGTCCATGCTGCATTTCTCTTTCAGGATTTTCAAAGCTTCCGTATAAGTCATACGCACAAAGGGCTTATCGATAATGGGCTGTAATTTGGAAATATCCCGCTCAAGTATTTTCAATTCTCCCTGGTTTTTTTCCAGTACTCGTTTGATTACGTGCTTGAGCAATTTCTCACCATACTTTTGGATGTCTTTAAAGGTGCACCAGGCAATTTCCATCTCCGCGTGCCAATATTCGGTCAAATGCCGGCTGGTCTTGCTGGGCTCGGCCCGAAAGCTGGGCGCAATAGTATAAATTTTTTCCAGTGAAAAGATGGCCGGTTCTGCATACAGCTGCCAGCTCTGGGAGAGAAACACATCTTTCTTATCAAAATAATTGACGGAAAACAGATCACTTCCCCCTTCACATTGCACTGCCTGAAAGATAGGCGAATGATATTCAGAAAATCCATTCTTGCGGAAAAATTCATGGATGGCACCAAAGATGGTGCTGCGTATCTTTAAGATGGCGGTCATTTTCCGACTGCGCAGCCATAAATGTCTATTGTCTGCCAGAAATTCTACTGATTGGTCCTTAGCGATGGGGAAATTATCACTTTTGCCAACGACTTCATAGCTCTTGACCTGAACTTCATAGCCGCTGGGAGCGCGTTCATCTTTCTTTAATTCTCCGGTAACTTGAAGTGATGCTTCTACCTGTAATTTATCGATGTTATCCCAGCTCGATTCAAATAGAGTGCGGTCAAAGACGCATTGGATGATGTTGGTGGAGTCACGTAATACCACGAACTTGAGCTTATTTGATCCTCGTTCACGATGCACCCAGCCGTGCAGGGAAACTTCTCCCTGGCCTTGGGCGATGGCGTCTTGGATGGATGATTCTCTCATATTTTCTCTATAATAAAGGAAATCTATAAAAACCTTCCTCTTACTTGGCTTCTTGCGGACCCGTCGCCTAATCTGGATAGGGCACGAGCTTCCTAAGCTTGGCTTTGTGGGTTCAAAAGCATCTTTTACAAAGTGCACAGAAGCGAAGCTTCTGGCATGCCAGCGAAGAACTTCGCTGTGCAATGCAGCAAACGGCGGGCTAAAGCCCAGCACACTGCGTTGGAATATAAGATGATTGGAAGTCCCATCGGGTCCGTGTTTTCATTTCCCTTCATACGCCTGCTTCAACTGCGCAATATCAAATTTCTTCATCTTCAGAAATGCCTGAGTCACCCGACCTACTTTCTCCTTATCGTCACTGGCCATCATCTCATCCATCACCGTAGGAACAATCTGCCAGGACACTCCAAATCTATCTTTCAACCAGCCGCATTGCTCTGCTGCCGGAACTGCTGAGAGCTTCTCCCAATAATAATCAATCTCTTGCTGCGTCTCACATCGAACCATAAATGAAACCGCTTCGTTAAACTTGAAATGATGCATGCGTGCACTTCCATCCATTGCCGCAAACCATTGATTTTCGAGTGTAAAATCAGTAAACATTACCGCGCCCTCTTTGTTTGGTTCCATGCCGGCCGGATAGCGAACAAGAGCACCGCGCTTGGCGTTCTTGAAAACGGATACATAAAACTCTGTCGCTTCCTCTGCCTTGTCGCAATCATCAGTAACAAAGAGAAGTGAGGGGACAATAAACGGCCGCTTTTCACCTTCAGGACTAGTCAGAATCAGTTGCCAAGAAAGACCGTATTGATCCTGTATCCAGCCATAGTGCTCACTGAAAGGGTATTTATCCAGTGGCATGAGCACCTGGCCGCCTTCTGATAATGCTTCCCATACGTTATCTAAACTTTGCTTCGCGTTCTTATCTGTTGATGGATCAAAATTAACGATAAACGATATTGAGGGATTGAATTTAAAATACGGGCCGGCACTGATGGCCATAAATTTCTGCCCACATAACTCAAAGGAGACCACCTCGCAATCACCAGAGGGGGTATTGTGTAAAGTGGTTATATTTGTTATCTTCGAATTTGGGAAGACTGCGGTGTAAAAATGTGCTGCTTCTTTTGCCTGGGTATCAAACCATAAGTGGGGGACGATCTTTTGCCCATTAATTTTTTCTTCAGAATTCATCTTTTTTATATCGAGTCCCATAGTACTTCTTTTATCTGCTTGCTTTATTTATATAATTTACTTATTGAGGCATTGATACCCTCCCTTTGCTAATCGTTCCAACATTGAATCAGTCAATGCTTTCTCAAAATGGAAGGTGATAATCTGATCGGGCAGCGGAGTAATAAGAGGGATTGGTCTTTCGGGAAACTGTTGAAGCACTTCAAAAATAGCATGGGCATCACGTACATACTGCTCCCTACGTTGGTACCTATGAGGAGAATATTGTTGAGATTTCTTAAATGAATACGTAAACATAATAACGTAAAAAGTCTCATTATTATAAATCTGTGGGTTAATTATTTAAATCCCCTTTTCTTTTCCAAGGATATGACCAGCTTTCTCGAATATCTCACGCAAGGGCCGCGTATCTTTGCCACTAGCTTGAAAAATAAGATTGCACCAAAAAAATATGCCGGCACAGCAGAGCAAATCTGCACGCAAATTGTCAAAGAATGCTGGAATGGGCGGTACTTCCAAACATCCACTCAAAATTTCCCTCAATTCTGGACGCGGGATTTTGGTTGGTGCACTGCCTCCTTGCTGCAGCTTGGGTATCAGAAAGAAGTACAGCATACACTACGTTTTGCGCTCAATGCATTTAGCCAGCATGGGAAAATAAAGACTACTATTACTTCTGGAGGGAGACCCTTTGATTTTCCGACCATGGCAGTTGATTCGCTGCCGTGGCTGATTCACAGTATTAAGCTCTCGAAAGTTCCTTACTTGGCCCACCACGATTTTTTGAGCAAAGAGATTGCTAAATTCCATAAAGAAGTCATCAATCCAATTACCGGTTTAGTGCGGCCTGATCGAAGCTTTTCCTCCATGAAAGATCTGAGCAAACGGAAAAGTTCCTGCTATGATAATTGCATGGCGGCTATGCTGGCGCAAGATCTGAAAACCATGAAATTAGATAATCCCTTTGAAAAATTAGATTATCCTGTACTTATAAAACGGCACTTTTGGAACGGAAAATATTTCTTTGATGACTTGTCGCAGCAAGATTATATTGCCGGTGATGCGAATATATTTCCTTTTGTATTAGGGATTATTATCGATAAAGAGATGGTGACTACCGCTATACAGGCTATCAGAACAGAAAAGTTAGATGAGCCCATCCCTTTGCGGTATACTCAATCTAAAAAAAGGATCCAGTTTGTGTGGCAGGAAAAGATTGCTCTGCCCAATTACGAAGGAGACACCAGTTGGAGCCATATGGGGCTGCTCTATGTTAAATTTATGCACAAAATTGACCCGGCATTGGGTGCAGAATACAAAAAAAAATACACTGATGCTATTGAAAAATATAAAGGATTTGTGGAAGTGTACGATGCCGATGGGAAACCTTATTCGAGCTGGTATTATAATGCTGACAGATCGATGCTCTGGGCGGCGAATTATCTCACGCTTTAGATTATGGTTTCCTTAATTTCTACTCTTTAGTAGCTTCAAACATAACATTTAAATATTCTTCACCTAAATAGCCTTTTTATGGGACGCTCGCATATTATTCTTGAAGGCAGGGAATTTATTGACAAGATTCTACAAGGAGAACGAGATTTTTCTTATACTTGCTTGACTGAATTCTGCTTGCTTCCTCAGGTGGAAGGATATGCCGCTGCAATGGGATATCTTAAAAGCCAATCGTTGCAAAGATCTCCTCTTAATTTAGAGTGTGCTATATGGAGGCAGGTAGATGTTTCTGAGATATGGATGCCTTGGGTTTTTGCACCTAAGATCGATTTGACCAGCACTAACATCTCCCGCAGTATGCTCTATGGCGGATTTTTCCCTGCAAGTGTGTGGCATGGCACCAGAGCTTGGGACAGCCAATGCCAATATGCTCGCTTTTGGAGCGAGGTAGAACCAGATGAAAAAACAATTATTACCTCCTCTGAACTGCACCGGATAAATTTAGACAGCGCTGATATGCGGTATATTCAAATGGACTCAAATAATATGGAAAATGCAGTTCTCACCAGAGCGTTCTTTGATTATGCTACGCTTAAAAATATTGCTCAGTTTAATACGATCCAAGGCCTTGATTCAATCTCATTGAAGTCTACCTATATCAGCAGAAAAGAATTCAACGTATTAGAGCCGATCCTGATCAGGAGAAGTAAGCAGCAAGCGCAACCGGGAGATTCCACCAGGGTTCTAGTCACTGACTAACCAATCTATATACTCTAGTATCACATCATTTAAAAAGCATTCTTCGAAAAAAGAAAGCATGCCTGCTATTTCCGTTATCATCCCTGCTTTTAATGAAGAGAAGTATATTACCGGCACCCTGCAGGCTTTGGAAAAGCAGGCTTTTACGGACTATGAGGCGATCGTTGTTGCCAATGGCTGCACCGATAATACGGAACACATTCTCAAACAATTGAAAAATGAAAAGATTCGCCATCTCTCTTTGCCCCAAGCTAATGTGAGCGTTGCCAGAAATGCCGGAGCGCTTAATGCTCAAGGGCATATTCTGGTATTTGTCGATGCTGATACCCAGCTTGCTCATGACAGCCTGTACAAGATAGCGCAGGAATTTACCTCTCCCTACAGCGTTGCCACCACCAAAACTGCTCCTGATACAACTTCTTGGAAATTTAAAGCCGCCTTAGCCTTCAAAAATTTTTATAATCGAACTAATTTGTATCAGGGCTGCAGCGGAGTATTGGTGTGCCGCAAAAAGGATTTCCATGACGTTGATGGATATCCTCCGGCCATCGTGGTAAAAGAGCATCGAAAATTGATTCTCAAATTAAAAGAGAAGGGTGAATATACCTGTATTAATACCACGGTCACCACTTCCATGCGCCGGTTTGAGCAATGGGGCCTGGGAAAAGCGCTGTGGTTCTGGGTTAAGCAGTGGGCGAAGGATAAAACTAAAGGGTTGCAAGGGATTAAGTATGAGATGGTACGATAGATTTTCTTTTATTTACTTTCTTCTCTTTAAACTATTCATCAAATTACTTATTTAAGATTTTTGAATAAATCAGAAATGAAAACTTGATAAGAAGGTGTTCTTTCTTCAAGCGATCGTTCTTCCCAAGGCGTAAAAGACTCCAAAAATTTCACGACCATTTGCCTTTCACTTGGGTTAAAAGAAGACATCGCTTCTGAACTAGTCCAGAAATAACTAGAATCATCTGCTTTTACACTTTGTGTCATTGCATCAAGTTCTCCCCTATCTCTTTCATAAATTTTGAACGGAGGATTATTCTTCCAATAATTATCCATAGATTGTTGGTTTGTTCTAGAGCCGGTAATATCACGATGGATCTGAATGAATTTTTCCGACGTTGAATCATAAGTATCAAAAAGCGAATTTAATAATAAAAATAAATGATCACATTGCATTAAAAACAAAGGGGTGGTATCATCACCTGTAGAATTTTCAAAGCGCACTTCCGTAACTGTTTTTTTATCTTCTGTGCTAAAAACTTTTATATTTGCCACATTTGCCTGTCTTGGACTTCCATAAGTTAAATTTACCTGATCTTCATAAATCACTGTTCCGGAATTCTTCCAAACTTGAGAACTAACTTCTTTACCATTAGGCATTTCGTCAATAGCATTAATCACTTTTTGTTGCAAAAAACCATCAGCGCTTCTTCTCAAATCTAAAATATCTGTTCCTCTTTCTTTGTGATCTCTCAATGCAGGAATCATTTCAATAGTAACATCAAGCATTTTTTCGTATTGAGGAGAATAATCATCCGAAGCAGAACATCTAACTTTTGATTTGAGATATTCTTTAATAACATCTATTTCCTGGTGTCCTTGAACGCCATTAATTACTCTTAAAACTGGCCCTCTTATATCTGAAGTAAATTCTAATCGTGATTTATAATTAGGGCTTATGTCTCTCCATCTTGCCACTTCTTCTGATTTAAGATTATCTCTTGAGAGTAGTATATACCGAAAGATTTATATAATAAGCGCCTTCTAAAATAGAAATGGATCAATCAGATAAACCAAAATACGAGCTTGGAGCCAAAGTTTTGGTTCATGTTCAACCTCATCCAGGCCATAAAACAGAAGCATTTCTACCTGGATCCATAGAAGAATGCTTGGGTAAAATGGATATTTATGACGGGAGAGTTCCACAAGAAGAAGTAGATTTTCCAATTATGCAGCATTTCTACTTGGTAGCTTTAGAAGAAGGTGGGCATGTTAGCCAATTTGAATCAAGAATTCTGTCGAATCCAACATATTCCTTGCCTAACAGCTAATCGTTCTATTTCCATTGCTCATGCACATGATCCGATTATTCACAATCTCATAGGAATTGATGCTTGAATCATCAACTCGTTCCTTGCAGCAGATGGAACGGGCAGTTTGCACGATAAAGAGGTTCTGCTGTGAAGTGATCTGCTCTATTTCTGCCTCTTTTTCATCGAGGTTCTGTGCATAGGCAGCAGTAAGATTCTGCAATTGTGTCCGTACTTGGCTCAGTTCTGTCGTAGCATCATTCTCTTGCAGGGTAAGCTCGTCTTGCAGCTCCATGACTTTTTGAGCATATTCTCTTTGGACTTCCTCTAATTTGGCATTCAACCTGGCCAACTCGGCTGATTTTGCGGCAAGGTCATCGGTCATCTGCGCAACCTGGCGCAGTAATTGTTCGTTGAAGACAGCATAACTGGTGAGCGTGGCGTTGCTGAGATGAAGTTCTTCTTGAATTTGATCGATGGATTGCCCATATTCCTGCGTCGTCAAATTTGTTTTCTGCAGATCCTGATAGACACTATAACCAAGCACTGCCGGCCGGATGAAGAAAATACCTGCGAGGGTAAGAATGACTGTCAGTAGAATTAATTTCCAATGTTGTTTCACCTCTGCCTGCGCCACGTAATAAGCATTCCTAAAATGATACTTAAACCTTTCACTATTTTAATATATAGTTTAAAAACTATAGATAAACCATAGGATTATAAATATTGTTCTATCCTGTGCTTTTATGATCATCACCATCTCTGGAACGCCAGGAAGCGGCAAAAGCACCCTGAAAGAACATGAATCTTTAGAATTGAAGAAATCAACTTCAGAACTCAAAGAAGCTATTGTTTCCATAGTTGCTATCCTTAACAAGCATCGGTTGGGAGAATTATATTTTGGCATTAAGAACAGTGGTGAAGTTGTTGGACAGGCCGTTACAGAGAACACAATAAGAGAAATTTCCAAAACGATCTCTGATAATATTGAACCAAAAATATTTCCAAAGATCAATGAATTAAATTTAGAAGGGAAGAGTTGCATTCATGTTGAATTTGCTGGAGAGCACGTTCCCTATTATGCTTTTGGGCGTGCGTATATCCGTGTTGGAGATGAAGACAAAAAAATAAGTTCTCAAGAGTTAGAAAAGCTGATTTTGAAGAAAAACAGAATCCTATGGGAAGAAGAAATTTCTGAGAAAAATCTGAAAGACGTTAATGAAGAAACGCTGCGAGATTTTGTTGAGCGAGCAAATGCAGCAAAACGAATAGATTTTAAGTTTACCGATGCGAAAGCAGTACTGAACAAATTGGGCTTGTTGAAAGATGGAAAATTACTAAAAGCTGCTGAAGTCTTGTTTTGCGATGAAAATCAACAGGAAGTACAGGCAGCGGTATTTGCAGGAACAGATAAACTGACTTTTTTGGACATTCGGCAGTTTAAAGGAAACATTTTTCAATTGCTACAACAGTCTGAATCATATATCAAAGAACATGTTAACTGGCGGGCTGAATTGAAAGAGCGAGTACGAAAAGAGATTCCCGAAATTCCCCTCAGAGCAATTACAGAAGCATTGGTAAACTCTCTTTGCCATAGGGATTATGAAAACAGGAAAGGCAATGAAGTTGCTATCTTCAAGAACAGGGTAGAGATTTACAATCCAGGATTATTTCCCGAAGGCTATGATCCCAAAGATTTCTTTACCGGATCTGAAAGATCTGTTTTGAGAAATCCACTCATAGCTAATACACTATATTTGAGCAAAGATATCGAGCGTTGGGGTTCTGGAATTAAACGGATTCATGATGCGTGTAAAGACGAAAAGGTTAAAGTTGAGTTTAAGAAGCTCAAAAGCGGGTTTTTGGTGATTTTTGATAGGAAGGTCGGAGTTATGGGCGGTGTAAAGTTCGGAGATAGTTCGGAGAAAAGTTCAGAGAAAATCCTAGCTCTCATTACAGAAAATAGATCTATTTCTGCGCGAGAGATGGCTCAAAACATAGGAATTTCTCAAAGAGGAGTAGAGAAACAATTGGCTTTATTGAGCAAGAAAGGGGTTTTAAAAAGAGTGGGTTCAGCAAAAGGGGGATTTTGGGAAATAAAAAGAGGAGGGAAAACAAACTAAAGAAGATGATAATCACCATCTCTGGAACGCCAGGAAGCGGCAAAAGCACCGTGGCCAAGATACTGGTTGAAAAATTATCCGCTTCGCGCATCTATGTTGGGGGTATTCGGCGGGAATTAGCCAAACAAAAAGGATTGACGTTAACAGAATTAAATGAGTATGCCTTAACTCATCCCGAAACAGACGTAGATGTGGATAAGACAGCAGCTATGCAGGCACGGCAGCAAGAAAAACATCATCGTGTGATTATCGTGGAAGGGCGAACTCAATTTCATTTTTTGCCTAAGTCCATCAAAATTTTTATTACTGTCGACATGGATGAAGCTGCAAAACGTATCTGGAATGATCTACAGCAGAAGGATTTGCAGCAGCAGCGTAACGAAGGGGATATCAGGTCCCTGGCCCAGATGAAAAAAAGCATTATGGAACGGTTTGAGAATGACCAACAAAGATACAAGAAATATTATAATTTGGACATTACCGATCTTACTCAATATGATCTTACTGTGGATACGACTGCCATCAGCGCGCAGCAGGCAGCGCAGGAGATACTGGATTTTGTGGAAAAGTATAAAAATAGCAAGAATTTAGCAAGATAAAGTAATAAATTAAGTAACAAAACAAAAGGTGATACAAATGGGTTTATTTCATCAAAGATTATCAGTAATAAGAGAAAGAGTAAAAAAAGGGGATTATGTAAACGCTCATTTAAACCTTAAAGAACATATTGAAGCAGAACATCACATTGGCAGTGATTTAGCCGGCCTTGCAACAGCAATTCAAGTATATAGAAGGTATTTAGCAGAACTAGAACAAAAGTTAGTTGCGATACAATCTACTTCAAACTTGCCGGGGAAGAAGGTAGTCGAGATTGCTCTTAAGAAAGAATCTGAGGAAATTAATAAAATTATTTCAGCAGCAGAAGTAGAGGTCACGGAGATTCAAGCTCTTATTTCCAAACTGCGAAGTGAAGCTCGAATTAAATTAAAATAATCTTTTCTTCTCTTTTTTTCTTCCTTTCTCTCTCCCAAAAGGCTTATAAATATTAACCTAAACGTACTGTAAAATGCCCGAAAAAATTAAATCTCATGATTTCGTCGAAGTAGATTATACCGGAAAGCTGCCTGACGGGCATGTCTTTGATACGACCTTGGCACAGGTGGCGCAAGAACAGCATATCCATTCTGAGAAAACTAAATATGGCCCAGCTACTATATGCGTGGGAGAAAAACAGCTTCTTCCGGGTTTAGACGAGCAATTGGTGGACAAAGAAGTTGGAAAAGAATACACTATTACCTTGTCTCCCGAGCATGCCTTTGGCAAACGTGATGTGAAAAAAGTAAAGATCATTCCCATGAATACCTTTCGTGAACATAAGATGCAGCCGCAACCAGGATTGCAGATTGATGTTGATGGAGAGATGGGAATAGTCAGCAATATTTCTGGCGGCAGGGTCATCGTTAATTTCAATCATCCACTGGCAGGAAAAGAAGTGGTGTATACATTTAAGATTCGACGCAGGGTAGAAGATCCTGCCGAGCAAATCGTATCTTTCTTAAGCATGTCTTTCCGCATTCCGGAAAATCAGATGAAGGTTGAAGTGAAGGATGGAAAAGCAGTGGTGGAATTGCCTGTTAGTTTGCCTCCCCCTTTGACTGATGCGCTCATGAAAAAGCTAGGAGATTTGACGAAAGTTAAAGAGATTGAGTTTCGAGTGAAAGGGCAGTAAGAATGGTGCTACTATTTTTCTACTGCAAGGGTTTCGCAAATCTTTGCGTTAGATAAATACTTTTTTTCACTTTCTTTTTCTAATCATTCTATTCCACCTTTTCATCGCAATAATATTTATAAACTAAAGGATTCTCAAATATTCCATAAAAAGGGATGAGGGTTTATTATGGCAGTTCATGTTGATCACAGTCGCTCTGAAAATTATTCTCCAAGTAATCATGCCCAGTTTCACGCCGAAGAAATTTCCCACAAAGAAGCCAATCAAAACGTGGATGAAGAGCTGCAGCGCCTGATTGCCAGCCATAAGACCAGAATTAAGGTCGTAGGAGCAGGGGGAGCCGGGAATAATACTATCCAACGCATTGGCGAGGTAGGCATTAAAGGCATTGAAACCGTGGCCATCAATACTGATGCACAGGATTTACTCTATACCACGGCGGATAAAAAAATTCTCATCGGTAAAGAACTGACTCAAGGTCTGGGCGCAGGCTCAAATCCCAAAATAGGTGAAGAAGCAGCCAAGGAAAGTGAACATGAATTAAAGAAAGCACTTGAAGGTTCGGATATGGCTTTTCTCACCTGCGGTTTAGGCGGAGGAACGGGCACTGGAAGTTTGCCATATGTAGCACAGTTAGCTCGAAGGTCCGGAATGCTCACTATTGGAATTGTGACCATGCCTTTCATGATGGAAGGATCGCATCGCTTTGAAAATGCCATGATCGGCCTGGAGAAATTGGAACAAAGCGTCAATACATTAATTGTTATCCCTAACGAAAAATTATTGGAACTGGCGCCGCATCTGCCGCTTCAAACCGCATTTAAAGTAGCTGATGAAATTTTAACCAACGCTGTCAAAGGAGTTGCCGAATTAGTGACCAAGACCGGCTTGGTAAATCTTGATTTTGCCGATGTCAAAACGATTATGAGCGAAGGCGGAGTAGCTCTCATTGGCATGGGTGAATCAGATTCTGAAAATAGAGCGGAAGAGAGTGTGCATAAAGCCTTGCAAAATCCATTAATCGATGTTGACGTGTCCCATGCAACCGGGGCGTTGATCAACATTTCCGGCGGCGAGAATTTAACCCTGGATGAATCGAGAAAAATTGTGGAAACAGTGTCTGAGCGTCTTGATCCTAAAGCCAAGATAATTTGGGGTGCGCAGATTTACAAAGACCTGGATAAGACTATCCGAACTATGGTTATTATTACCGGAGTTAAATCAGAACAGATTTTTGGTGAAGGCAACAAGTATTTTACCAAGAAGAAAAGCGTGATGGAGAATGAGCTTGGGATTGAATTTATGAATTGAGATGCGTAAGATTTTTAAAAGAAAGCTTGGGATGGAAAAGACATGAATTTGGGACCATTAACAATGGTATGGAAACCTAAAAGAGAAATTGTTCAACCCTCTTTAGAAACATTAACTGCCTTCGTAGTTCCTAAGAAAATATTCCAAGATGATACTTACAAAGATGAGCAGGGAATCGTAAAAGATAGTTATGGAACCTATTTTGACTCGTGCGCGGCCGATTTATGTCGAATTTTCATGAATACATATTCTCCTACCTTTGAATTTGAAAAGAGTGCGGGAGAAGGGCAAGTACGATATCAGATAAAATCTCCGGAAACGCTCGTGCTTTACACTCTCAGAGGTATCGATAGATTTTCAGGTTCCACTGAAAGTTGGAGCAATGATGTGAGCGGCATAGTAAGCGTACAACAGCCAAAAATTGATCTGCAAAGAGCAGCAACATTTATACAAACAGCGCTCCAGTACAATATGCTGGATTATAGAAATCAAACTTTTGGTATTTTTTTAGATGCAGCGGGTGAGAAGACCATTTCGGAAGGGATTCCGCTTCTACAAACTTTGGGAATACGGCCTGCAGAAGCTGCTGAATATATTTCAATAATGATGTATGGGCGTTACACTCATAAGCAGTTTACGCAGGCAGAATTAGAATCCCTTTTCCCTGAACCAAAAACATAAAGAAACCTTTATAAAGCACATTCTTGTTGCAAAGGCATGGATGAACAAACCCCGCCGCAGGCTCAAATCCCGGAATCTGTTTCGCAGGAATCTCCCAATAGACTGAAAAGATTTATAAAGGAGACCGTAAGAGTTTTGCGAGTTACCAAGAAACCGAGCAAAGATGAATATTGGGCTACCGTGAAAGTAACCAGTATTGGCATTGGTATCATCGGCGCTTTAGGATTTGTTATATTCCTTATCAAAGAATTATTAATTTAAGATGGACGCAAAAATATTTGGTGTCAGGACCGCAGCGAACCGAGAAGATCAGGTAATTGACTATTTAGTTTCTAAGATGCGCAAAGGCGTCAAAGAGAATTTCTTTGCGGCAATTCGGCCCCACGGGATGAGAGGATATATTTTCGTCGAAGTAGCTTCTATTGAAGATGCTGAATCAATGTTACAAGGCATTCCCTATGCTCGCGGTGTGCTGCCCCAGGAAATTCCCTACGTTGAGATAGAACATATGCTCGAGCAAGTGAAAGTTGAAATGAACATCCGCAAGAGTGATATTGTGGAAATTATTTCCGGCCCATTTAAACGTGAAAATGCTAAAGTAATCAGGATCAACAAGCAGAAAGAAGAAATTGTGGTAGAATTACTTGAAGCTGCAGTTCCTATCCCTATTACAGTAAAAATGGATGCGGTGAAAGTTATCCGACGGGAAGGGACTGACGAAGAATAAATTTAAATATTGAGTACATCTCTAGAATTCTCATACGGCTGTGGTCTAGTGGTACTTTGCATAAATGAGGGTTTGTGCAGAGCACGAGATGACAAGAGCTTCCCAAGCTTTAAGTCCGGGTTCGATTCAGATCTCTTTGGGTCTGGTAGGGGGATTCGCAATCACTGCGTTCCCGCTCATAAACCTGAAGGAGCAACGAAAATCCCGGCAGCCGTATTTATTCTCTTTTGCGATATTTACTATATAGCAAATATTCCTTGTCCGCCAATACCTTTTTATACCCTAAACTCTTCTTCATCTATCATTAAAGAGGTGTCCATAGATTTTATTGGCCTTCTTAATTTTAAAAAGAGGTGAATTAGAATGGGAGAATATATGTGCAAGCACTGCCATGGTGTTTTTAAGATTGTTCTTGGAGCATTATTGCTGCTTAATGTTTTTGTGTGGCCGCGCTGGGGCGTTGGAGCAAATCTGAGCAATGCGGAAATTGTCGGCGGCTGGATCGGTTGGCTGGCAGTATTGATGGTTCTGGGAGGAGCTTTGAAGCTGCTCATACCTAACAAATGTCCAGGATGTGCTGCGATGTGCGGAGAAATGATGGCTAAACCTGCCAGTAAAGGCAGACGATAATTGACTTATTTTTTTTCTTTTTATTCATTACATACTTCTCCTTCACAGCAGGGCTTGATGTGGTGGCAATGTCTGCAGATATATTTCTGCTTGATTGGTTCCATTTCATGATGGCAAACTTCGCAAAGCAAGGGCATAAGTGTTTACAAATTCCGTGAATATTTATTTTTTTCTTTGTTGAAAGAAGTTTGCTCTTGCTCGTAGATTTTGAGGTAATGAATCTAGATGCTTTTTGGGCACCTTCTGATAGGATGCATCTACTAAGGAAACATCCTGTAGAATTGAAGAGGTTGAGAGTGCGGCAACATAGCGGGCTATTTCTTGCGGTGTTAAACCAGTGGACGTTCGATATCTTGCATGCTGCAAATCAATACAACTCCATATCTCTGCGTTACAGGAAACATCATCGCGTAAAGAATGCGTTGATTTGTCAAAATATTCATAAAAGATGGGAGCAGCGCCGATCAAATCCTGAAGCTCTTTAGCAGCAGTCGCATGCACACTCTTATCTGTATACATGATAGGCAGCGGATGACCGCCCAAACTCATTTTTATTAATTGAATGACTGACTTTCCTTCTAGCGCTTCCATTTCAGCCCAACTGCGACACCTTCCTTTCTGTAACAAGACCGCATAGGGTCCAGAGAGATTAGGGTGAGGCTGATCTCGAAAATAGCCAGTGTGAAAAGAGAGATGGTGCTCAAAACTGTTGAGCTCAAAGCTCGTTTGTACAGAATCAAGATGTTGGTTAGGGAGGGGTTCTTCTTTAAGCTCCTCAATTGTAATATTCTCAAGATTTACAAAGTACTTTTTAGCGAATAAAATATCATGTAACGTGCTTAGTGTAATCATCTCTTTTTCATTTTTTTGGCTCAATATTTAAAATTTACCAAAAGCAATTCATTTTACATAATTATTTCAAAATTCTACCCTACATTTTATAAAAGAAAAGCAGATTTCTCTTCTAACGCCAGCGTCGCATACACAAAGGTGCGCCTTTGGTCGCGCCGCTGACAACGACGCCAGCGTCGCATAACTCGGTAGTGCGGCAGAATCCAATGTCGAATCTCGAATCGAGTTATAGAGAACTGCTCCCTCTGGGATTGTCGGTTCAAATGGAGATAAAAATTAATTTATTTCCTGATTGTCCGGCCGCTGGCGTTTTATTCTTCTATAATCATTTCTCCAGAGCTGTTGCTTCCATCTGAATCAAAAGAATTTTCCCCTGACTCTTCATTCTCTTCTTCCATCTCTTCTGAGTCTGATTCTTCAACGGCTTCTTCTTGCTCTTCTTCTGCTTCATTATCTGCTTCTTCAAACTCAATATCGAGATTTTGTTGGACTTCTTCTTTACTCAGGTATAAGCGTGTTGCCAGATCTGACACTAATTGATCATCAGCAGTATATGCCAAAGTAAAAGCATCTTTTAGATACCCATCCCTCCTAACTTCTACTTCTGCGGCATTTCCTTTAACTTTAACTTTAATTTCCGGAAGCTCTTCTTGTGCAGCAGTGCTGCCATATTCATGCTCATAGGCAATGCCATTTTGGTCTGTATATTTCACTTTAAATGAAACATCATCCGTTTCCAATTCCTGGATGACATAACCACGCTGCAGGGCATCCTGGCGCAATTCTTCGACTACAATGCTTCTATAGCCATCGCTTGCTGAAAACCATCGTTGGGCATACACACTTATCCAATCTTCGGAAGCTGGTGCCGGGGCATTATATTGTTGCTGATACTGCTGATTACGCATATTCATCTCCTGCGTCATTTCCATCTTAATTCTAGTGCGTTCATCTTCAGTGGTTGCTTTCAGCCAGCGGTCATAATAAGACCTCTGCCATTCTTCCATACCTTGTGGGTATTCCGAAGGCGGTGATGCCGGCTGGTTAAATTTTCCGCGAGCTTGATTGTAAAAATTCTCGAAACATCGTACTTTCTCTGCTAAATCCTGCACGGCGTGGCAATCGCGGCCAAACTCACCGATTCTTACCGGAGGGCCGACAATATATGCCCCTTCAGGCGTTTTTTGAAAATTCTCATCCATATACTTTTGACATTCTTCAACAGAGGTAATTCCTTTATCTTTGCAAGGTCCTGGACCAAAAATTACACTACTTTCTTTACTAAATTGATAATTTCCTGAAAACTGCTTAGACTTCTGCTTCATGTACAGTGCACACTCCTTTGCTGAAGAAATTCCTGCATCGATACATGGCATGGGAAGGTAATTATCTTTCCCTTCAAATGTATCATACTGCCCCTCCTGCGCCTGTTCAAACCCTTTCATCAAGTTCTCCACAACCGGGTGCAAATATGTTGGTAAATATTCAAATATATCAATCGGCCCTTGTTCAATCATAGCTTTACAGGCATCTTCCTCGCCATTGTCACAGCGCTGCTTAAAATCCCGATGAGCTATACACAGTTCTTCAAATTTCTTAACCCCCATACCCTCACAGTCGCACGTTTTACCTTGCGTTTCAAAGCATTGGGTCATCTTTTCAGCAAATGAAGCGGCGTGTTTCTTTTGCTTATCAGTTAACTCTTGGTCGTACTTTTGCTGCCACCGTGGTGCATTTTCATCAGTTTTGCAATTCTGAGCATACTGCACTGGATCTAATTTAGACAAAGTTTCACATAATTGTTTTATTTTGGTGGAAATTTCCGCAGCTAGCGTAATTCGTTGTTCTTGCTCTAATTTTTGCAGGAGTTCTTCTTCTAATTCGGGCAGGTTTTCCCCGGCTTCTTCTAGTATGGCCTGTGCAACTTCAACACTTTGTTGTACATCTGCTTCCATCTCGGGCGTTACTTCTTTTTCCAGGACAGTGCCATATTGTTGTGCATTTTCCAGCGCTTTGCGGGCGGCCTCAACTTTTTTCTCTTTAGCCATTTCTTGCAATTCCGCTATTTTTTCTTCTTTATATTCCAGTGCTTTGTGAGGATCATTGCCTACTTGTTCAAATAATTCATCGAGAAAATAGAAAGGGCTATCAGGGGTAATTCCAGCATCAACAGGGGGCTGTCCGGGCAAGGCCCCTGCCACTGTCAGGGATAACATAATTGACAACATCGTCCAAATGACGCTTATTTTAGAGCTAACCATGAATTCCACCTCAATGAATTTAACTTAATTTTTCCAATTCTTGCTTATTATTTAAATCTTCTCCCCCCAAAGGTGTTCTTTTTGGATGTTTCATTTTCTCTTTTACTTTTTCTTTTAATTCTTTGGTGCGAACATATACTTTCTGTGTTCCTTCTTTAATAT
Source organism: uncultured Methanosarcinales archaeon (assembly GCA_964404595.1). Lineage (GTDB taxonomy): Archaea > Nanobdellota > Nanobdellia > Woesearchaeales > GW2011-AR9 > CAYJXA01. The sequence continues at coordinate 13,349 of CAYOKQ010000004.1, read as the reverse complement.
GGTCTTTATAATAGCGATATGAGAAATATTTTCGAATGGCGCCATAGGTCTCAGAACCTGCCCACCAAGCTCCCCAAAATAGTAAGGGCCAGCTTACCAAATAAATGAGTGCCCACACCAAGCGCAGGGAAACATCGTTGAAATACAAGAAGAACAGAATTTTGGAAAGGTTTCCCACCACCAAACTCAATACAATAAAGACAATTCCAATATAAAACTTCAGAGAGAATTTAAGCTGGAACATGAAGCGCTAGAATATATACTTCTACATAAGCTTTTCCTAAATATTATTTTATACTAAATCATACGCAGTGACTTTCCCTTTATGCAGCTGATCATCTTTGTTGCAGTAAGGGCAGATTAACGTTTTAGAACTGAATTTATAGCGGCAGCGGTCACAGAATAAGTCATATCGTTTCTCGGTATTTGGTTTAGGCTTTTTGGCCATGGATGTCTTCTTAAAACAAGGAAAACATTCGTATCTGCCCTGCTTGTCCAGAGAAGGCATTGGTCTTGCTTCATTCTTGTCTACTTCTTTATTGCATCGATAACAACGAACTTTAAGTTTTAAGACGGCCATGGGGGCAGATAAGCGGTACTTCTATAAAAAGATATGTTACCCCTCAATGAAAGAAAAAGAAGCTTTATTATAGAATGCCACATATACCCACGCGTTGTAGTGTAAGGCGCTGCTTACCTAAGTAAACCGGGCAAGGTGTGCATGTTTCGGCAACATAGTACGTTTTGCCTTCAATGTTCACCTTCCCATCAAGGTGTACACTTTCGGGTGCAACTCTATTCTTTTCAAATTCCAGCGGCACACCAACATTGACGTGAGCCCAATCCGGGCCAGCATAGAGCAATAACAGTGAAGGTATTCTCAGTTGTTCAAGCAAGCTGGCATACAATACTGACTTATCCCCACACAGACCCTTCTTAAATAATAATACATTTTTGGGACTTCGCAGGGGATCTTCAGATTCTAATCGCTCCCGTTCGTATTCAATGGCTGTTTGCACAAAACAAAGCAGAGCCTGCGCTTGGGCCTCCGGAGAGGAATATTTTCCTGCCACCCTCTGAACCAATGTGTTTAAGGTTGAATCTCTCTTTACAATATTGGCTCTAAAATCTTCACTTATTATCCAATATAATTCGCAGTTATAAACGCTGGATGGGCCGGTACTGCTGTAAGCTTCATTTTGATCAATTGGTAAACTGACTCTTTTTGATTTATTCTCCCATACGGCTGCGTCCCCAGATAAGTCATGACTACTAGCTAATTGTTGATATTCAGTTTCGCTAAAATTTTGACCTTTAAAACCTGCATCCTCAACTGGATCATCGCCTAAAATAGTTCTATATGTAAATGTAACGTCCAGCATATCTCTCTGTCGTGCGAAAACTTTGGGTGCACCTAGAAGCGCAAGACTGCCGGCAGCTCCTTGTAGTAAACTTCTTCGCGATATGGTCATAATGCCTAGTAAAATAATCAAATGATATATAAATCTTTCTTAATTTTATTACTTATAAGTGGTTTCTATTAAGAAAACATAATTTAATAAAACCTACAGTAAATTACTCCTGTATGCACCACACGAAACTATATGCTCAGGTCCTCTCAAACATAAAACCCTCGCACAAGGAGAAAGAACAAACTCGTAAAACCGTCGAGCTATTTCTTAAAAGACTCCAGGCGAACGTAAAGGATGCCACCGTCCTATTAGGCGGGAGCGGTGCGAAAGATACCTGGCTTTCAGGCAATCATGATGTAGATGTATTTGTGCTTTTTGACTACCAGAAGTTTTCCAATAAATCTATGGAATTGTCAAATCTATTGGAAGCAGCGCTTTCAAAAGCTTTTCCAGATAGTAAATTGAGCAGAGTACACGGAAGCAGAGATTATTTCCAGCTTATTTATAAGAACCTGAACATGGAAGTTATCCCCATTCTCAAGCTCAGCCAGGCTCAGCAAGCCAAAAATATCACTGATGTGTCACCTTTGCATTCCATATGGGTTAATAAACATACCAAAAAGCTAAAAGATGAAATTAGAATTGCGAAACAATTCCTGAAAGCAAATAATCTATATGGAGCAGAATCTCATATCATGGGTCTAAGTGGTTATGTCGTGGAGATCCTGATTGCCCATTATGGCTCATTTGAGAAACTGCTTAAAGCCTGCCAAAGCTGGAAACTAAAGCAAGTGATTGATGTAGAGCAGTATTATCCCCGAAAAGATGCCTTATTTCATTTAAATCAATCTAAAACCCAATCTCCATTGATCGTTATCGATCCGGTGGATAAAAGCAGGAATGCGGCAGCTGCTTTTTCATTGGAAAAATTCCAATTATTGCAGCAGAAAGCCAAAGAATATCTCCAGCGTCCGAATATTTCTTTTTTTGAAAAGAAGCAATTGAGCCTTGAGCTGCTCAAGAAAGAAGCGCAACAACAGAAAGCCAATCTGATATATATTGAAATTGCACCATTGCCGGGAAAAGAAGATGTCGTTGGCGCCAAATTGCTGAAAGTATTTCATTACCTGCAGGAAAAATTAGCTTCCTTTGGAATAGTGCAACGCGGTTGGGAATTACAGCAAGAAGCAAAATTTTATTTTATGCTTTCTCAGAAAGAATTGCCTTTGATTGAAGTTCGCCCCGGCCCCCCGCTTAGTTTGAAAGAACATGTGGATCACTTCAAGAAAGAACATAAAGATACATTTGTCAACGAGGGGAAAATCCATGCAAACGTCAAAGTGCCGTATCCACAATTAGAAGATTTTGTCTCTCACGTTCTGAAAGATAAATATGTGAAGGAAAGGGTGAAAAGGATAATAAAAGTATCTACAGAAGTCCACCTTTTAGTATTCTAAACTTTTTAGAAGCATTCCAGATACGCACTAATTGAGTAAAATTCTGGTCTGGATTTTGCATTAATTGTGCAAGATTATCAATTTCTTTCAATTCCTCCTCTGATAATTTCCCAAATATTTTATAAGTGGCGATTTCTGGAACATGAACATACGTTATTTCACTATTCATCAAACAATGAAAATCATAAAAAAGCGACCATGCAACCACAATTAGTCCTCTTTCAGGTTTTGCATTCCAGAATCGATTTGGATCGTCTCTTTTTGTTCTAATGTTCAGCCATGCATCTGCTGGATAATCAAATTTTTTTTCTGGAATATCGTACGGATCAAAATCATCATTCAAACTCCAGCTTCCATCTACGTCAATAGTCACCCATCTCTCTTCTTTAGAATCCCAATATTGATTTATCCAATGATCAGCACTAACTTTCCCTAAACTGCCCATATTGAAATAGGGGGCATTACCAGAACGTACTCGGCAGGGGATACCTTTTGATTTAAGAATTGAAGCCATTAAAACAGCTACAAACCGGCAAGTCAGAACTAATTTATCTTTTTCAGAGCGATTGTTAACAAAACCACGCTTATCTCTTCGGTAGAGTTCAGCTACTATTGCTGGGGCGGTTACAAAAACATCCTCCTCTGGCTGTCGGAACCATGGGACTTTTTTCATGTCACCAAACTTTTTATCAGCATTAGTCCCTACATTTCCCGCTTCTAAAGTAGTTCTGTGAATAAACTGTTTTCTCACTAACTCTCCTATTTTTCGTACATCGGGGGGAAGATTCTTTTCAATGATATTTTTGTAGAGTCCCAGATATGTGTACTGAGAAAATTCCAGATAATGGTCAATAATCCTTTTGTTCAATTTAATCCTTTTGTTCATTTTTATTCCTTTTGTTTCTAAAACTCTCAAAATAATGCGATTTGGAAATGAACCGCAATCCCCTGGGTATAGCGCGAACTATTCGCACCAATTTCCCTTCTTTGGCTCCTTCCTTCAATAATTTCTCCGCTTCCAGTCCCTCATGAAATACTGCCTGCCCAATCACGATACGCTCAGCAGCAGCAATGCCCCGGTAAATTTCTTCCACGACATTAAAGACTACTGCAAAAGGAAACACGGCCAAAATATCGAGCCAATAATTACGGAAGAAAAAACGGGTATTCTTGGAATGAATTGCCAGAAAGATCAGATCCACCACAAAAATAGCAATGATGATCCCGTCGAGAATCTTCATGGCGAGTTCTAAAGTGTGATTTTCAATCTGAACAAACAATTCCAGAGCAATAATGGCCAGCAGAAGTATTAGTGCACCTGGTATGAGTTTGCGGTTATATCTTTCTATTTTCTCGAGAAAAGGTGATGTTATTTGGTTGCGTTTCATTGAAATCTTTTCGATCAAGCCGTCTCTATTTTTTAACCGATTTGCCTATAAGAAGAGGGATCTTTCCCCAAAGGTAAAATAGCGGAATTCTGGAGTGCTTCAAAAAACTGTTCTTTGTCCACTTCTTCTATAGGCAATTCTTCTTCATATGCTTTCTTTCTTTTTATTTTTTCTTCTCCATTATACTTGGCAGCTGCATTCTGAAGAGAATTTTCTTTTTTTTGTTCTTCTAATTGCTTCAATTCATCCCGTGCCAGGTCCTGCAATAGAAAGACTGAATACCCCAGTTCCTCTTCTCTTTTTTGAAAATTAATAAGATTCCGTTCCACACCGGCCATCACGCTTTGGTTGGGATCTTTGGAGACGATGGCCCGGTCAATAATATCGCCTTCCGAGTTCTTTATTATTTCGGAAACTTGAAAAGTACTCAGGCCTCCTTTGTGCATGAGCGAGGGCCTTCTCTCAAATATGGGAAGAGCATCAGAAGGCAATTTGCTGGCAATAACACAATATTTTAATTCATCGACCAACCCACGCAGTGAGATATTTTGAATACATTTGAGGCAGTACATCAATACTTTATCATAATTCTTTGACCAGATAGTGTGATAAATTAAAGTAGCATTGATCTCTCCTTTACATTTGCTGCAAAGAGGGTGTTCCTCTTGGAGATGGAAAAAATAACATCCTTTTTCTGTAGAATAATAAAGATTTAAGTTCATCATAGGCTCCACAACGGATCATTCATCTTTAAAGCTTTGATCATGCGTAACTGCCCTTCCATATTTTCATCGGCGTTTTCTTCCGATAAAGATGATTTACCGTTTTTTTGCTGGATTAAATTTAATTCATTGGCAAGCATATCAAAAGCATCTTTAATTGCCATTAGCTCTTCATAACTCATTTCTTTTTTAATGTGCTTTTGCCTAAAACTTTTATAAGCATAGTCCATAGCCTCTTGAATTTGTTTCAGATTCATGTTGACCCTTCTTTTTCTCGTTGTCTCCCTTTGATGTTAAGGCATTTTCTACAATAAAAAATATACCAACTATCTTCTTTCTCTAAAAATTCGTAATGGTGATCGCAATTGACCATCCATCTTCACCCCCGATCTTTGGAATTAGCGCTAATTTAAAAGATTTTCGAAAAAAGGGCACTATCCTAAAAGTGAGTAGCAGGGGCTTTGCGCCAAATTCCTGACCACTGCATTATCCAAAACTATAAATATAACATATTATTTCAGCAGCGTATGAATCTTAACGCGCCCAAAGCAAAATGTAAAAAATGCGGCAAAGAAGCGGCTGCTGATATGTTTAAACTGCATTATGTCCATAAAATGATGGTCTGTCCCGATTGTTTCTCCGGACGAACCGAACAAAAGAAAATGCAGGAAGAAAAAGAGAAAAAAATAGAGCCTGCCCGGCCGGCAGGATGGGATGCTGATGATGTATACCTGGAAAAGATGGCCAGAAGCAAGAAGCAAGAGCAGTCGTCAGTATTTAAGCCCATTGCGGGCACCGAGTATGTACAATGCGCCTGTCAAAATTGCAAATATACTTTTAGGTATCATCCTATCAAGAAAACACCTTGGAGCTGCCCGTATTGCAATGCTCCCGTTCCTAAATTAAGGACGTTTGGGTCGGTATAAAGATGAGCGATTCTTTTTCAGTCTTCAGTGCGAATATTGGTTCTATGTATTTATGGTCCATTAGGAAAATGCTTCCTCCTTTTCTGGGGAATCTATATGCCTCCATGTTTAATTATGGACGAACTCCCCATCAAGGGCTTGAATCATTTGCACAACTGGTCCATCAGCATCAGCCGACTTTAATCTGTTTGCAGGAAGTGTATGGGGCTGCTCACCAGGGTTTGGCCCAATATGAAGAATTAGAAAAGATGATCGGTTCGGGTTATCATTGGTTTACCGGTGGATCCAAACATGAAAAAAGAGCGATTTTAATTCAAAGAAATATTCTCAATGGACATCCTTCTGAAAATATTAGTACTTCAGATGGTGCTCATTTTGGGGTAGCGTATAAATTAGATCGGCCGACTGCATGGGTGGTAAGTGTGCATTTGGGATATTCTAATCTTGAGGAAAGGGCCCGGCAATTAGAGCAATTGCAACAATGGGCATATTCAAAGAATGAACCCATCCTGTTGGCAGGTGATTTTAATACCCACATTTCGTGGGCTTCTTCTGAAATGCAGCACGCAGCATATCATACGTTTCACGTTCTAACTGCAGCAGGATTTGTCGATTTATCAGATTCGGTGGCATGTACCTGGCGTTGGGGCAAATATCTTCCTACAGCTGGCAAGATAAAACTGGATCATTTCTTTGGCAGGGGTGTGAAAGCAGTTGAAAAGCCAATTGCAATCCGGGATCATCTGCGTGGCTGGATGGATCATCTGGCTTTGTTTGGGCCGAAATTTGTGGTGGAGTAAGCTTTATTATTGAGGGAAGGTTTTCTATCCTATGCACGACCCTGCTCAATTATGGAAAGATATGCCGCCGGAAGAAAAGCCCCTCTCCCTCCTCTGGCAAAAAAAATAGTTCTGCTGGCCATTGGCATCGTTGGCATTATAGGGATGGTTACTTTTATCTTTGGCACTTTTCCCATAGGAGATATTATACTGGGAAAAACTCAATCTTCGTTGCTTCAGGGAGATATGCTGGTCCTGCCGGAATTGTCGATAGTATTTCAGAATAACACAGCACAGATGTTGGAGGAATTATATCTGCAAGAGCAACAAGAAGAATTTAGCGTGTGTTTGCAAGGGACGGTGAGCGAGAACAGGTATTCTATTACTTTGTTTTATCAGCCGGTTACCTATCGCAGAGCATTTAATCATGTAACCTTTGAACCCTGTGATACGCAAACGCTGCTGATGCTGCATTCACATCCGTATAAGCGATGTGTGGCGTCGCAGACAGACTTGGATACGCTGAAGAAAAGCCAGGAGAAAAATTCACAGATGCTGATGGTGGTGATGTGCGAGCAGAGAAGGTTTGCGGTGTATTCTTGATAATAGGTAACCTGTTTAACTGAAAACCTACAAAAAGATTTATATAGTCCGCATACCTTCGTACTACTACGTAGGTGTTCGTACTTGGTAACTTTGCAAGATTTGTGGATCACTAAACATGCTGGTGATAAAATGGTGGTTGAAGGTATTACCCCGCAGCAAATCTGTGAAGCAATCGAGCGGGGCTCAAAATTTACGCAAACCGAAGGATACTTGAGCGTGTACACTTATTTTTCAGTTGCGTGGAAAAAAGTAGATGATAAATATAAAATAAAAACAGTCTTCCTTAACAAATGAAATGCGACGAATGTGAAAAAGGAAATTTACGAGAAAAAAAAGTAGATTATATTCTACTGGGACAAAATCTGGGAAAATATGAAGCTCTCGTGTGTGATCAATGTAATGAGACTCTTTTTTCAGCACATACTTTTTCTTTAGTGGAAAAACAAGCCAAAGAGAGGGGATTGTGGGGAATTGCGGCGAGAACGAGGATTGGTACGTCAGGAAATGCCCTTGATGTTAAATTGCCTAAGTCCTTGATTGACTTCATGCATCTCAAGAAGGGTCAAGAAGTTCTTATCGAGCCTCTTAATGAGAAGAAATTTCAGGTAAATGTGGTGGGCTGATTTTCAAATCAGTTTCTTTCCCGTCTCGATATCATAAACATGAATAACATTCACGGGGCACACTTGGGCAGATTCCAAGAATTTCTCCAGCTCTTCTTCATTAAATTCTACTTCCCATATGTGTTCGCTCACAAGAGTGCCTTTGATAAGGTCTGCTTTGTCATCGGTATTATTCATTACCCAACGTTCGGGATAGGTAATGGCGCATGATCCTGCGCCGATGCAGTTGATACGGTCGTAAACTATTTTGTATTTCTTGGAAGACATTTTATCAAAAAAATGCGGGAGATTTATATGGTTTTTTGTTTTTTAAGAAAATAATTTAAAAACACGCCCCCGCAGGGAATTTCATGCACTTTTCTTTCAACGCAGTGTGGTGGGCTGAGCAAAGTGAATACTCGCCGTTTACTGCATTTTTGTAAAAAATGCTTTTGAACCCCGGTTCCAAGCTCTCTGCCAATACTTTCTATTGACCGCAAGCTCGTGTCCTATCCAGGCTAGACTACGAGGGCATGGAGAAGTCAAATGAAGAATCAGTTTAAAAAGGTTCACTTCCAAATCATTCAATCACCATAATAAATATAAATTCACATTATTACCGCCGCTTTATGCATATCACCAATTATTTTAGCAAAACGCCTGCCATCAGTTCACCCACTATTAGTTTTGAAATTGTGCCTCCCTTACGCGGCGATAATATTAACAATATCCTTAATCTTTTAGATGCGCTCGTTGCTTTTAAACCACCTTTTATCGATGTCACCAGCCATGCCGCTGAAATAAATTCTATCAAGAAGCGTCCAGGAACTTTAGGTATTTGTGCTTTAATTCAGCATCATTATAAAACAGAAGCGGTGCCTCACGTATTGTGCCGGGGATTTACCAGAGAAGAAACTGAAGATTTTTTGCTGGAATTATCTTATTTAGGTATCACGAATTTGATGGCATTGCAAGGCGATGGGCCTGAAAAATTAAATGAAGGCAGAACCAGCAATACTTATGCAGTTGATTTAGTGAGGCAAGTATATCAATTGAATAAAGGACAATACTTGCATCTTTCAGCAAATCCCGCACAATGGTGTATTGGCGTTGCCGGATATCCGGAAAAACACAAAGCAGCCCAGACCATGGATGAAGACATTCAATATCTCAAAGAAAAAATTGATGCTGGTGCAAATTATATTGTCACCCAAATGTTTTTTGATAATACCTGCTATTTTAATTTTGTGGATCGATGCAGAAAAAAAGGAATTGCTGTGCCTATCATTCCTGGATTGAAAATAATCACTTCACCAAAACAATTAGCTTCCATACCTGCTGCATTTAATATTGAAATTCCCCAAAGCTTAGCACACGAAGTAAATTCTGCTCCCACCCATACTTTAGAAATAGGTGTTGCTTGGGCATATCAACAGGCGCAGCAATTATTGCTTCAAGGTGCGCCAGGGATCCATTTGTATGTTATGAAAGATATAAAACCTATCCAGTTACTTCTTGCAAAAATAGGAGCTTAAATTAAATAAGTCTTTAATCTTTTTTAAGCATCCCGCCGCCTGCCGGCAGGAAATTCATAATTTCATTTAATTCTCCGCCGCCGAGCTTATGCTTGATTTTCTTCGTAAGCGATCCTTTGGCTTCTTCTCCAGGTACGATGATTACAAAAATAGTCGTTTGCTTTTTAATTGCAGATTGGGGCCCTCCAATTATTTGTCCATCCATAATGCCGATGGCCAGTTCTACCGGGGGATGAAAATAGGTGGTTTTTCCCCGTATCATAAAACTGCCTTTGGACATATACTCTCCCGATTTAGCTTCTTTGCTTACCTGATCAGGGCTAACGTAAAACACATCGGCAATAGTGTGTCCGGCTTTCCAGGCTTTGGAATAGACGGCTGTCGCTTGCGCCGCTTCCTGCCTGGTCTGATCCCCGGCTTTTTGTCCATTTTTGACCACAAAAAAAGGCGATCCGGCCATGTCAGTGTGAAAGACTAAATCATCTTTCTCCAGATGTTTCTTAATAATGATCTCGTTGGTAGTACTGTCTTTTCCTCCAATACAAAGAAATCCTTCCGATGAGATAAACCAATGGAATTTCTCATACCATTCTTTTTTTCGTTCTTTTTTCTGTAATTTTTGGTGCTCTTGTTCCAGGAAAAGATGTTCATCCTGTTGTAATTGAGCTAATTTGGTGCAGCTTTCTTCTAATGCTTTGAGTGTACCGGCGGCTTTTTTCTTGGCTTTTTTAGCCAGCTCAAAGTATCTGCCGGCGTTCTGGTCCACAGATTGGTGTAAGTCTATTTCTATTTCAACCATAACTGGCTGCACGATTCTTAGGTATTAAAATGTTTGGGACAGATTTAAACTAAACATATACTCTAGAACATATATCCCCAAGGTTTATTAATACTGGATGCTTTTTTATAACTGGGGGTTTTGATAGATTTATTCTTTTGAAATAAGTCCGCAGATGAAAAACTCCTCAGGGATGAAGGCGGGTTTCCACACCTCTTTCCCCCGCCTCATTCCTGTTATCTAATCTTCTCTGTGAGTGCACTTTCTATGGCTGAGGAAAAGATAATTGATCCGATGTTTGGGTTTCTGTAACGCAGAGGGAAGTATATCTAGTTTTACTTATATAATAAGACGATTTATATGGACATTTTTCAATATGTATTTATGTCTCTTGAAACTATACTTGCTGGGTTAGAATTAGCGCCAGCAGAAGTAGATGTTATCTTATCACGGCTTCATTTTCGGGAAGAAACCTTGCAAAGTCATCTGAATCAAATTAGAGAAATATACGGGGTGGATGATCAAACTTTAGGCCGTATGATTGGCAGGTTTCCTTCTTTTGCTAGTTTAGATCATGAACGTGTCGTGCAAGAAGCCATCCGCGTGTATGGCAACGAGAAGAAGATAAAAGCTGCTATTGTAAAATATCCTGCGTTTGCCGGTTTGGATCATGCGCGAGTCGTACGAGAAGCAACTGCGGTGTATGGTGATGAACGCAAAGTAAAACAAGCTGCACTCAAATTTCCTCCATTTGCAAACCTGAATCATTCTCGCATTATTCATGAATTGACTATGGTCTATGGAGATCAGCAAAAGGTGAAAGTTATCTTGCTCCGATTTCCCCAATTTGCCGGCTACGATCACCATCGCGTGATTCGTGAAGCAAGTGAAATCTACAAAGATGAGGCTGCAATCAAGAGGGTAATCCTACAAAATCCTTCTTTTGCTGGGCTTAATCACGCGCGTGTCATACGCCAAGCCACAGCAGTCTATAAAAATGAACAGAAAGTAAAACAGGCTATATTGAAGAACGCTGCATTTGCAAATTATGATCATGCTCGGGTTTTACGTGAGGAAACGGCAATATATGGAAACGAGCAGAAAGTGAAAGAGGCCATACTCAGGTTTCCCCAGTTTGTGGGTTTGAATCACAGTCGGGTTGTAAAAGAAGCTGCAATGGTCTACGGTGACGAAAAAAAAGTGAAAGAGGTAGTGCTAAAGTATCCTTCTTTCGCTGCTCTGGATCACCAGCGTGTTATTCGCCAAGCAATGAACGTTTACGGTAATGAGCAAGCAATTAAAAAGGCGATTCTCAAGCACCCTCCATTTGCTGGGTACGACCACATGCGTGTGGTTAGAAAGGCAACCGCCATCTATGGCGATGAAAAAAAAGTAAAAGATAGTATACTCCGGTTTCCCCCCTTTGCTGGCTATGATCACGAGCGCGTTGTTAGACAGGCGGCAGCAGTATACGGTGACGAAAAAATGGTAAAGAACGCTATACTCAAGAATCCTTCTTTTGCAGGTCTAAATCATCGCAGAGTGCTACAGCAAAAATCAAGATTGGGGAAAATAGCTGGCATTACGCGAAATCAAATAATTGAATTACTACTGCAACGGCCCGTGTTAGCCGGGTATAGCGTGAAAAGGTATCTGGCTGCTTTTGATATTGGTAGAAAGTTGGCGGCAGAGGGGTTTTCTCAGGATGAGCGAATGTTGCATGCATATTTAGTGTATTCCTCAGAAAGCCCTTATGTTCCTAATACCAACCGAAAAAGAATCTCTCAGGCACAGGGTCCTGAGCCGCCGCTTTTGATCGCTATGAGAAAATGGTTGTGTGGATGAGTAAGTATTAAAAAAGAGGCTCATTTTGAACCTTCATGCACACCATCTCCTTCCCCAAACCAAAAATCCACCTTTTTGTCTGTATCAATGATCGTACTGGCACGCACAGCGATAAGCCCAGCTGTGGTCCAAGAATACGAGCCGAGGATGTCGCAGAAGTGAAGCAGTGGATTCGCAATGAGGGCTTAACCACTATGGTCTATTGCACTAAAGCACAATGTCTTGGTTTTTGTAATGAAGAAAGCAGTGTAGCCTGCGTGTATCCTTCAGGAAGATTTGTTAAAGGGATACAAAATAAGGAAGATTTGAAGGAGATTGTGAAAGAGGAGTTGGATAAACTGTAAAATGACTTCTGCCAAGGATATTTATGTCCACTGCGATGAATGAGAAAAAATCCCCCTTATTATTTCTGTTTATAAGAAATGGACTACGACATTAATTGACACTCCGCTGGGTTACTGGTGTATTTTATAACTCTCCTGCCTCTTGTAACGCCTTTTCATACATCTCTTTTCCTATCCAAAAACCTTTAGTGCGAAGTAGGTCTAATTCGTTTTTGATTGCTGGTATCTTCTTCTCAAATTTTGCTCGCAGTAATATGCCAATAACTCCAGTTAGTTTCAAGTTGTAATCTCTGGCAATAGAACGGGCTTCTTTTTCATCCAATAGAACCAGCTCTGCTTTGTAATCTAACGCGAGGGCGATAGCTTCAGCTTCACCTTCATCTAAATCTCGATGCAACAATGTTAAAAGAGCACTTGGTTCAACCTCTTTTATTTTAAGAAAGCCTTTCTCTTGTAACTCTTTGAAAAAAGAAGCGCCTTCTTTACCTTCTTGTATTAATTCATCAAAAACAGCCGTAGGAATATAAATTTCTGGATAGAATTCATGAAGCAAATGAGATCTTCCTATCAAAAACAGATTGATTAATGGAGAAGAATCACTTACCACCCTTTCTGGCATAGTGAATATCCTCCTCTATTTCCTGCTCATCATAATGGCGCTTGACATCCCTTTTTTGTAACTCTCGCTGAAATTCCCATTTGGAAAGGCCTGCAAGTTGACGGGCTTTTCCTGCCGGGAGCGCTCCACGTTGATAGAGGGAGATTGCTAATTCTTTATCGAGCTCTTGCTCCTGCTCCTCTGCTGGAATCTTGAGAGCCTGTTCAATATCATCTGAAATATGGAGGGTTATAGCCATAATTCTTTAAACCATCCTATTCTATTTAAATTTTCCGTTCAATAGGCTCTATAGAAACCCTTCCTCTGTAAAATAACCGATTTCTTCCTCTCTGAGAG
>CAYOKQ010000003.1:0-46924 GCA_964404595.1 uncultured Methanosarcinales archaeon | reverse complement strand
AAAATATCACCACGCAAGGAATTCCCTACAACTCTTTTGCTCCGGGAAAAATATACCAAATAGGGCTGGCAAAAATTCAAATTACGGAGCCTTGTACTCCCTGCAGGAATTTGCAGCTGCTCCCATACGTCGGACCGGAAATAATCACTGCTTTTATGAATTCACTTTGCCCCACCAAAGAAAAGAATAGAAGAGGCTGGTATGCCAAAGTTCTCAAAGAAGGAATAGTATACAAAGGAGAGAGTATTGAAGAGATTATATAATAACTTACTTTACCCCCACTTTATTCTTCATCTTTTCTAAATCATTTTTAATCTCCAATAACAATTTATGCGAACCTTCATCGATATGCAAGTCACGCAAGTCTTTCTCTAAATCCAGCTCTACCCGAGTTTGATCCCGATGTGCAGCTCTATTTTGCGCCATCAGAATAATGGGGGCCTGCAAGGCTGCCGTCATCGACAGAAACAGGTTTAACAAAATAAATGGATAAGGATCAAAAGGCTTCTCCACCAGTACCCACAAATTAAGAGCTATCCATCCTATTAAGACCAGAATATACAAGCTGATAAATCTCCAGCTGCCGCCAAATTCAGCGATCCAATCAGATAATCTATCTAATTTGCGCAGATCTTGGCGATAAAATTCATCAACTTTTTCCAAAGTGCTTTCTACTTTACTGATCTCCTTTTTGATAATTTCAAGTACATCTATATCGTTTCTTCGTGTCATGTTATGCAATTCTGTATCCATTGTCTGATGTTAAAAACTCTTTGACTAAGTTCTGCTTGAATTGAGTTTCAGCATAGACAGTATACAAAATATCCCCTTTTTTTATGAGATCATGAACTTTCTTAACCAAGAAAATGCCCGCACCTTTATCGTCAGGAGCGCCGGCAATACGAGCGATCTTGGCAATAACTTCGTTGTCAATCTCTTTTACTCTGCCGATTTTAGTAGATTTCACTGGGATAATAAATGCCCCGAGCGAAGGAATTTTTCTTCTTCCCTGCTCCTCGATGAGCTGGTTCATCTTATGCAGTGCTTTGCCGCTCTCGAGTATCTCTTTGGCAGCAGCAAGGCCTTTTCCTTTTTGGTATTTTCCAGCCATTTCCAATAATATTCCTGCCATCATCAGTGATTTCTTTTTCAGATCAGCAGGAGCTGCAGGATCGTGGTGTAAGATGGCCAATGCATCTTTGGCTTCAAGTACGGGGCCAATGCCGTTACCAATGGGCTGTGAGCCGTCGGTCACGAGCACTTTCACATTCATCCCTAATTTTCGGCCGATCAATTGGAATTTATGCTTTAAGTGATTTGCCTTTCCCCAAGTATTTGCTTTGGTGCTTTTGCCCATGGGGATATCGATCAATACATGATTAGCACTCACGGAATATTTTTTGGCCATGACCGAGGCAAGCATCTGCCCCTCCGCATCGATGGAAAGCGGGTGTTCTACTTCAATAATCTTATCATCGGCAGGAGCAAGGCTGATGGCGCCACCGTGGACAATGCACGCGCCGGTTTTTCGAACGACATCTTTGATTTTTTTTTCTGACAATTCCACATTAGCGAGACATTCCATGGTATCGGCAGTTCCTGCTGGGGACGTAATTGCCCGTGAACTGGTTTTGGCGATGGTTATGCCTGCTGCGGCTAAAATCGGAACTATAATCAGGGTAGTCCTATTGCCGGGAATGCCGCCGATGCAATGTTTGTCGCAGGTAATGCCTTTAAAATAAATCTTATTTCCCGTCTCTACCATGGCCCGGGTCAAATCGACCACTTCATCATCCGTAAGCTCATTGGCAAAACAACCGGCAACAAAATATGTTTTCTCAATGTCGGTTAAGCGATCATGCGTGATATCACTCACGATATGAAATAGCTCTTCATACGTTAAACGTTTGCCGTACAGTTTATCGCGGATGTGGCCAACTGATTCGGGCTTTCCGGTTAATTTTATGTCAACAATACTTCCTTGGTGAAGATTGAGACGATCGAGAACTTCCTCAAATAACCCTATCTTGCCTTCGGGCACTGCTTTTTTGCTCTCAGAGATATCTAGAATACAGGTGATTTCCCTATTATGATCTTTAATCAGGATACGATCGCCGCTGCGAAGGTCTAATTTGCGGGCATCTTTAATATTAAGGATGGCAACCAGTGTGCCGCCGGTGGCGATATCCATATCTTTAACCCTAAATTTCATGCGAACCTCTTTGAATAATGGTAAACAAAATCTCTTTATAAAATCTTCTTTTCTTCGAATTAATACTTGAAACGGTTCTCATATTCTTTGTGATCAAACCATTCCAAAATGATGTTGACAATTTTCACTTCATCAGTTTCGATTGTATAAATCAACCTCCACGCGTTAGGAAGATCATATTTCCAGAGATTAGTCATACAAAATTTTTGAATATATTCTTTAGGCCAAAGACGCTTCTCAATTTTAATGCCACAAGTAGGATTTGCTTTGAGATCATCGATAGCCCTGTCAATAAATTTGTACAGTTGCTTGTCTTCAAATTTTCCTTCTTTAAGTGCTTCCCACTCTTGCTTAATTTTGGGAGTTATGAAGGCAACTGAAATATCTTTGTTCATCGTACCATCGAATCCTCTTTAATAAGTTTTTTAATTCTTTCCGGATTAAAAGTCCACATAATACAACCATCTTTATCGATGATTATTTTCCCGGATTGTTCAAGATAGTTTAAAATAACTTGAAACGTTTGATACATCATTTTTTTGGGTAATTTTTTCCAGAGCTGATATTTGCCACATTGTTGGCTAAATTTCTGGATAGTTTCCTCTACCATAAAGACGGATTCCAAGGTGGGACTATGTAAAATGGCTGTTTCTTGCATCTTATATAAGTGTATATAAGGACTTATATTTAAATGTTTGCACACACAGTTTGTGGTTAGTAAATCAGTATACTCGGACAAAAATTATATTTATGAACCTGATAAATGTGTAATGCCGAATAATCTTTAAGTATATCACTAAATGCAGTTTTGATGCTCATCATAATCTCACGAAATTGCTCTGTATTTTCAACTTCCATATCTATCTCAAATTCCCAAGGGCCAAGAGATTTTACGATGTAAACGATATTCTGATTTATTCTACAATATTCTCTCAAAGAACGTTCTCTTTCTTCTGATATATTTCTAAATCCAACCAGAACTTTATAATGTAAATAAGGATATTTTGATTCATTGGGAACAATATTATAATGCTGAATGACTCCTGAATTCTCTAATTTTTTGATTCTCTGGGCAATAGCATCAACACTCAATTTAACCTCTGCTGTCATATCCACTACTGATGTACGAGCATTTTTTCCTAAAAGAGCCAGAATTTTCCAATCATTGTTATCCATCTTAACAGGAAGAGGGATTGAACCAAAAAATGAACTTCGGTAAGTGCTTGGTTTTTCTTTGTGCGCCAGGTAATCTCTTATAAAATAATTTCCTTGGATAATGGTTGCGATTTGCCTCTCTGCGATAAATTCACCAAATTTTTTATTGAGTTCCGTGATGGTTTTATCCAGAAAATCCATATCTTTTGCCCAGGTTCCAAACGCCAGATCAAATTTTCCATCACAACTGGCTACCCAGACGATATGGGGATGATGTGTCAGAAAACCAACCAGTTCTTTTTCTTTTTCGCGATTTAGATTTTGTAATCGCAGAAAATTTTTATGGATCGTAAAGCCCAATTTTGAAATATCAATAACAGAATAGAAAGAAGAGATAATTTTTTCAGCAAGCAATCGTTTAATTCGAAAACCAACCACTTGTTTGGAAAGCCCGACTTTTTTAGCTATTTCTGAGTTTGACTGCCGCGAATCGATATCTAATTGGTACATGATTTTCCTATCTTTCATATCCAGACCCATAGCCATAAACATAATAAATCGTTTTTTATATATAAATTTAACGATTTTGTAAAAAATAATATTGATAAGTTTAATATAGTAGTCATAACTATCAAGGAGTAATATGGTTAAACAATTTACAGTTACGGATTTACGGAAAAAGGAAATATTTCCTAATGTAAATTATCGCTTTTCAGAACTGAGAGAAACCGGTTCCCAAGTGATATTGGAACGAGATTATTTAGGTGAAAATCCCCTACACTATTATAGTGATATTAAAACGAAAGAATTGATTGTTGCCAATAACATTATCGATATTAAAAATTATTTGGAAGAAAATCGGCGAATGTTTATCTGGGAATCAGTAAGAGCTGTCTCCAACAATACCAGAACATCCATTGATAGTTTGGCTTTTATATCGGCTTCTCCAACGGAAGAAGAAATAGAGCCGCCCTTGCAGGATTTAAGTGAATATGGGCCAAAATGGTTTATGGTAAATAGAATGCCCGTTGATGAGATTAAAGTTGCAGGCAGAATAGTAAGAGCATTATTGCAAGAATCGATAGATATAAGATTATCAAGTATCTCCCAACAAGAAATAGGATTGCTCTTGTCTGGCGGATTGGATAGTATGAGCGTGGGATACTTGCTTTCCAAAGAGAGAACAGTTTCCGCAGCGGGATATTTATTTCCCAAATCCAAAAAGAAAAAAGTTACCGCTTTTACATTAAAAGTAAACGAGAATGAGCCAGATGTGGTTAAAAGCAGGCAGCTTGCCACACGATTTGGTATTGACCTATCAGAAATTAAAATAGAGCAAGAACAAACGGGTATATCTATTACCGTACAAAGATATAGCCCAGCTAGAGAATTGCGTTATAGCAAAAGAATTGCAGAAAGGATTAATCTCGATGATGTTGTACTTGAATCATTAAAAATAAGCGGAAATCCCAAGAAAGATAATTTATTTTGCGCTGCTGCGATGTATTTAGTTGGCCAGGCTATCACAGCCGAAGGAATAAAAACAATTTTCTGTGGAGAAGGCCCCAATGAAATGATCAATGATTATGGCTACAATCCTCGTGATTCAGGATATTCTACCGATGATAAAGGAGATATCTCTTTTAGGAAAGCATTGACTTTTGGATTTAAGAAGACAGATCGCCAGTTAGGGAGAGGAGGGTTGGCAAAACATGCTACGGCAAGGATGGGAAAAATATTTGCTCATTATGGGTTACGGTTGGAAGCACCTTACTTTAATCGAGATATCGCAAATGTAATGACCAAGGTTCCGCATGTAACCGGTTATGACACTATTAAACAACATTTAGTTGGTGCAATGTTTGAAAGAGAGGGATTAGATTCTTTCATCCGAGGAACATCAAAAGAAAAATTTCAGGATGGATCGGGAATCAGTAGATTATTGAAAGACTATGATCAACAGAAACTGATTGATATGTTTGAGGGGATTTACGGCATCAGGAAAACTGCATATTTGAGATAGTTGAAATAGGAAAAAGATTCTTTGAAGAACTTTAATACTTTTCCTCCCTCAGAAATTTTTCAATCTTCCCAATATCTTCTTTGCATCCCAAATCCAGCCAATATTTCTGCAACTTCATCACCTTTACTTTGCTTTCCTTTGCCAAGATAGAAAGTGCATCGGTAAATTCATATTCTCCTCTTGGAGAAAGGCTTATTTTCTCCAGCGCCGGCCAAATGTCTGCACTGCACTTATACAATCCAGTATTGACTACATTACCGACAAATTCTTTCGGCTTCTCCACGATTTTAAGCAAGTTCTCTCCTTCCACTACCAATACTCCGTACTTCTGCCATTCTTCCACTTCTTTTCCGACAATATAGCAGAAAGCATCTTTTTTCTGAATGGATTTCAAGTCTTCAACTGCATATAAATTATCGCCAGATACAATGATAAAATTGTCCTGGCCGCAGAAATCCCGCGCTGGTTTTACCGCATCTGCGGTCCCCAAAGGCTGTGGTTGATGAAGAACAATGGCTTTAATATGAAACTGTTCTAAAAATTTGAATATTTTTTCTTTTCGATGATTAGCAATGATAGCCAATTCGTGCACTCCGGCTTTTTTGAGATTCTCAATTACATACCACAGGAAGGGCTTTTCATTAATTTCGATGAGAACTTTAGGCGTATCCAAAGTTAAAGGGAGCATCCGCACCCCTTTTCCAGCAGCTAAAATGACAGCTTTCATGGTCCCACAATTTTTAATAATTCAGGCAAATATCGAATACGGTAATCCGGACCTTCACCTTTGACAGGCAGGCGCAGTGCTCTTCCCCAGAGAATTTGCACCGTGGTCATCCCTAATTCTTTTGCCGGAAGTAAATCGGTTTCAAATTTATCTCCACACACTATACTATCAATAGGTTGGCATTTAAACTCGGCCATAATCTGACGATAATGAGTTTTCTTATTATATCCATCACAAATAATAATCTTTTGAAATAATTTTGCATTAATATTGGCTTTCTTCATTTTTAATTGCTGTTGCTGAGGATCGCCACTGGAAATTAATACCAGATGATGATTTTCGTGCAGCTTGGCTAAAGTCTCTTGAGCGCCAGGAAGAGCACAAATTGTAAAATCGCTGCCGCCCGCTCCATAATACTCTTTAGCACCTGCTTCCAAAAAGCGGAAATCAGCCCGAATACCGTCTAAAAATTGAGCAAGTGTTTCCTTGCCATTGGGAGACGAGGAGTCGATTTCCAGCAATATTGCCAGCGCTCTTTCTTCTGAATTAACTTTCAGCCCTGCTTTTATCATGGCTTGAAGCGCTGCCCGTAACTTTATGGGAATAAGCGCTCCGGAGGTATCGATGAGAGTATCATCAAGATCAAATATTATCAACAATATGCATCAACTCTTTGGCTAATTTTTTTGCATCATGGCGAATGAACGCCCTATGCTTGGCTAAGGCATCGGCAGCGGCGTAATCGGCTTTTCCATTTTCAATCAGGTGAGCTGGAATAATCCGAGGATCGGATATTAGATCATTTTCTACCATGGTCCCTTCCTCAGAATAGAGCTTAATTAATTCTTCGGAAGGTTTCTTATCATTGATAAGGATAAAATCAAAAATATCTTTTCCGATAAATTTCTGCAACTCATGCAGGTGATCACTGACCTTAAAATGGGTGGTTTGGCCTTTCTTGTTCATTAAATTAACCACAAATACTTTTTTGGCTTGGGTATCACGCAGGGCTTGGGGAATTCCTTCCACCAGGAGATTGGGGATGAGTGAAGTGTACAAGCCCCCGGGGCCCAAGATCACCACATCTGCATTCATGATCTCATCGACCGCGTGAGCATCGGCCTGGGCAAATGGTTCAAGATAGATGTTGCTGTATCCCTGATCAATATCTTGGGACACATAGACCTGTCCTTCTCCTTCGAGTAATTTTCCATTTTTAAGAATCATTTTCAACCGGGTTTGATGCGTGGTGACGGGAATCACTTTTCCTTTGATGGAGAGAATTTTTCCAGCTTCCTCCACCGCTTTTTCAAAACTGCCGGTAACTTTCTCAAGTGCTGATAAGAGAAGGTTTCCAAAACTATGTCCTTGCAACCCGCCCGTTTCAAAACGATAATTCATTAGGCTGCGCATCAATCTGCTCGAATCGGAAAGGGCAACTAAGCATTGGCGCACATCGCCGGGGGGGAGAACTCCTAATTCATCTCTAAGAATACCGGTGCTGCCGCCATCGTCAGCCATAGAAACAATAGCACTTAAATCAACCGGGTATTGCTTTAATCCCCTAAGGACCACGAAATTGCCCGTTCCTCCCCCTATTACCACAACCTTTTTCATTAAATAGGATGTGCCGGAAAATTTGTATTTAAAGGTTGTGGAAAAGCGAATGCCTTTTGCTACTGAATTATAAACTCCCTTCCCACTCCACCCCAAACGCCTTGGCGCTATATGGATCATAAATTCCCGGCTCTAATCCAAATGCATGGATAATATGCGGCAGAAATTGAACATCCCGCCGAAGTTCTCTTCCCAGATACTCAGCAACAACTTCTTTTATCACGATCTGCGGCCACTGTTGATCAGCACCCACATATAATTTTCGGGAATTATAAATTGCATGTACCAATTCATGACACAATGACGCATCTCTGTCATAATTGGGTTGAGATGATCGTATCCCTATCTTTCGTTCAAGATAATGGCAATACCCGGCGAAAGGAAGATTCTCATCAAACTCCACAGTCCAATGACGATTAATAAGTTCGTCAACTGACGTTGGCGTGATTGGCTCTCTCTTTATTTTTTTCCAAATGCCCAATTGTGGAAAATGATGCTGAAAGTAGAGAAAATGTCCGGCAATAGAACTATCGGGCCATGAGGCAATGGGAGTAACAAGTACTTTCATTTTTTAAATTATTCTAAATTGATTTGAGGAACTTCATAAACACCTAATCTAACTCTCTCTCCACGGTCACCATAAAAATGAATATCAACTTTTCCGCCTAAAAACTCTAAAATATCTTCCAAATCTTCATGAGTGGATTTTGCTGTTTTTCCATGAAGCCTATGGCAAAGATCAGTCTCTAACCAAAACTCTTGCCCCTCAGGAAATTCTCTGCCAGTTTGATTTCTTAAAAGAAGATATTCCTGCAAAAATATTTTTGGAACATCAAGGAGTATATACGCTACATCATGAGAAGCATCATCCCAAGGGAGTATAATCTGCATCCTCTATGTGGATTTCAGGCAGGTACTTGTCCACGAGTTCATGAATTTCCATTCCTATTCTTCCATGAACTCTTCCATCTTGACGGGAAACTCTTCATCTGGTTTGAGCAGGCCTCGCCGTTTCATATACTCTCTGGCAATAAGGAAGAAAACCAACCCTACTGATTTTTTTCCTTTATTATTGCAAGGGACCACTAAATCGATGTTATTGGATTGGTTGTTCGTGTCGCACAGGGCAATGACGGGAATACCGATGATGTTCGCATCAAGCACTGCATTTTTGTCAGGCCAAGGATCACAGACCATCATTATTTTTGATTCCATGAATGTATCTAAAGCAGCATTGGTTAAAATTCCCGGCGGATATCGGCCGATAAATACTTGCATGCCGGTCAATTTTTGCAGCTGCCTCAATCCTTTCCAGCCATTTTCCCGCCTGCTAATGATAATGATATCTTTAGCTTCGTATTGGCAGAGCATGTTAATGGCCATGCCGATGCGCTCATCTACTTTTTTAAGATTTAAAACGCTCAATCCGTCAGGACGGGTTTTATAGATGAAATTTGCCATATATCTGGTTTTGAATTTGGTTCCAATGTGAATTCCAGATTTTAGGTATTCATTTGAATCCAACAATAAGTTTTCTGCAGTTTCGGTCATGGTTTAATTTCACTCCTTCATTTTTTCTATCTAATTATAAGTGCGCCGAGGGCGGGACTCTCTATCCTTTGGAAAGGAGTTCAAACCCGCCTATCCTGGGTAAGGATATCTGCTTATCAGGCAGACGCTCTACCGGACTAAGCGAACCCGCTTTTTCTTTTTTTATTATCAACAAACAAGAATTATCTTAAATCCTTGTCTGCGATTTCTTTGGCCTCACGCAGCGCTGCATATCCTAGGGCGGATAGGCGTTGGCTTTTGATACAAGTAAAATAAAGGGGTGATTTATAAAGATTGCTGGGAAAAAATTAGAAAGGTAAACCCATAGTATAAGTCAGGCTCGTTGTATCTGGTGCCGCAATCTCGCAATTTCTCACGCAATTGTAATCGGCAGTTGAAGGTATCCATAATTTCTGCCCGGGCTTAATAATCGCGGAAACACTCATCTTATTCGCCGCAGCAAGTAAAGTAGGATAATGCTTGGTAATGTTCCCTTCTCTATTCAGGTGAGCAACTTCCCCATAATATTTTTTGGCAATTTTCCACAAATTATCTCCTGGCTTTACAGGATGATAAGTTCTATCCCAATTTAAATTCGCTTTACATTCATTGCATTCGTTTTCATACGATTCTAATAGGTCTGGAGCAAACGATTTATCGATGGGCATAAATGCGCCAGTCCAGCCTTGCGCGTCGGCTTCAGAAAACAAATTTAAACCAACCACCATACATAATGTTAATCCCGCCTGACGTAAAGTATAATCCATAGGATTAAAAATCACCAAAACCTTTATAATTATTATGAAATGAGACCACCACTGTTTTAATTCAATTCTGCCCCAAAATAATGCCGCAACAATAATCCGATCAGAAAAGTTATCCCGGCCACTCCCACAGTAAACATCATCATTTCCAGAAATTGCCTTTGAAAAGGCCGCTCAAACAAGATGGACGTATAATAGGAAGTCCAGCTTATGATAAATAGGATGATAATCCCCAAAATTGTTAACGCGGCAGGAATTGTGGTGGTGATTAAGAAAGGCAATAACAGCAACCCCACCACCATCATATAGGTAATTCCGGTATATATCGCTGCTTTACGGGCATTTTTTTCTTTTTCATATCGTGCCTGCATATAAGCAGAACTGGCCATGGAAAGTGCGGCTGCCAGTCCGGTGATAGAACCAGTTAAAGCTACCAAAGAATTGACCCTGAAGGCGAGTGCGAATCCGATTACTGCTCCGGTAATTTCAATCAGGCCGTCACTTAATCCCAATACGATGCTGCTGATAAATTCCACTTTTTCTTCTTTGATGTGTCCAATTAAAAGACGTTCATTCTGCTGTTCCTGCTGAATTATTGTCTGTATTTTCTTTTTTAATTTTGCATCTTTGATTTCATGAAGAAAATGTTGGTACTGATTAATCAGTTCTTTTTCATGCCGTTCCAGGAAACGGACCGTGAACGTCAGCCCGAACATTTTCCGGGCCACTTGATACAACCATCGTTTGAAAGGCGAGATGGAAAAATTATTGGTGGTCGCAAACTGTTTCCAGAACCGGAAATGTGCTAATTCATGTTTAGCCAAATCAGCGAGGATTTTTTTAAATTCAGCAGAGGTCTCAATCTGTTCCAATTCATTGTAAATGACATATCCGCGGTATTGATTATAGGCCAGGAAATTAATATCCATCACATTCACCCATTTTGAGGAAGAAAGATCAGGTGTTTTATATGTTTTACCTTACTTCCTCAATCCCTTCCTGCACAATCCTAAATCTTAACTCCTTCCCTTCGGGCAAAGAACGATGCTTCCTCAATATCATCCCCCGAGAATTACTTAGCTTCATCAATTCCAATAAACATTTACTCCCGTACTTGAGCAGATCTCCGCCTACAATCTTGACTTGGTCACGATGATCAAAATCAGCGTATACTTGTGTTGTCAACAAGACTGGAATTTTTTTGCGGCGGGCAATTTCGACCAAATAGGCTATCTGTCGTCCCAATGCCGTGTTCACTTGATATACCTCTTCATTTTTTCCCAATTCCAACCGATACAACATAGAAACGTAATCAACGACAATCATGCCGATCTGGTCATTGACCATTTCCCGGAGTGTATCGAATATTTTTTTCTGTTCTTCAAAAGTAACCGGGTTAAAAAAGAGCATTCTCTCCAATATTGTTTCATAATCTTGGCAAATTTGCTTTATCCTCTCTACCGCGATGCCGCCTTCGGTATCAAGGAAAATCACTTTTTTTCCGCTCAGGGCGCAGTTCACTGCCGCAATTAAGCATAAATTGGTCTTGCCGCTGCCCGAGGGGCCGTAGAGAGTGGTGATGATGTCATTATCATATCCACCATTGAGAAAAGTGTCTAGAAATCCTGCCCCAGTGGAAGTGTGCATAGCTAGATCAAGATGCACCTATAATATAAAGATTCCGGCACTATCCAAAAAATGAGTGATATTGCAAAAAGCACGGGCTTGGCCAAGAAGTTCGACGAGCTAATCTATTCGTCAGACCTAAATTAAGTTGATTTTTCTATCATTTTCATTACTGTAAGAAAAATCCGAGTCGAACGGCCAGCCCGTGCTTAAAATCACCACGCCGCGAGCAAGTCCGATTTCCAGATGTCATCTTGTATGGAAATCGGACATTAACTATGTGCAAGCAGAGGCAGTTACTTGCTCGCATAGTGGCAGTGGTGATTTTTGCAATATCACTCACAAAACGGATAGTGTCAAGATTCCCAAACATATTTATACCAAACGCCTATTTCTTTTGATATGAAAGATCGTAAGTACACCTACTGGTTACTCACCATATTTTTGCTGACGCTTGCCTCCAGACTGATTATCGCCTTCACTATTCCTCACTTTACCTACGATTCTTACTTCCACTTGCGCCAGATAGAAGAAATTGGCGCAACCGGATTGCCGCTCTACCAGGACCCGCTCTCCTATGGGGGAAGAGAGCATGTTTTTCTGCCGGTATATCATTATTTTATGGCCTTTTTTAATCTTTTTCTGCCGCTCGAATTTGCAGCTAAGCTTATTTCTAACCTCTTATTTTCATCGCTGCCAGTTTTAGCCTACCTGATATCCAAAAAGATCACCCACCACGAACAAGCTTCGTTGCTGGCAGCTCTTACGGCTGGATTTCTCCCAGTATTATTTACCCCCAACGCCATTTCAGTAGATGCACTTTTTTTTCCGCTGGTATTTCTGAATATTTATGCTTTCTTGCGATTACAGGAGAAAAAATTTCTGTACACCTATGTGGGGTCATTCATAATATTATGCTTTGTGAGTTCTGCCACTTCGTTGCTTATCGTGGGCTATGGAGTTTACTTATTATTATCATTCATTGAAGACAGGCCTGCCGCCAGGGCTGAAAAAGAATTGTTTATTTTTGCCATCTTTTTCTTTGTATGGAGCCAATTTCTCTTTTTTAAAAATACTTTGGCCAGCCAGGGAATTGAATTCATCTGGCGTAATGTGCCCCCACAAATAATCAGTGATTATTTTCCTGAAATATCCATCCTGTCAGCTGTTGTTCTGGTGAGCATTATCCCATTTGTAATCGGCATTTTTATCGCCTACCAGTCTTTATTCCGGCTTAAAGATAGAAAATTATTATTCCTGCTGAGCATAGTCATTTCAACCACCATTTTGACCTGGGCACGATTAACCGAATTTAAGTTTTCGTTGGCTCTCTTTGGATTAATATTGGCAATTTTTGTAGCCTCTTTTTACAAGCAAACGTCAGAATATCTGCAGAAAACAACCCTCTCATTCTTAAAAAAGAATTACCTGCTGCTCCTGGTGATTTTAATAGCAGTTTCTACAATATGGCCGGCCATTAACACTGCACTTGAACAATCAACACCCAGCATAGAAGAAGTTGCTGCTTTTGAATGGATCTCTAAAAATACTCCTCAAAACACCGTTTTTCTGGCGCTGCTGGAGGAAGGCCACCTGCTGACGTACTATGGACATCGAAAAAACATTATGGACGATCAATTTGCTTTGGTCCGCAATGCGCCAGTTCGATTCTCCGACATTCAGTCTCTTTACACCACCATTTTTCAGACTCAAGCATATGAGATCATGGCAAAATATGATCTCGATTATCTGATAATCACTCCGCATGCTCAGCAGCATTACAACATTGCAACATTCAAATATTATACTCCTGCCTGTTTTGAACGGGTGTATGGAGCTGAAACAAGAATTTATAGAGTTAAATGCGCCTTGAAGGAGGTCACATGAATATAAGCACCTCGCCTTTTTACCTGCATCTTCTGCGATTTCAGCATATTTATGTTCCAATAGCAACCTTGCTTCTGGTCGGTTTCATGTATCTTTTTCATTATCTCCAAAGCCAGCCCCTGATCATAGGGCCAGAGAGCTATTTCCATCTCTCCGCTTTTCCAAATCAGGGCTTTAGCTATTATTTTCCAATAGGATTGCTCATTTCTTTTCTTCCGGCAAGCTTGACTTTTCTTATACCTTTATTGTTGAGTGTAGGGTGCATCATTCTGGCGATAGTTCTAGGATCAAGATTTAGATGGGACGGGGAAATTAAATTTCTATTTCTTCTGTCTGCACTTCTTACGCCAGCCTTTTTGTACGCAGCAAGCACTATTTCTACAACAATGACCGGATTCTTCTTTATGTTGCTAGGATTGGTTCTGTTAACATATAAAAAAATAAAATATCTGGCAATACTTCCTTTTCTGCTTCTTCCTTTCATTGATCTGGCTACAGGGATAGTGGCATTATTACTATTAATGACCTATGTATATTATCATCGGGACGAGAAAGAAGTAATCGTAATATTGGGAATAATAATCTTGTGCATTCTCATCAATGGCTTATTCCTGCAAGAATCATTTGTGTCAGGCCCATTTCACAAACAACAGATAATGGCCGATCTTGTCGCTGATTTGGGAGGGCACAGCGGAATAGGATTCACTTTGATTTTGCTGGGTATATTGGGCCTGGGAATGGCCTGGCGATTGAAAGAATGCCGCGTATGGTATTTGGTATTATTGGTACTTATTCCGATTTATCTTTATAATACCGGTATTATTTTGTATCTGGCAGTTATCATTCTTCTTTTTGCATGCGTGGGATTGAGGATGCTCTTTAGCACCGCCTGGAATCAAAAAACATTGAAATTATTTGCCCTACTGGTGATTATCCTGAGCATTTGTTTTTCGGCAGTGAGCTATGGGCAGCGAATGTTCACATTTGGACCAGCGGCAGATAACGTCGCTGCTTTGGTCTGGATCAAAGATAATCTTCCGCAAGACAAAAAAGTATTTGCTCTTCCCCAGGAAAGCTATTATATCTATTATTTCAGCGATCGTATACCACTTATTGAACCGCAGGTGGAGGAAGATGAGCACCTTCTCGAGATTCTGCTCAACTCTAGTTACATTGACACGACTTTTCCGATATTAGAACAAGAAAATGTTGGAGCAATCTATATTACACCTGCTTTCAAGGCAGAATACTCAGCTGACCAGGGCGGATTGTTATTCTTATTAAAGAACGAAAGGTTTAAATTGGCTTATTCATCTAAAGACTATGAGGTGTGGGTGTTTAAGTAGGAGGCACGTATAGAACCATGAATTTCCTTGCCGACATTATCATCTGGATTGCGTACCTGGTTTCTTTATACTTTACTATTTTTTTATGGCTCGTGTATATGGACAAAAAGCCCCTGTTCAAGACGGAACAGTCATCGACAGCATTGGAGCATTTCCCCATGGTTTCGGTGCTCATACCAGCCTACAATGAAGAATCCACCATCATTAAGACACTGCAATCTGTCCATAATTTAGAGTATCCCAAAGATAAGATTGATATTATTATTATCAATGATGGTTCGAGTGATAAAACCGGCGAGATAGCCGCTGCATATATTCAAGATAAACCCCATTTTCGGCTTATTTCGCATACAAATAAAGGAAAAGCGGCGTCCATGAATTGTGCCCTGCAAATTGCCCGCGGGGAATTTTTTGCCTGCCTTGATGCGGACTCTTTTGTAGATCCCCAGACCTTGCGTAAAATGCTGGCTTTTTATTATCATCAGAATGATCCTGATTTGGCGATTGTAACTCCGGCAATGAAAGTGCATAGCCCAAAGAATATTTTGCAGAAAATTCAGTGGCTCGAATATATTGTCATGATTTTTATCGGCAGATTAAGCAGCCACATTGATTCACTCTATGTTGCTCCCGGGCCATTCTCATTGTATAAAACGCAAATGATCAAGACTATCGGGGGTTTTGATGAGCATACTCTTACCGAAGATCAGGAAATTGCCTATAGGGTTCAGCAGCAGCAGCTCAAAATCAGACAATGTTTTGATGGATACGTCTATACCGTTGCCCCCCACACCATCAAAGAATTTTATAGACAGCGACGACGCTGGTACATGGGCAGCATTTCCTGCCTTTACAGATACAGGAACATGGTCGCCAATTCCAAGTATGGTGATTTTGGCGCCATGCAAATGGTAAAAAATGTTGCCGGATTTTTTCTGGCAATAGCTGGAATTGGCATGGCCGGCTATATCTTATTGTGGCCTTTTTTGCTCAAACTAAAAGGTTTGTTTCTCATTCAATTTGATGTGCTGCCTTATATCACTTCTTTTCATGTTAACTTCACCAAATTAAATTTTCTCATAGGTGATTTTCGAAAATTTTTCGTCCTTTTTTGTTTAGGCACAGTAGGCTTCTTCTTTTTTTATCATGCACATAAGAACGCACAGGAAAAAATGCTTAAATTTGGGTGGCTTCCACTCATCCCTTATAGCATTTTTTATTATCTGCTCAAAGGGATAATCCTACTAGTATGTTTTGCTGAATTCAGCAGGAGCCGAAAAATACGATGGTAAGAATAATAAGCAAGGAGAAATATATTGTCGCAGGAATACTGACTTTTTTGATTTTCGCACTGGGAATCACGTTGGGTTTTTTGCTGCAGGATCAACGATATAAAGCCGTGGAGGAGATAAACCTGCAGCAGGATGTTAGTTACCTGAGCCTGCAGCTGCAATATCTTTATCTAAATTCATTTCGAGCCCAGGATAATTGCCCGGTTCTCTCCACCGCTCTCAAGAATACCGTACAAGACCTGAGCGAATCTCTTGATGAAGTGATCACCTTTGAAGAAGAATCACAAACGCCAACGGCCCGCCAAAACATAATTCAGCGCCGTTATATAATTGATAATCTTCGCTATTGGCTGCTGGCCAAGGAGAGTAAACAACGCTGTAATCTGGACATTGTAACCATCTTGTACTTTTATTCCCAGGATTGCCAGTCCTGCCCTAATCAGGGAACCATCTTAACCTATTTTAAAAACCTCTTTGGAGAAAAAGTACTTATATTCCCCATCAACTTGGATTTACGTGAAGAAGAGCCGATGGTAGAAATTGCCATGTCGCAGTTTAATGTCACTAAATATCCTACTTTGGTTATAGATGAACACCGATACGAGGGCGTGGTGAAAAAAGAAGAGCTGCAAGAATACATTTGTGCATCACTGCACGACGCTCCCCAATGTTCATGATTATGAAAAAAGCTTTTGAGTGTATGCAGCAGTATCCATTGCTCAGCATACTGCTAGGATCTATAGTACTGCGCTTGGTTTATTTATCATTGGATTACCCTTTATGGTGGGATTCTCATGTATACATAGGTATTGGGAAATACATCTATTCCGGGGGCGAAATAGGTATATGGGAATCGTTTAGGCCTTTGATTCATCCGCTTATTCTGGGATGGTTCTGGAACGCGGGTTTTAATCCAATATTCATAGGAAAAGTGCTGGATGTCATCTACTCGCTTTTGATTATTTTTGTAGCGTACAAAATTTCAGAAAAAATCTTCAATAAGACCACAGCTATCGTAAGTTCATTGATCCTGAGCTTGACCTCATTATTAATGATGTTCACCGGTCTTATTCTCAGTGATTTACCGGCAATGGTATTTGGGCTTCTGGGAATATTTTTTATACTCAACGACAATAAAAAAAAGGGGAAATTGGTGCTGGCAGGAGTATGTCTTGCGCTCTCCTTCCTTACCAGATTTCCTCAGGGAATTTGGTTTGCCGCAGTTTTCATGATATTTTTACTGTATAAAGAACCCATAATTGCCAAATTCAAGAACCTGTTAGCACTTACTCTGGGATTTGTGCTTCCAATCATCCCATATCTAGTATTTAATTATTATCGCTATGGATCGGCATTAGAACCATTTCGCGCAGGATCATGGATAGTCACAACCGCAACGTGGGTGTACGAGAATGGCTTTGCCTACTATTTCACTGATTTTTTTCTCAGCTTGCCTATCTTCTTATTTTTCTTTGTCTATCTTTACTATTTTTGGAAAGAAAGATTATGGCAAGACAAAGAGCACGTTTTACTTTTGATGCTCTGCCTTTTAACCATAGCTTATTTTATGTACGTTCCTCGAAAAGAACCGCGATATTTGGCAACTATTCTTCCATTTCTGGCAATGCTCGTTGGATTTACCGTGGTAAAAATATATCGGCAATTGCAATCGATGGCTAAACCATGGATGAAACCAAAAGCTTTTATCGTTATGTGTATGCTAATGGTCATCATTCCTCTCCCAGTGGAATTGCATTTTGAGCGCGGGTTCACCTTTGAAACAGAATTGATGAGTGCTATCAAGGAAAATAATATTACAGGCACTATTCTTACCTCCGACCCTTCGTTAATATCGTACGTTGATCTTAAAGTGGTGACGCTGGATGGAATTGAGTTTGCACCTACAGTATATGAACGGCAGCACCAGTATTATCAACTTCTTTTCGTGAATGAATGTGATTTTATATGTGCAGTGGGCGATGAGGCTTGTATTGAAGAAAAACAGAAGGTATTGCGGCAGATGGCAGCAGAGAATAAAGAAATCTTTAAGAAGGAAGAAAAAGGATGTGTTTATAGGATGTGGGTGCCAAAGTGAATCAAATAAAGAAGAATAAAATTCTTCAAAAGATCATCAGTAGAGATTTAGCAATATTTTCAATGCAGTTATGGACGCTAGGTTACTTACAGATAAAAGATGTATTTAAAGAAGGATATAATATTGCCGTAGGGTCGAAAACATCAAGAACTTTCTTTATTTATCGCTGTGATGAAGAACATCAGAATACTTTAAAATTTTTCTTGAAAAAATTTAAAGAAGAGCCATCGGCATACCAAGCAATTATAGAAAAAACTATGCTTGCAATACGGAGTATTAAAAAAATATTAACTAACCCCATAACCAAGAAAAGCCTTCTGAAAATTAAAAAGTTTTATATCCAAGCCTGGCCTGGTGTGATTGCTAATTATTATATTCCTGATCTGGTTGCTAATGAAATGAAGATTCTTTCTCCACAACATAAAAAGGTATTAGCATATAATCAGCGGCTAAGAACTGAAACAGAAGGATTTTACGATGAAGTACAGCATATTTTTTCTGATTATGCTCGGCATTTTTGCCCCCATTTTTCAGAAGAGGACTTTTTATCACTCACTTTTGAAGATCTTGTAGCCAAGAAGTGCCCCACACTTCAGGAATTGCAAAGTCGCAGAGAAGCCATCGTCATCAATGGAGAAGTATATCCAACCACAGAAGGAAAAAAGAGAATCCATCAATTAGGGTATAAATTTGAATTTGAAAGAAAATCTCAGAATATTGGACCAATTTCTGGACAATCGGCATATCCAGGAAAAGTGCAAGGGATAGTTCGTCTAATTTTTAACAAGAGAGAGATTGACAGAATAACCACTGGAGACATTTTAGTTACACCTATGACCACCCCGGATTTTCTGCCCGCAATGAAAAAAGCTGCGGCTTTTGTAACAGATGAGGGTGGGATTCTCTGCCATGCTGCAATCATATCGAGAGAACTCAAAAAGCCCTGCATCATCGGAACGAAAATAGCCACACAAGTATTAAAAGATGGCGATATGATTGAAGTAGATGCGGATACAGGAATCGTTAAAATAAGACCGATTACAACGCTACAAAAAAAAGATAAAGTAAATAGCGAGCCAGTTGTTTTGAAAGACGGTGATAAAATTTTTCAAGATGATGACAACAGAATCAACGATATTGCCCGATGGTTGCAAAGAGGAAATTGGGAGTTTACAATCGCACGCAAGGCAAATCCATTTAACTTTTATCTGGCTGCCCATGGCAACACGATTCTTCATTTGATTGTTCAAAAGCGCAACCCGCCATATAATTGCAATTTTAGAATTACTAATATGCCTTTTTGGTACGGTGATAAAATGTATCAAAATGTAAACCACATTAAGGAGCTTAACGAGTTCCTGTATACCCATTTGCAGTCTTCAAAAGGGGTTGATTTTCTTTTGGATCTTTTGAATTATTTTGAAAATAAGATTGATGATTTGAATAAGTATATTGATAATAAGATTATTCCATTAAGCAAAAAAAACACATTGGATGGTTATCAAGATGTTTTCGCCACTTTTTACAGTCGTTTTATTGAATGCGCGGGAGCATTTCGTATTCTACTTGCATGGTCAGACGTGTTAGAGCAAAGACTTAAGTCAAAAATGAATCTGTCCGAAGAAAAATTTAGTAAAATTGCTGTTTCTCTGAAAAAACCAGAGATTTTTATTTTTCAAGAGGAGGTCAATAAAATATCTATCCCAACAAGAATTTTGAGGCAGGTAACAGCAAATTTAACAAATGATCAAGTAGAGACTCTCCTGAAAAAAGGAGATAATAAAATTTTCTTACAAATAAAGAACATTAAAGAAAAATGGGCTTGGATAACAACTTTACATTACATGGGGAAACCTTTAACTTACCAAGATATCTTTAATGTATATAGAATTTCCGAGAAACCATCACTTGCATTCAAAAAATCGAAAGACAAAGAAGTTCATCTGCTTAGACATTTGATTTATTTACGCACAAGGATACCGGAAGTATTGAGTATGAAAGGGGTCTTCTACCTACAAATTCTTTACAAGAAAATCGGTAAGCACTATAATTTATCATATGAAGAAACAAGCGTTCTTTTTCCAGAGGAATTAAATTTGATTTTTGAGAATGGCGTATCATCTGAATTACGGAAAGAGTTGAAAATTAGAAAGGATGGTTTTGATACGCTGATTATTGATGGGAAAATTGTAACTGTATTCGGATCTGCCCGTGATAAATTGCATAGAATTGTACCATTTGATTCTTTACGATCGTCTGTAAAAGATTCCCCAGTTTCAGGCAAAACAGGGTACCAAGGCATGGTACGGGGAACGGCAAGAATTGTTATGGGTCCAAATGATTTCTCAAAAGTGCAAGAAGGAGATATTCTGGTAACCAGTAGCATCACTCCTAACTTTTTTCCTGTCATGTGCAAAGCAGCAGGTATTGTCACCGATGAAGGGGGAGTCACCTGCCATGCTGCAATCATATCGAGAGAACTCAAAAAGCCCTGCATCATCGGAACGAAAATAGCCACACAAGTATTCAAAGACGGCGATATGATTGAAGTAGACGCAAATAATGGAATTGTGCGTAAAATGAGGTACAAATAGAGATAATGTTTAAAATAGGTAAACAATTGTTTAAAAAATGAAACATCATGAAAGCTAAAGAATTATGTCAGCTCCTTCGTGTACATCAATGGTACAAGAACCTCGTTGTATTTCTGGCTCTCTTTTTCTCCGGCAATATGCTCAATACCAATTTATTTTTTACCAGCACACTGGCTTTTTTCTCCCTATGCCTTATCTCTGGCGCAAATTATATCATTAATGATCTGGTCGATCTTCAGAAAGACCGCCTGCAGGCAGAAAAAAAATTAAGACCACTTGCCTCAGGAAAAATAAGCACAACGACAGGAATAATTTTGGCATTACTATGCTTAGGGGGGGGATTAATAGTCGCGTACACCATAGGCATTCCATTTTTGGCAGCTGCCCTATCTTTATTTATCCTCTCGCAACTCTATACTTTCTATCTGAAGAATATTATCTTTGCTGATATACTGGCCATTGCGACGCTGTTTGTCATTCGGGCCATTGCCGGAGCGCTGGCCATCAATGTTACCATTTCTCCTTGGCTAGTGTTATGCCCTTTCTTTCTGTCACTCTTCCTGTCAGTGGGAAAAAGGCATGCGGAGCTGCATTTTTTGAAAGAAAAAGCGGCCGCAACGCGAAAAGTATTGCGAGAATATAATCACGAACTGACTGATTCGCTGATGATTATTTCTACTACCTTACTGGTGATATCCTATGCTTTATACTCTTTCCTGAGTGAGCATCGTAATCTACTCTATACGCTGCCCTTCGCTTTGTTTATGATATTTCGATTTTATTACTTGATCAATAACGGCTCAGCAATTGGCCGGCATCCGGAGAAAGTGGTAAGAGATACAGCGATGATGATGGGAATATTGCTGTGGGTTGTAATTACGGCAGTGTTGATATATGGGTAAAGAAGTCATAAGCGGATTTTAATCAATGATTCTTCGCATACTGCATCATCTGCTCAATATACTCTTTTATCTGAACTTCCTGTGGAATGTGGCGCAAATGAAAATCATTGCCTAGATTCATAGAATAGGTTTTAAATATCTTGCCCAGAAAATCAGAATGGGATTGAGTGTTGAGGATGGCAGAATAAGCTATTTCTTTTTTGCCATGGATAATTTTGGTGTTATAAAAGAGGTAAGGCACATGTGCTTTTTTCCCTGCCAGAATTACGCCGATAATTATCACGAGCAATAAAAAGGCAAAGGTTCCGATTTGAATACTCGTTTCCTGCGAGGCACTCAGATCGAGTAGATTGACGTTAAGCAAAACGCCAATATAAAAAATGACACCGAGCACCAGCAATATGATGAGTTTAGGCAGCACTGCCCGGCCGGTTTTCTGATGCAGGACATAGAGGGGCTGTTGTGTAGGAAGAGGCATAGGCTCAGAAAAGAAGGGTTGATTTATATGTTTTGTGGGAATAAATCAAGTGAGATAGGGGCTAATTTTATCCTCCCAGCTTTTGGTATCTTTTGTTATTTTGTTTTTACTTGTTAGTAATAATAAAAGAAAGTTTTATAAATAGGCACGTTTTATTATTACTATTATGACTAACCAACAACATTGCACTTTTTGCCTGTACGAATGGCTTTCACGAGTTTCTACTCCTAAAGCCTGCCCTCGCTGCAAACGACGTTTTGATTATGAACAAGCCAGATACAAAATAGTTGATTTCAGACTGCTTCTGAAGGAGGCAGGAATATAATGGCAAAAGATGAAGAAGTGTTAGGTCGCTTGCAACGAGGTGTTGAAAACGAATTTGCCTATATTCGTATCCCAGCTGAATTGCTTGAAGCTCTTGCTGCTCGTAAACGATCTTTAGGAACTACTACTGTTACTCTGGAAGAAATTGCAAGAAGCGGGACAAGTGGTGCTTCGGGCGCGCAGGTGCGGCGTGTGGCAGGAGTAGAAACATATGAAGCTCATATTGATCTAGCTAAACTAGCAGAAGCTGTAGGTACAGCTCCCCTTCGAATCATGGTAGTGCAAGATCAACATTCCAAAAATTCTCCGGTTATAGATGACGAGACAAGATATAGAACCATTGTTGATAAAGTGTACGCCGTTCTTGCTGCAAACTATCAAGATAAACTTGCAATTGCGAGACGAGCAGCCGGAGAGGGAGATATTCGTACCAAAACCGTTGGCTTAACTCCTTTTAATGTATATCTTGATGATGAGCGAGTAAGCCCTAACGCCAAATCCCTCGTATTTGAAGAAATAAACCGAAGACGATTGACACTTAATACAGCAATAAATGAAACACTTCACGCAGATGAGAAAGATTTTCTGCAGGAATATTGGGCACGAAAGCTATTGCCTTTCTTTGAAGGGATCGATGAAGTAACTGTTGATGACATTAAAGATAATTATCATGCTTACCGTGTCATGAAAGCTTTTGGATTTTATAATCGGGAGTTTAAAGAAGACCTGACCAGATTCCTTGGCTTTAAAGAAAACCCTACTGTTATGATCACAGTAGATGCGGTGGCTTCAAACTGGTTTGTTGACCAGGAAAAAATTGCAGCAAGGCTAGCTGAATCTGGCGATCAATGGATTGATACAATACCATTTGACGTTGACGATATCATACGCATAGATTTAGAACGTTTAATGCTCGGTATTGAACAACAGGATTACTCATTATTACGAATGACTGCTGCAGGTGTGCCTATGTTAGGGCATATAGGTTTTATTCGAGATGGCAATGCTCTGATGGTCGCACGCTATGATCAACGATGTGTTCGAGAAAACATAGATACTGTTGCAGGCGTGGATGCTCCTCATCAAGAAAGGGCAGGATATAAACACTCTTTAGGAAAAGCAGAATGGTACGAGACTGTCCGACTTATGGGTGCAAAGATAGACAGAGCTACAGCAGAGAGAAAAGCAGACAATATAACTGCAATTCAAGAGGAAACCAATGAATTGCTTGCCAATCTTGGTTTAGGATTGCGACATTTGGTCTGTAATAGAGATTATTTCCCTGCGCCACAAGAATTTCCTCTAGGGAAAGAAGGGCAGCAAATAGAATATCTTAATCGTTTCCTACAGCAACAATGGATGAAGCGATTGATACATGCAAGAAATCTTGTCGAAGTTGGAGAAGCAGAAAAAGCAAGAATTGAATCTGCGTATCAACCACTACAATTCCAATGATTATAGTGTTTCTCCTAAAAAAGGCCCAGTCATTTCATAACTACGCCTCACAATATTAAGAAGGTGGTGGATAACTACTGTTTCTTCTTTAGAGGCTTTTTGTAATAATCCATATCCTCTGTGAATTAATTCTTCTTTCTGTTTGGTCAAAGGAACGATAGTAGAAGTTTCTTTTTTATAGTAATTTTCATAGAAGCTTCGTATGAATTTCGCCGCTTCATTATAATAGTCCAGCGTCTCACGCTTTAATTTAAGTTTATTTTTAGAAATGAATCTGAGGATGTACATCCATTCATTGGCAATCTTTTCTAGGGTATAGACAATAAGATAGGTAAATTTACTCACTGTTTTTGACGAACGGTCAGTCGTATTCAGAATCTGACAGCACGAGTTCATAATTTTCTCTATCGTATCTCGCTGGTGTTCAAAAGTTGAAATATCTTTAAACATATTTATGCGTAATTGCTCATAGCTTTCCTCACTTAATGATATTGCCATTAAGAATAATCGTCTCAACAGATTATCAAACTCCTGCTCATAAATTCCGGCAACATTTTTAATGACACAATAATTCTGTTTTTGGGTAATGATTTCATACCCGATTGTTTCTTGCAAGGCATCTCTAATGGCAGGAAGCAGTTTTGGCTCATCAAAGGTAACTTTTAACTCTATAACTCCCCTTCTGAATAGGTTATTAATAGAACTTCGTATATAACGAGCAGGCGCATCCGCTGGAAAACGTATTTCTTTGGTTTCGCCTACCGGTTTGTAATCTCCAATGGTAAGAATCACTTGGTTTTCTTTGAGATCAAGATTAATCTCCTGCCCTTTATGGACATTCTGTGCTCTGACCCATTTGAGAGGGAGACTTACAACGTAGGTGGTTCCGGCTAATTGGATGATTTTCCGCTTCATTTCAGGTAAAAATAAGCTCAAAGTTATAAATCTTTCTAAAAATTATAATTATTAGTTAAATTATAATTTATAATGGAGAAGATTATATTCTTGTGGTTGACTACTTAGAGATAACAACCTACAGAAGGTGAATACAAAAATGACAAACAACCAAAACATTACTGATGCAGTTCGAGAATATTCATCTAAAGTAGAGAGCTACCTTTCCAGAGCTCGATTGAGTGATATAGCCTTCGGTGCGGCTGCCGGTTTGTTTTTGAGTGGGCATGCTACGTACTCAGGGATTAGAGCCGATTTTCAGTCTGGAAATGAGCTTCAAGGAATTGTGACATTAGGAGTATATGCTGCATCAATAACTTTCGCTTTTATTTCAGCTGGCAAAGAAAGAGAAATGAACGAAAAGAAACGAGAATTAGAAAGATTATTACAACAATAAAAGGTGATACACATGACAACCACATTTTTAGATTACTGCCTGCGGGGAGCTGTAGGACTTACCGCAGCAGCATGGATTGGTATGAACGGCTATGACTTGCTCTACCGTCAGGCCAGAACAGAAATGAGTGGAGCAATTGTGAGCGAAGGAAATGTTGGCAATAATATTCCGGGGGAACTCCAAGTGGGTGAAGGCTGTGGTGGAGCCGGAATTATTCCTAACGCTTATCTTCTTGGCTTTCAGCCTGATCAACAATACGGACAATCTTGGGTACAACTTCAAGTTGAATCCGACAAATTGAGTCTTTCACAAATTGAGGCACGTTTCAATATTGGCGATAGAGTGAGAGTTCCAGTTTCCCGAGCCTGCTTTGAAACACATATGCCAGGGAGTTGTAAAGTTCAACTCGAAGAAATTACTAAGTTATAATAAAGCATTATTTTAATAAAAAAAATGGGCCTGCCCGGACAGTCGACGTTCCTATCCGGAAAGTTTTCGAATTCCCCAAACAGTACTAAAGTTTTTGTTCGGTGGGCTTTATGCCCGCCCTTTGATCAAACTTTATTAAAGTTTGCCGGGGACCTTCTCGATTCTGAAGATGATCTTCGTCAACGAGACGTCATAGCCGCTAGACTACAAGCCCATTGGAAGCTGAAAATAAGCGAATACTTTATTAAGATTATGGAGAAAATTAACCATAAAACTTAAATAGAAAGAAGAATTATTATAGACCATGAAAACATTGACTGCTTTAATTCACAAAGAAGAAGATATGTATGTAGCTGCCTGCCCAGAAATCGGGACTGTGAGTCAGGGGTATACCATAGAGGAAGCGATCAATAATCTCAAAGAAGCAACTGAATTATATTTAGAGGAATTTCCTCTGAAAGAAACACCTCGATCACTCCTTACCGCTTTTGAGGTTGTTGATCGTGTCACAGCTTAAGAAAATTTCTGGTTTCGAATGTCATGAGAAAAATCCTACGATGAAGAAACTTAAATTTATGTCAGGCCTTCCCGAAAGGATATTACGTGGAGAAAAGACCTCTACCTGGAGAATTGACGATGACAAAGATTTAAGCATAAATGATCCTATCTCGCTCTGTGACAAAGAAAGTAAAGAATTTGCCACAGCAAAAATAATATCAGTAAAAGAAACTACTTTTGAAAAATTAACAGCAGAGGATTGGGAAGGAAATAAAAAGCATATTTCTGATGAAGCGATGTATTCACATTTTTCAACACTTTATAATAAGAATATAACTCCAAAAACTAAACTAAAAATTATTAAATTTAAGTTAACATCCAAAGAAAAATAATATAAGATTTATTTCTTCTTGGCAATGATTACCACAAACTTGTATGGAATAATTAAAATCTCTCCATACCGGTTATACAATTCATGAAAGTCTTGAACTAATTTTTCTCTCTTGTTCTCAGACAAAAGCTGAACCCAATGATAGGTAAGCACTAAATTAAGATATTTTTCTTTGCTGAACTTAATATCTTCCTGATATTCTTTTCGAATTACAGATTTAAATAAAGAATTCTTCTTTAACTCTTCGTGGGCAGAAGCAGCATAAAGGGGAATTTTTGGGCCAGTTTGCCCTTCACTTTTCCCATATTTATCAAGAATTTTACCCACATCCTGTCGAAATTTGGCCTCACCATATTGATACGACCAACACAAAGCCAGCGCCCCATCTTTCGTAAGAAGTCGATTAATTTTATCGTATCTATCTTCAGAAGTCACCCAATGCCAGGCCATGCCCGAAACAATTAAGTTGAAGGTTTTGTTAGGAAATTGAGCTTCTTCGAATAAACCTAATTTAAAATTTACATTGAGAAATTGAGAGCATTTTTTTGATGCAAGAGTGATCATGTCCTTGCTAAGGTCCAACCCCATAATCTTAAATCCATGTTGAGCAAAAGGAAACGTCAATTGGCCAGAACCGCAGCCAACATCTAATATGCTGCTATTTGATCGTATTTTCGAATAGATGATAATGTCTTCAATAAGCTGCGTAGGATAACCTATTCTCGATGTTTCATATAACTCACTAACCTTGCCAAAGGTTTCACGTGCAGCTGTTGTTGATCCCATTCAGGGGTTCTTGCCAGAACTTTCATTTATTAAAGTTTGTATCAAAAAATTTATAAGCCCTTCGTCCCTCTCTTAAAGTATGAAAAAAATCTTGTTCATCTGCAACCAAAATAAGCATCGCAGTAAAACTGCTGAAGATATTTTTAAACATAAGTTTGATACTAGATCAGCCGGACTCTATAATACTAAGCCCGTTACTTCAAAAGAAATGTCGTGGGCAGATACAGTTATCGTGATGGAAGAAGGACAGCGAAACGAAATAGCCAAACGATTCCCTAAGTTATATATGCAAAAAAGAATTTTGTCAC
This sequence comes from uncultured Methanosarcinales archaeon, assembly GCA_964404595.1. Taxonomy (GTDB): domain Archaea; phylum Nanobdellota; class Nanobdellia; order Woesearchaeales; family GW2011-AR9; genus CAYJXA01. Next base: position 19,113 of record CAYOKQ010000003.1, on the reverse strand, counting down.
TTGATATCCCTGATGTGTATGGTTATGGTGATTCTAAGCTGATTAAAATTCTCGAAGATAAGATGAAAGAAACTTCCCATTTCTGAAAAGGATGAACTTTAATATCAACCATTGAAGCAGAAGATTTCCGTGCATTTTATAAACTTTCTTTCTCATTTAGTAAGTATGGTCAATCATCATGAGTTCTGGTGGAGATTCTTTCCAAAAAAGGAACTGTATCAGATTTATGTGTCAGTAGCGTTACGCTCCTTTGCCATTTCACTTATATCAATCTTTATCCCGATTTATATCTATCAAGAAAAAGGATTTACCTTTGAGCAGACTTTACTCTTTTTTATCCTCTATTCCGTTGCGTTTGGCATATGCACCCCCCTTGCGGCAAAATTTGGTTCACGTTATGGTATACGCCATGCAGTCTTGATGGGAATTCCTCTCTATTTGCTCTTTGTCGCCGTAATCTATTTTCTTCCTCCAACTTCCTGGCTGCTGATCTTGGGCAGCCTTTTTTTGGGGTCCTCCCAAGCTTTCTATTGGATGGGCATGCATCAGGCATTCCATCACGCGTCTCACAAGCATCATCGGGGTGAAGAAGTTGGCACCAGAGCAAGCGTGACCGTTCTCTCTACCATGGCCGGACCTTTTATCGGCGGGTCGCTTATCACATTGCTGGGGTTTAATATCGTTTTTAGCCTCGCTGCGGTGATCTTATTTACATCCGGATTTTTACTGTTATTACGCCGGGAAAATCATACCCCTTATCATTTCTCACTTAAATCAGTACTCGATACCAGAAATTGGAAAGATTCCCTTTTCTTTGTCTCCCGAGGAACCCATATTATTGCTGATGGAGTACTGTGGCCGTTATTTATCTTCTTCATTTTAGGCAGTTATTTTTCGATGGGTATTGTGGGTTCGCTCATGTCGCTCTCAAGTATCGTCTTGTTCTGGTTCATCGGCCGATATAGCGACCATAGCAATAGACGCACTATCATTCGGATAACCAGCATCCTCGATTCCGGCTTATGGATTTTGCTTGCTTTTGTTCATACCGCTGCACAAGTCTTTGGAATTACTATCCTCACCTCTATAGTGAGAGCTGCGCATGAATCACCCACGGGAGCCCTGGAATACGATAAAGCGAAGGGGCAGGTAGCGGCATATTTTGTGAATAGGGAAATATTTATTTGTTTGGGGCGCATCCTGATGCTGGTGCTGGTATTGATTACCAATAGTATTACCGGAGGATTTCTGGTGCAGGCGGTGGCTAATTTTGCCAGCTTTTTATTTTGACCATGAACATTGAAACCAAATTCCGGATAGGGCTGATGGAATTGCAGTATGGACAGCCGGTACAATCAAAACTGAAAAAAATCGCCGCCAGTATACCGTGGGCCCACGGCTGGCCGGAAAATAAAGAATCGTTCTGGAATGCGGAAAGCTTTATGTGGGTCCGAAAAATCGAGAAAAATGTCCGAGAAATAATCAGACAAGAACTGCAGCCACTTGCGAGAGGAAAAAATCTGGATCTAGGATGCGGCGCCTACAGTTATATTCCATCCGTTGGATTTGATATTTCACCCCAAATGCTACAATTGAACGAGCTATGCTATGAAAAAGTTCAGGGAGATGTGGAAGAAAAATTACCTTTTAAAGATAAGAGCTTTGATTCGGTGACCGCTATCTTTTTGCTCAATTATGTGGAAAATTATTTTGAACTGCTTCAAGAGATTGCCAGAGCTCTAAAGCCCAAAGGCCGTTTCGTGGCGATATTCTCAGCTTCCAGGATCAATGAGTGGCAGCGGCAGAAAGAAATAAACACTTTTGGTGTAAAAGAATGGGAAGAGATTATTAAAAATGCCGGGTTTAAAGTGAAATCGTATCAAAAGAAGAAAGTATGGTTTTTGAAAGGGACTAAGAAAAATAAATACCAGGATATGGAAATGTTTTTATAGAATGTTAGCCTTAGCAAAAGTGTGATTTTAAGAAAGGTTACTATCTCTGGAAGCTATCGAAAATTTCCTGAAGATATTGCCGCCGCTTTAGAAAGATTCAGGGATTTAGGAATACAAGTTCTTTCTCCAAAAAGTGCCACAATTGTATCCTCCGTCGATGGATTTGTATCTCTGGAGAAAGATATAATCCAGAAAATTGATGCTATTTCCCAAAATGATATTGCAAGCGCCATGCGTCTTATTGAGAACAGCCATCTTAGTGCAATACAACAGTCAGATGCGCTATGGCTGGCCATTCCACAAGGATACTGTGGTATCGCAACCTCTTTTGAAATTGGCTGGGCCCTGGCTCATAATGTTCCGGTATTTTACGATAAGCGATATATCCATCAAGTTCAAGAGCCGATTCTTCGCTCGTACGCAATTCCAACCAAAGGGATTGAAGATTTGGTGCATCATTTTGAATCGATGCCCCCGATTGATCCGCAGATTCCACGTTATTTTATGAAAGCGATTCTACTACCTACAGAAGCAGATACGATAACTGGAAACCGACCCCGGTATAATGCTGATGTGGCAATTGGCCCCGTGATAGTGGACTTTAGCAAGAAGCGGTACACCTGCCGCCAACCTCGCGATATTCTTTTGGTCAAAACATACAAATGGAGAAATAAATTTTCGATTGTTGGCGGAAGGATAAAACCGGCAGAAAAAATAGAAGCTGCTTTTTCCAGAATTATGGCTGAACAGACCGGGTTACAAGGGCGGGTAGCAGAAGAGATATGTGTATTTGACGAACTTCCCGATGCAGGATATTATCAAACCGGAACATCACGGATATTTGTCGACAAAGTCGTTAAAGTTCAGAAGCGAAAGATAAGATTGGATTCACGAGCTCAAGAGTATGTTTGGATGCCCGCCAAAAATGCCCTCCAAGAATTAGATTTGGAGCCTAATGCCAGAAAGACGATAGAGTTATATCATAGAAATCACTGCCATTATGCATAATCTATTCAAATGAATCATTTTCTCATTAGAAATGTATATTGTATTATTGTATAATTCCTGTAGAAACCTTATTAAATACCCTTTCCTATCCCATTATAAAGAGGTAGATATGGCAGTACAAGAAGATTTATTTCACTTTGACCCCGAATACCGTTCTAAACTATTAAAAGAAATAGGATTCCTGAGAAAAGACAACTCAGTTGATGAAGAGGAACGGGAGACGATCAAAGGAAATTATAGTAAAACTGGTTTTCCTACACCTAAAAAATATTACCAGCTGCTCTACGAGGTTTATGATTTAAGTTTAGAAGAGCCCTATTTCTGGATTCTTCACACCATGAAAGAATATATGCCCATCGTGGAAAAATTGGAGGATAGTTTTGCCGCTTCTGAGAATTCTGCTTTTTTTGGCGTAACCCAGCAGCGCCTGGGAGCACAGCAGGATAAAATTTCCCAATTACTCGCAACTGTGGGAAAAATGATCAAAGAATTGTTTCAGATGGTGCGTGAACTGCGTATTATTGATGAACGAATGGAGTATTATGAAGAAGTTGAAAAACAACTGCAAAAGCCAATTGAACAGCGGGATAAAGGCGCAGAGATAACACTCAAGGGATTTTTTGTCGATCTGGTGCAGGGAGGCGGAAAGAGTGCTGCGTCTGTCTATGGCATGGCCCGGGAATTAGAATTTATTACTCTGCCGGATCTGTTCTTTGACGCGCCGCCATGTAAAAATGAGGAGGAGATAACGGAGCATATCCGCAGTTTGGAAAAAAATTTTAACCGAAATGTAATTCGAGTCATGCATCGCCATCTGCGGCAGTACATAGAATGGCGCAGGCGCACCCATGAAGAGCATGCCAGCCGGCGGCGATTTCAACTGGCCTATCTAAAGCAGCATTTTGACATTATTAAGATGTATATCAACTGGATTAAGCCTTATTTGCGGCATGTGGTCAGGCTAAATCTGAAAGAAAGAAACATGATGTCTCCCGATTTAATTTCGGCCTTTGAAGGAAGTATGCTTGATATTGAATTATTAGCAAGAAGCCGGAAGGTTGTAGGAAAAGTTCCCGATGGCAAGGGCGGAGAAAAAGTGATAGCAGCTAATGCCTGTATCTTAGCAACATTCAATTATCGAACCCGCCCGGAATTAAAGGTAGTGCAAGAAGGATATCAGCGAGGGCCGGTTCATATCGGGAAATTTGAGATGAATCTGCGTATTTACGGCTGGGACGATGAACAAGTCGAAAAATATAAAAAATTAAAAGATCGGGAAAATCTGGATCTAATGGGGGCGATCTCAACGTCCGTGCAGCAGGCCATGGAATCACTGGGCAAACAATTGGATGCCTATCTAGAAGAGGCTCAAGGCGCAAAAAAGAAATCAGAAAAAGAAGAGTCAAAAAAAGATGAACGCTCTTTTACTTCCAGATTCCTCGGTGAATTCTATACAGCTTCGCCCAAGAAAGATCAAAAATCAGCAACCTCCACCAAAGAATTAAAAAAGTTTGAGCAGGAAATGCGGGGGCTGCTTGATGACAAATCTAAATTAATAAGGGATGTCAAAGGAACCGCGTTTAATATGTTCAAAACTTTCAAGAAATCCCACAGGATGGTCATGTGGTAATCTTGCCAGAATGTTTTTATAGTTCTCTTTTTTCTTAGCTTTATGCCGGACCAAGACCTCAGAAAGCTCCCTCCTCAAGAGCGGCTCAAAAAGCTCAAAGAATTAGAACAGAAAAAAAAGAAAGAGATAGAGGAAGCTCAACAGCAAATCAGAGAAAGTGAATCGGAAATTACTGAGCAGAAAAAATGGACCGATAAAGTTCCTATTCCGGAAGTGGCTAAGGAAGAATTAGAAGGACTGAGCGATGAAGGCAAGCAGCTGCTCAAAACCCATAAAGGAACAAAAGACACCAAAAAATCAGAAGCGGCGCAGGCACCAAAAGAAGAAGATGCCGGAAAAAAAACAAGGGAAAGTTCCAAGCTTGAAGAAACAGTGCTGCAAGAGCGTGTATCTCTTACACCAGAAGTCTGGCAGCAGATGGAATATGGTGCAAAGGCACGAGAGCATATCGCCGCTGATTATAAACCTTTGAGCCAGCAATCGACGATGGACTTGTATCAGGAAATTGGGACGATGAAGCAAGCCATTGAAGCAAAAGGATACGTCAGCCGGGCTGATGAGCGCAAAGCAGAATACTTAAGCGGCATTGTCGAGGAGAGATTGCAAGCATCCAAGGAAGGCACGTATACTTTTTCCGAGGAGACTGCCCGGGCGGCATCAGTGACGCGAATGCTGGCGCACACCATCAAAGAAGCATATAAGAAAGGGAGCATCTTTGAGCATGATTGGTATAAAGGACGATGAAAAAAGGATATTTTATAATTATTAGGGGCCCTTTGGGCAGCGGCAAATCGACTATCGCTCAGAGAATCGCCAAAATCGTTCTGGCTGAACATATCCCTATAGATAGAATTTTGGATGAATATAATTTGACTAATGATAAGGAGAAAGGATATATCTCACAAAAAAGTTTTCTGAAGGCAAATAAAATTATCATTCCAAGCGTGAAGAAGAAATTACAACAAGGAATTCCGGTGGTCATTGATGGAAATTTTTACTGGAAGTCCCAGATTGAAGATATGATCAAGAAAATACATTCTCCGCATTTTGTTTTTACGCTCAAAGTACCATTGAAAGTGTGTATCGAAAGAGACAGTAGACGGGAAAAAGTACATGGAAAGGATGCGGCACGAGCAGTATATAAAAAAGCTACAGAATTTGATTATGGGATTGTGATTGACAATTCTGGTTCAGCAGGTAAAGCAATAAAAAAGATAGTGTCACATCTGCCAAGATAAATGACGATTAAATTCTAAAAGCTTTAAATCTTTATGGGAAAGATTTATAAAAAAGAGAGGCACAACACTCTGTTTCAGTAATGGACAGCGCACCGCATGCACGACCTGAAGTGGATGCCGGATATCTGGTGGGAATGGGAACTTGTGATACTGAAGCTGCGAAAGCGGTGGTATTCTTTAAAGAGGAATTTAATTATCAGCAACCGATCGATGATTATGTCATAATGACACCGCTCTCCGAGCTTTGGATTTGCGCAGAGAGTTCTTCGACCCTTTATGTGGCTTTGCCATTGACTGATGAAGTGAGATCAAGCTATAATGCAATTATTAATAATGGCCAATTATCTTCGTTTTGTGTCCCGGTAGACGTGTCAAAAACCATTTTACCAGAATCAGGCATCGATGAGAACTAAAAAAGCATTTATGACTACGAGGCAATCTTTATATACTCTTTTTTCTTCCTTCCCTCCATGGTCGAATTCGGAACTGGCTACACGATGCCCATGGACAGGGAATATGGGCATAATATTGCACCACATGACAACCATACCAATGATGTGGGTGTTAATATCGGCGATTTTGGGATGAGTCTGGGTTTAGGACCAGTTCCAAACGTACAGGCGATCAAAGGAAAATTGTATGCAGGAACCAGAAAATTAGAATTTGTGTTTACGGGAGCCGGGAAAGGGTCAGGACAGGGACAAACCCCTGAGATGTACGGCAAGAAGCAACGGGAGGCCATCGCCGAGATCGGGACTGCCAATCGCGTTGATTTCACCACGCACGCAACCGTAGGTGTGTACGGATTAGCAGGCATGGACCAGCAAGGCAATTTCTCTAAAACCAGTAAAAATTTTTCATTACAGGAGATTAAGAGAGCAATTGAGTTTGCCGCTGATGTGGGGAAAGGCGGCCCGGTGGTAGTGCATACAGGTGAGTATCAACGCCCCATTGTAGATGCTCCCTGGAATGAAGAGAATGACAGATGGAAAAAGAAGTTCAGTATGTATGCAGATGAAGAGGGGCGAACAGCATATAGGGTGGTTGATTCTCGAACAGGAAACTTAGTTCAGGAAGCGCGAAAGAACAAGAAAATCTCCAGGCCGGTTTGGAACAGATATGATGAACAATCAGAGGAATGGCAAGAGCATGGTGGCAAGGATTATGTTGATATTGACGGTAAAACAGTAAGAGCAGGAGATTATATCGATCCTTTTGGCAACCGGGTGGACCCGGAACTGCGAATTCCCAAATTCAACAAGGAAGAAGGAAAATTCATGGTGACACAGCTTACTTGGGATGAACTCAAAACCGAAGCTGAGGAGATGACTAAACGCGCTCGCGAAATTTGGCGAGATTATAAAAACGGCAAGATGAGTGAAAAAGATTTTAAGGAATCTCACTGGGTACGATTTAAAGAAGCCAAAAGTGAAAAAGACATAGAAGTAAAGCCGGAAGAGGCGTATATCATCGACTCGCTGGAAACTAATGCCGCCAATGCCCGTGGTTGGGCGTATTATTATGGGGGCAGCTTTGATGAAGATGTTGATGCCATGAAGAAGTTGCGCAAAGCGTTGGAATTCTATAAGAAACTAGAAAGTGAAATTGATCCGGCGGAAAAATGGAAATTGCAGATCAAAGCACGAGATACCTTGGGCGGTCTGAGCAGCCTTGGCCTCGTCCCCACGGAAGCCGAAGATCCGTCCGCCCTGATCGAAAGAGCCATTCGCGACACCGATCGTAAGATGAAACAATCTATGGAAGCTTCCTCATCCCAGTGGGCTCAAGCTGCAGAATTGAAGGAACAGATCCGGCATATCGAAAGTGCAGAAAGTTATGCTTTTAAAGAAGCCTGCAGTTCGTATGCGGAAGCGGCCCTCAATGCCATGATGCATAGTAAGAGACTCATGGACGAAGGCAAGCTCAAAAAGCCGCTAACCATTGCCATGGAAAATTTATTTCCTGAATCGTATGGGGCTCATCCGGATGAATTGATCAAGCTCGTTGAGGGAAGCAGAAATAAGATGATTGATATGCTCACCGATAAAGGTATGAGCGAGGAAGAAGCCAGAAAGAAATCCATGGACCATATTACGGCGACGTTTGATACGGGCCATCTGAATATGTGGCGCAAATACTGGAAAGGGGATCCTAATAAAACCATGAAACAAAACGACGATGAATACAACCAATGGATGCTCGAGAAAATTGGCAAAATGATCGATGCTAAAATTTTAGGACACGTGCACATCGACGATAATTATGGCTATCATGACGACCACTTAGCACCAGGAGAAGGCAATGCCCCCATTCGGGAAATGGTTAAATTACTCAAAGAAAAAGGGTATAAAGGGGAATTAATTGTCGAGCCTGGCGCAGATTATACCACGGACGTATCCGGATTTCATAGTGTGATGAAGACCTGGCGATTGTTTGGCTCTCCGGTATATGGCGCGGCAGGCGGAGTTGCCGGTGGAGGCAGACGCCGTAACTGGGAGCAGGTGGGATACGGATTTTTTGGACAGAATCAGCCGCCCTATTTTGTGTTCGGTGCATATTCCCCTTCAGAAGATTGGACTTTGTGGAGCGGAGTGCCGCTCGAGTAAGTGAATTTAAGCTTTTTTTTCGAAAGATATATAAATTTTTGAGCTTTTAAGAGTATTATGGCCGAAACAGCTTTACAACATATGCATGAAGATATTGAAGCGATAAAACAGGATTTAGCTATTATAAAACACATTCTCGTAGAAGAAGGAGAATTAACGCAAGAAGCAAAACAGAGATTGGAAATAGCCAGAAAAACACCACTTTCAAAATATGAGGAACTGTCTGTGTAAAGGATTAGAGAAATTAAAGTGTGAAAATCCTTTTCATTATCTCGAACACTATGAAGGCAAAGATTACTACAAATTTAGGATAGGCGACTATCGGGCGTTGATTGACGTAGATTTTCAGAATAAATCACTTAAAGTTCAAGTGCTGGATAAAAGAGGAAGGATTTACAAACAGAATTAGCAGAAGATTGGATGCTGTGGAGCGGAGTGCCGCTGGAATGAGAATTTCTGATGATTATATCATATTTAAAAGTAGGTTCTTTTTGTGGATGAATGAATCGTTTGCTGCGGGGTGCTTGATGATATGCCGGATTGTAAATAGCAATGTTCAAATCAACCGGTCTGCCTAAATAACGAAAAGTATCCATGCTAGCATTATATAATGCCGGATTTTTATCTTGGGAGATATCATAACCAAGATGAAAGCATAGAACATCTTTCTTAAGTATAAACGGCAAATACGTTTCAGCTTCATTTGGATATCCCCCGCAGTGCGCAGTAAATCCTTGCTGATAAAGAGCTAGCGCAAACTGTCGCAGAAAAAAACTCTTACCAGCACCGGGAAACCCGTAAACGGCAATGAGCCGGGGTGAGATCGTAAGTAAGCGAGTTCTTTCCAGGGCATCTTGTACACCAGTTTCCAAGCTAACTTGCATAAATGATTAAAAAACCGCCGCCCTTTTTAAGATTTACTACTAAAAAGAAATAAACAAAAGGCCAAAATCTTAAACGAGAGAACAGCAGATCCAGAACACTATTCAAGAAAAGAAAAAGAGAACCATAACCTTTTTAAAGCCGTATCTCAATTGCTACTTTATAGTTAAGCGGGGTGCGCATATCAATGTTTAGACCATATTACACCCCAGCCTGGTTTAATGGCTGGGATATCATGTTTGAAGGCATCATTGTACTGATTGCTTTGTTAATAGCGGCCTATAGCTGGAAAGCATACAGATTAAATAAAGAAAACCGATTTGCGTACTTTTCTTTGGCCTTTTTACTTATTGCATTGGGGGTTGGCCTTAAAATTGTAACTAATTCTATCGTATATTTTGATCCTGCTAAAGAAATAGCGTTGGGAACACTGCGGCCACTTGCTGGAGCGCATCTGGAATTTACTCCCCTGTTATATAGGGTAGGATTTTTCCTGCAAATGGTCCCGGTACTAGGAGCGCTGCTCTTGATCTTTTTTATCTCGCAAAAACCACGCGATAGATTACATAAATACTATGAAGTGAGCCAAATGGCTCTATTTGCATATTTAATCCTCCTCATTTCAGTAGTCAGTAATTTCAAATATTTTGTGTTTTATCTCACCAGCGCAGTATTGCTGGGATTGATCGCATTAAATTATTATAAGAATTATCTCAATAGCCAAAATAAAAATGCTTTGCTGGTAGTGATGGCCTTTTTGATTATGCTGGCAGGTAACTTTTTCTTTGTCTTTGTCTTTTTGATCGAGGAATTTTATGTTATGGGAGAAGTTTTACTCCTTGCCGGATTCCTAGTGTTATTATATACATATTATAAGATTACCAAACATACCACATGAGCAACCGACGATCCCGATTGGAACTGATCTTTGACATACTTCTTGCTATTCAGAACCGCGGCGGGCAGATCAAGCCTACCCATCTGATGTATAAGTCAAATCTATCGCACAAGCTGCTCAATAGCTATCTGGATGAATTGATCGGGAAGGAATTGGTGAAAGTAGAAGAAGAATTTATGAAGAAGCGTAAGACCACCACGAAGACCGTGGTGATTACGGAAAAAGGATTGAATTTTTTAGCAGAGTTTAGAAGGATGAGGGAATTTACGGATGCGTTTGGGTTGTAAAATGAAACGCTTTATCCATGCCAGCAATAGAAAATATCTATCGTGAGAACAAACTATGACCATTATACACCCTTGGAGTTTAGAACGATTGTTGCAAGCCGCACATCAGGAAGATGCTATTTCTGGAACTATTGATGCCAAGAATGATAAATATAGCATAAAACTGCAAACTTCCCGACGTGCTACGGAAGGAGATTTCACGTACATCAGTGCAGAGATAAATATGAGAAGAGCATGGGAAAATGTGTTTTCAGTTCAGCAAGTACATTCATTAGCTTCTGTGTATGGCGGAAATACATCTCTTCGACTTATACTTGAAAATAAATTAAACCTGCATCCTAGCCTTTTTTTTGATATTGCCATTGATGATGGAAAAATTCAATGTGATGAAAAATTTAGAATGCTGCATATGCCCCCTGGAGAATTTTCTCCTCGGCCGCTTCTACGAGATGTGTGCAGAATCCTTCATCTTCAGTATCAGGAAACGGAACAAGGCATCTTCTTGCCAAAAGAGCAACAACCACTGATTACACCAGAGACAATAAGAGATACATACCAAAGAATGAAAATATCAGAATACGTCCCTTCTATATCATCTATGTCGTCTTCCTCGCCAAGAGCAGGATTTGACCTGTATCAGTGTCCAGCACCAGAAGGAATTCACCAAATCTTAAGTATTCATTTTGGGCAGCAATCTTCGAGAGAAAATCTTTTGACTAGAGAAGAAATATTACGCTTGCAAAAAACACTTTTGGAATACTGCCCGCGATTACCACAATTAAATTTTACCTGGAGAACCGAAACGGCGAAAGATTTGGAAGGATGGGAAGAAGTAGGTTTGGGACCGTAAATTATGAAAGTACCGTCACTCCCGACAATCCCCTAAAATCATTATCTCTGGTGATAAGTTGAACTCTATGATGCTGGGCACTAGCATAAATGAGGGCATCCGCCGCGGCAAGTTGATGTTTCACTGACAATTGCGCAGCAAGTTCCGCAATTTCCGTAGAAACCGGCTCAATTAAACTTTTTCTCTGCACAAAAAACAAGGCGGCTTCGATGGCGGCGTGATCTAGTTTATCTTTCAACATTTTTCTCCTGATCTCAAAAATAGTAAGTGAACTTATAAGAACAGTTTCGGATAAATCTATTATTTCTTTATATTTATCTTTAAAGAGATAGTCCAGCCAAATAGAAGTATCGATAAGTTTAGAATCGGTCATGTTTATCCCTAACTCCTTTATAAGGGTCCTTAGTCGCATATTTTTTAAGATAGCCAGCAAAAGATTCCTGCACCCGCATGGCGACTACTTTTTTAATCGCCTCGTCATAAGAAGAAGAATGGGTCTCTTCCTTTATCTTCTTAAGCAGCTTTAAAGTTTCGTCCTGGATCTGAACGGTGGTGACCATATAATCATATAACCATAGCTTATATATAAACATTATGATATTTTTTCTTAATCTATTTAAAGAGAAGAAGCTTTGAGATTACAAATGAGCTCTAAAATCATTGTCGGCTTGGACGAGGCAGGTAGATTAGACGAAGAATATCTTCTCTAAACCCAAAGGCCCCGTCCTTGGCCCCCTCGTCATGGTAGCGTTAGCCATCAAAGAGGAAGAGCAGAAGAAATTAGAGTGGATGGGTGTAAAAGACAGCAAGCAACTGAGCCGTGAACGAAGAGAAGAATTATTTGAACGCATCCGTGAGATTGTCCATGATTTTCGAATTGAGGTCATTGAACCTGACGCCATTGATTTATCCTTGCAAAGCGATGGCACTAATTTAAACTGGCTGGAAGCAGAAACGTCAGCACGCATGGTCTGTGAATTAGACCCGGACGTCATCATTCTTGATTGCCCCAGCCCTAATATTCCGGCGTACCGCAATTATGTACTCGAGAGACTCAGTGAAGCCGTACGGCAGAAAGCGACGTTGCTTGCAGAGCACAAAGCAGATGCCAACCATATTATCGTATCTGCTGCATCGGTTATCGCAAAAGTCATCCGGGACCGCCACATCGAGCACATCATCAATGAGATCGGCATTGATTGCGGTTCAGGATATATGAGCGATCCTAAAACGCAGGAGTTTCTGCGGGAATATCATGATAAGTTTCCCCACCTTTTCAGGAAAGGGTGGCAATCGTATAAAGATCTGCTGGAAAAGAAGAAGCAAAAAGTGCTGGGGGAGTTTTAGAAAGATTATTGTGTGCAGAAGGCAAGGGAAAGCTTTAAATTCTATTATGCTTTTCTTCAAATTATGATAGATGACGAATATCAAGCTTTTATGAACATGGATCTAGCCCCTTATCGAGGAGAATGGATTGCCATATATGGGAAAAAAGTAGTGGCACATGGCAAAAAGTTTAATTCTGTATTTGATGAAGCTAAACAAAAATTACCTGGAAAGCATCCTTTTTTTAGTATGGTTCCGGGAAAAGAGACGTGGATATTTTAAGATGGTATTAGAGTTTAAATATAGGTCTTTTCCCCAGAAAGATGGAACATTTTCTAAAGTTCCAATGATACCCATTACTTTGATAGGCAATGAAATTATTCTCACTTCAGGGATAGTTGATTCTGGAGCTGCGGACTGCGCTATTTCAAAAAATCTTGCCCAGCAGCTGAATCTTTCTTTTTCAGGAAAGCGAGAAATAAGCAGAGGAGTAGGAGGGATGGTTGAATCGGTTCAATCGAGAGTAATTATCTCTTTTCGACAAGGAAATGAAGCTTATAGATTTGCCATTCCCGTAAGTATTATTCTGAAACCAAATGATTTTCCATTTTTATTGGGTCAGGAAGGCTTTTTCGATAAGTTCATGATCACTTTTGATCGAAAAGAGGAGTCATTTTGGTTGAAGAAAAAAGGAGGCCTCTTTTCATGACTCTCTTCACCAATGTCAGCAAAGACGAAGCAGTATCATTGGCCAAGAAAAGGTTTACGCTCGAAGAGCCAAAAACAGTCTATGAAGAAGTTCGTCTTTCCAAAGGCAAAGTCGTTCTTATTCTCTACACTTCGGGCAAACTACTCCTACAAGGGCCACCAGAAGAAGTGAGAAAGACAGCCCGAGAAATTCAAAAAGCAAGAATCGGAGAGGAAGTTAAACCAGAAAAATTCCGTCAAGAAAGCGGCTGGGTCATCGGCAGTGATGAATCATTAAAAGGAGACACTTTTGGGGGGATCGTGGTCGCTGCCGTCAAAGCCAACGATGAGATCAGAGAAAAATTAAGATCACTTGGTGTGGCCGACAGTAAAACTCTCGCTGATAAAGAAATATTGCCCATGGCTGATAAGATCAAGCAGATTGCCGGATGCGAAATTCGCAGCATCCTTCCTGAAGAATATAATGATTTTAAAGGGAATGTCACGGGCCTTCTGAATAAACTTCACACTGAATGCGCTAAAGACTTAGGAACAGGAAAACATATCGTTGATAAATATCCAGGATGTATCGCGGGCGATATACAAGAAGAGCGTGCTGATTCTAAATACGTAGAGGTAGCAGCAGCGTCAGTGCTCGCCCGCGCGGGATCCTTGCAGCAGCTTAATTATCTGAGCGTCTTGGCCGGATTTTCCCTTCCTAAAGGCAGCACGCATGTGCAGTTAGCGTTGATGGAATTAAAAGAGAGAAAATTGGATTTTAGGAAGTTTGTGAAAGTTTATTTTAGGAATGTACGGGATTTTTTGGTTTGACACAATGAGAGGCTTACTATTTTACTCTGGTTAATTTATGTTCAATGAATCCAGCTCGTACCAATTCAGTTTCTATCTTTCTTTGATAGGCTTCCCTAAATACTTTTAATTGAATGGTAGTATTAGAAACTTCCCCATAACTTCTTTGTCTCATATATTCACCATAAAGAATATTCAATTCTTGCATTGCTTCTGGGCCAACCTGCTCCATGATGCTTTTAACCAACGTAATCAATGGCATGGCTAATTCAGAAGAAGCAAAATACACAAAATCTCCTTTAAATGAAACTATTGGAAAAATCGTTCCATCCTGATCTTTTTCTGCAATCACTTTTCTTAATAAGTCATAAATCATCTGTCTTTGAGGAGATTTTATTATAGATCCTTTGGCCCTATAATCAAGATTTGAAGTACATGATAATGTTTCATCTTTGGTAGAAAACCAATAAAAAACTCTTACTGTTACATCAAAAAGTTCATTGTTTTCAAATAAAGCATAAGAAGGGGTTTCTATAAAAGTTCTTTTATTCTCACCATAGCCAGCAAAACATCGAAGGGCTTCTAATCCTGATTGCTCCAAATGAGGTTTCACTAAATCAACAAACATTGCTTGTACTTCTTCTTCTCTTTCTTGCCTTTCTTTGGGCTTTATTTCTTTTCCCTCACTTCTCATTTGGCCAATGGTTCTTTCAAGATCATTCTGTTTGCCACGAAAAGAATTATATTTCATCTTTTCGGAAGCATCCAATGTGAAAAAAGTATAGGGCATACTCTCCATTTCATGAGTAATGGAATGTTCGACTTCTATTAAGGCTGCTTTTGAGACTTGCATGAATTGTCAGAGGAAAGAGCCTATTTAATAATCTTTCTACTATAAAGTAAAAACAAAAAGTTAAATCCGCAGCGTGGCTCAAAGTAATTGAAAGTCTAGGCGAACCTCGCTTTTTTCTTTTTTTCCAAACTTTTATAAACATCCTTCTTCTCTTTTGCGATATGCCCGACCAGCCCCAACTTACCGAAGAGCAAAAAAAAGAACTGCAGGAAAAGCTTAAAAATATGTCTCCAGAGCAATTGCTGCAATTACAAAAACAGCAATGCATCTTCTGCCAGATCGTGGCAGGTAAAATTCCATCTAAAAAAATCTATGAAGACCAATTCTGTCTTGCCGTTCTGGATATCAATCCGGCTGCCAAAGGACACATCTTAATTCTGCCCAAAGAACATTATGCGATCATGCCTCAAGTTCCCGATGAAACCATTGCCTACGTATTTGCTGCAGCCAGGCAGATTTCTCAAGTGCTGTTAAGGGGGTTGAAAATGTCGGGCACGAATGTGTTTATCGCCAACGGCTTAGCTGCGGGGCAAAAATCACAGCATTTTATGCTTCACCTCATTCCCAGAAAAGAAGGGGACAAGCTGTTTGAGCTGGAAGAAAAGCTGGTGGAGAGAGAGGCTAGAACCAAAATAAAGATAGCGGTCGAGAATAAATTAAATCAAGTGCTCAAGATTAAGAGAGAAGTGATAGATATGGAAGAAAAAAAGATTCAAAAAGCAATTCCAGAACAGAATAAAGAAACAGTTTCAAAAAAAGAAAGATCTGCACCCAAAGAATCGGTCAAAAAATCTCCAAAAAAAGAGAAACCAGAGCCATCGAGAAATGGTGAAGATGTGAGCCTGGATGATATAGCTAATTTATTCAAATAAACATGAAATGCGAATACTGTGAAATAGTGGAAGAAAAAAGGAACCTCGTGTATGAAGACAATGAAGTCATTGCTGCTATTAAAGATACGGCGCTGGCAAGTGGACAAGTTACTATTTTTCCCCGAGAGCATTTCACCATCATGGAACTCGTTCCGGATTTTCTGCTGCAGAAATGCGCAGTGCTTGCCAATAAAGCCGGCGTGGCTATTTTTGAAGCGATGGGATGTCAAGGAACCAATGTATTTATTCAAAACGGCCTTGCCGGAGGACAAAAAGTTCCGCATTTTGCCATTGAAGTTGTTCCCCGTACGGAGAATGATGGGGTGCAGTTGACTTGGCAGCCGCAGCAGGTTGCTGAAGATGAATTAGAAATTACGGCTTTAACGCTCAAAGAAGAGTTGGAAAAGCCCAAGAAAGAAATAAAAAAAGAGAATAATGAGAAGCAGCCGGAGAAAGTTGCAGAGAAAGAAAATAAAACAAATTATTTGCTGAAAGCGTTGAAGAGATTGCCGTAATAAGCATTAACCAAAAATGTACAGGGTATTCACAACCGAAGAATTTGATAAAGATTTCAACAAGTTAGATAATTCTGAGCAGATAAGAATACACAAAACCATTGCTCAATTAAAAGAGCAAGGAGGGAGTGTTGGCAAACCACTTTCTGGCCTCTCCTTCTTCAAAGAGAAGAAATTAAATGGAAAAAGAATCTATTATCTTTTTTATGAAAATTATAAAGTAATCCTCATTATTGCCATTAGCGATAAGAAAACGCAGCAAGTAACTATCAATAGTATTTTAATAGATATGGCAGAATATCAGCGTTATGTGTTAGAAACAATTTGTAAAGTAATATAATCACCATTCTTTTATTCTTCCATGCTTGATATCTTCTAAACTTCTTTTGATTTTTTCGACGAGTTGTACATCTACTTCCGCTAATTCTTTTAAATGTTCATATTCTGCTTTGGGGATGGTTACTGTTTCCATATAATGTTTATAACCAGCATCTTTTTAAATGTTTCTAACTGACTTTTGCAGGTAGTTGGAAAGAATTATCTGCTGAAAGCGCTGAAAAGAAAAGAGTCCCCACTATATTTAAACTACTAAACAATGACGAAAGATTTATAAATCAGCGTTGGTTTCAAGAGGTAATGGGTCTTGAAAATAGAAGTCTTAAACTTGTACGAGAATATGATGCTCAAAAAGCTGCTGACGCAGTAGCTGAAAAAGTAGGGACTGCGGCGTGCATAGTGGGAGGATTAGGAACTCTTCTTTTTATCTCCGACCTGGGTTCAAATAGTGCTAATGGGGGGTGGAGTTTCCAGCCTTCCTGGACACCGGGATATGAACTTAATCATGATGGGATCAGACAATGGGGAGAATTAGCGTACCTTGGAGGATATATTGGAGCTACAATTGCAGGAGCATTGGTTACTGGAAAAGTAGCTGGGAGTATTGCTAAAGTCTGGAAAAGTAGACATTCTGGAAAAGAAGAAATGGATGAAGAATTTAGTGCCAATTACCAAACTCTTGCTGATAGATTACTTTCCGAAGGAACTCTTCCAAATGGATTAAGTAGCGATTACACCGATGCACTATATCTTGATCTCTTGGCCAATCATTTACAGCGAAATTCTGCCGAAGGGGTGAAAATAACCAGAAAGATTAGTGACCCATGAAAAGACTTAATATCTACTGTGGTGCGAGAGAGCGTAAAAGAATTGAGTGATCAGACTCTCGAAAGTTATATGTCTTTTTTAAAGCCAATAGATTTAATTGATCTCACTCAACATTACATAAAATTAGAACAAGTTAATCGTGCAGATGCATTTATCGGCAGATGCGCCCATGACAAGAGACTTCATGAGCAAGATGTTTCATTTTTACAAAACCAGCTTGCCGATGCACTTTACACCAAAGGGATGCTCCAAGATGCTGAAGAAAAATGGAAAGTAACGGGAAACAGCCAAGGGCTTTCCACACTTGCAGATACATATTATGCAAAAGGCAGATTAGCCGATGCCGAAAGGTTATGGAAATTAACAGGGAATCGGAAGAAACTGCTTTTACTTCCAGCCGCATATCGTGAAGCAGGAGATACTCAGAATGCCACACGATCATTTGCAGAATATTCACAATAAAATTTCTTATCTTTTTAACTAAAAATCTAACAAAGCGATACTCTCGATGAACTTATGGCTAACATCAAAGAGGTATAGAGCTATGCTTAGAAGTACAGGCTGAAGATAAGACCACTGTGAATGAAGAGCAGATTAAATTCGTAGGAGTGCAAGAGATAAGTGTATGAAGAATTTTTCCAGAAATTAAGATAGAATATTTCATCATTTCCTTAGCCTTAACTTCGGCTCTTCCTTCCCCTGTACGACGTTAAAGGTCAATTCTTCCACATATCTGAGAATCTGCTCTTTTTTATCTTGTTCTATCTGTAATTGGGTGAGAAAAGCGTCCAATCTTCGGTTTTTGTCAACATCGGCCTTCTTTTTCTTGGGCATGAAGCGTATGTTAGCAAGGAACTTTATAAATTTTTAGGATATTTTGAAGGAGGAAGAAAGTATATTGTGGGAATTAGGTAACTTTCTCTCAACAACCTTTATAAAAACACCTCTCTTCAGAAGTAACCATGGAACTCCTCTTCTACCCTCTCGATTTTGATTACAAAATAAAAGATGGAAAAGTGCTGGTGTACATGTACGGGAAAACCAGTGCCGGGCAGAAAATCTGCGTCATCCATACCCATGCACCGTTCTTTTATGCTGCTATCGAAGGAATAGATCACGCGGCGCTCACAGAAAAACTGGAAACACTTCGGATAGAAGGATCTGATGGACCTGCATTTGCGGTTTCATGGGAAGAAGTAGAAAAAGAATTACTGGGCACAACAAAGAAATTCTGGAAAATATTTGTCAATTATCCTAAAGCGGTGCCATTGATCAGCAAAGAACTGCACGCGGCAGGGATTCAATGCTATGAGAAAGATATTCTCTTCATCCATCGCTACCTGCGAGACATGGACATAATCCCCATGACTTTAGTAAAAGTAACGGGTAGTTACGGCAAGGAAGATTCGCTGCGTGTGCCGGCTTTTTTTGCCCACGGCATCGAACAGGAAAGCAAAGAAGTGATTTCAAAAGTAAAAATACTGGCAATTGATATAGAAACATATGCTGCCCGCAAAGAAATAGATCATGCCAAA
>CAYOKQ010000002.1:37008-47462 GCA_964404595.1 uncultured Methanosarcinales archaeon | reverse complement strand
GGTTCCACGTTGCTTGACCATCTTCTGCGGTACGAAACAGATCCCGCCATCAAGCTTCTAGTCGCACTCGGTGAATTGGGAGGCACTCAGGAATATGATATTATCGAAGCCAAAAAAAAGAGGAAAATTACCAAACCCCTTATTATGTGGGTGCCAGGAACATGTGCATCATTATTTCCTTGGGAAGTACAGTTTGGCCATGCCGGAGCTAAAGCAGGAAGTGACCGGGAAAGTGCCGCTGCAAAAAATCAGGCGCTGCAGGAAGCAGGAATTATCGTTCCGGATAATTTTGAGCAGATGGAGAACTGCATTGCGCAAACCTTTAAAAAGCTGACAGCCGAAAACAAGATTATGGTCCATGATGAAAAAACACCCAAAACTGTCCCATTAGATTATGCCGATGCCATCAAAGAAGGGATAGTGCGAAAAGCAACCAATATGACTACCACTATCTCTTCTGATATTGGAGAAGAGCCCACCTACGGCAACATCCCCATCAGTAAAATCATCGAAGAAAATTATTCCTTAGGCTATATTATTGGTATTTTATGGTTTAAGAAAAAACTACCCAAATATTTCACTCAATTCCTCGAAAAATGCCTTATTCTTACTGCCGACCATGGCCCTGCCGTGTCCGGAGCTCATAATGCCATCGTTGCGGCCAGAGCAGGCAAAGACGTGATTTCCTCTTTATGCAGCGGATTGCTCACCATCGGTCCGAGATTTGGTGGGGCTATTGACGATGCCAGCCGATATTTCAAACACGCGTGTGACAGCACCATATCACCACAGCAGTTTGTGGAAGACATGAAACAAAAGGGCATCCCCATTCCCGGGATAGGACATCGCGTGAAATCTATCCGTAATCCCGATAAGAGAGTAGAATTATTGAAAGATTTTGCGACCAAAACGTTTCCATCGACGAATTATTTACATTATGCCTTGTACGTGGAAAAAGTGACCGCCAAAAAAGCAGAGAATCTTATTTTAAATGTTGATGGATGTATGGGGGCATTATTCGTAGATGCACTGGTATCATCCGGGGAATTTACGAAGGAAGAAATACAGGAAATTATTGATGTGGGTTATATGAATGGTTTGTTTGCCCTTTCTCGCAGTATTGGGCTTATTGGACATATCCTGGATCAGAAAAGACTAAAAGAGCCGTTATATAGGCATCCGACGGAGGATATACTCTATTTGAATACAAAAGAGGATTAAATGAATAATGAAAGTAAATTAATAATTGGTTCTATTATTATAGCATTACTAGACAAACCTTCCTCAAAGAGTTTTGGAATGTGTCCTTTGATAATTAAGCATGCGGAATATTCTTTTTACCAAATTACTGGTCTTTCATCTGGTATTAGAGCACTTGATCAAAAAGAATATGACCAATTAGAAGGACATTATCTCAAAGTACAATCACCTTTGCCTCTTGATCAACCGAATCCTGTGGCGTTATGGCTTGGCAGTCAGTTTTATGCCAAAGTAGAAGAATTACAAGCACCCCCTCTTCCACCAGTTGATAATTCCTGGCATCAACCACTTGAGCCATTTGCAACCCAAGGAAGGTATTCTATTAAAGAACCATCAAAAGCATATAAGATCTTAGACAATTGGATTACCGCTGCCGGAATTCTAGCTTTGAGAAGTAATAATTACGAAATATCATATCTAATGCACTGGACTCTTCCCACTTCCCCCAAAACCAAAGCTGCTTTATATTTTACTCAACCGACAACTGAAAGAAAACGACAAGAGTTAGAATGGCAATTAAAGCTTGAAAACGATGCAGGACGACCCATAACCAATGAAGAATTAATACAAAAACATGAAAAAACTAGATTAATTTTACTTTCTTAAATGGAAGAAGTAGGTGAGATTGTAGAATGGAGTGAGAATTGTTTTTTGTTGACATAAAGGCAATTTCTTGACATATTAGATAATAGAAGAGCCTATTGAGAGCTTTACGATGACTGAGCTAATCGGCACTTTTAAAGAAGAGTACGAAGGGGCGGTTGATGAACAGCAAAAACAACGTTACACTGATGCTTATTCACAGCCAATTCTGCAGGAAACCTGTGCACTTATCAAAAATGGGATTAAAACGATTATCGGAACTGAAAACGTACCAGAAGAAATTAGAAAAATTGTTGGATGAAAATATCCACGACATAATTATCTTCGGTTCTTTAGTTAAAGGAGGAACCCCCCATGATGTAGACATAGCTGTGCTCGTAAAAGAAAGAGAGAAAATTGAAAGTATTGAATTTAAAAAAAATACAGCCAATTTTTTCCAAGAATTTAGATATACAGATAGTAGACGTCAGCTCCATCTCTTCTCCTCTCTGGCTGACCCTCATCAAAGAAGGGTTTAGTGTACGCAGGAATAGTTTTCTAGGGATACTATATAAGATAAAACCAATGGTCCTCTATAAGTATTCACTTCAGAAGCTTACCAATGTACAAAAAGTCCAGTTTGAACGGGGAATTAAGAATGTGCTGGGAAAAGAAGGAAATTTTCTAACTCGTTCCGTCGTTTTAATTCCAATTCATCTCAAAAATAGCATGATAGAATTTCTTAAAACATGGGATATCTATTATGAATGCGAGGAATATGAGTTACTGCCATTATTAAGAAAAGAAGAGTTGGTATAGAAAGCCATTACAATAAACCTTATAAATCAACCACCATTTTAGTCTTTAGGGTGGTTTCATGAGCGACGAAAAGAAAGATGATGACACGATTGACTTAGGCAAAATAAAGAATTCTATAACCGGCTTCTTCAAAAAAAAAGACCAAGCCCATCATACTGAGCATCCTCATCAAGAACTTAAACCCCATGCCCAAAAATCAGACGATTCAGTCGCCATTGACTTTCAGCATATAAAAGCAGGGGCTAAGAAACACGCCAAATGGATAATTCCCTTGTTATGCATACTGCTTGCAATTACAATATCCGTCTATTTACGCACTATGCCCCAACGCATGCCTATTGCCAACGATTGGGCACAAGGGGCAGTTACTAATTTTTACACCAGCCAGCTGCGCCAACAGATCGATCAGCAGTATCCCAATTTACCGCAGCAAAATAAAGAGGCGCTCGTGGCCAGCGAGTGGGAATCATTCCAAAAAGAAAATAGGGAATTGCTTGATTCCCAAACCGCAGAACTTGCCGACCAATACCGTAATAATTTCAAAGATGACCAGGGCACTTTATATCTCCTTGGGATAGACCCATATTATTATTACCGGCAAACGTCGTTGGTCCTGCAAAATGGTTATCCCGGAACCACGATCAAAGATGGCAAGATCATTGAAGAATATAGGTTAGCTCCTCTTGGGCGGGAACAGGAATGGGACTTTCACCCCTGGTTTAGTGCGCAGTGGCATCGCTTCCTGAATATTTTCGGTGACGTTCCATTGATGGTTTCATTTTTCTTTGTAGGGACTATTTTTTCAGCGCTCACGGTTATACCAGGATTTTTTATCGGCAGACGTATTACTCACAATAATGTAGGAGGATTTTTAGTTGCCATGCTGCTGGCCGTATCTTCTTTTTTTGTAGCCCGAACCACCGGAGAGAGTTCCGACACAGACGTATATTCTGTTTTTTTCTCCGTGTTGATTGCCTGGCTCTTTATTGAAGCCATGGAAACCAAGAATAAAAAATGGAGATGGAGTGCTGCAGTCTTGGCAGGACTGGCCACCGGATTATTTGCCTTTGCCTGGACCGGCTGGTGGTACATAGCCACGTTCGTGGTTGCCAGTTTAGCCTTCGATTTAGCGTATCGTTGTATAATGCAGTGGAAAGCCCACAAAACTTCACCGATCTCGACGCTTAAAGAACATGGCCAGATTCTGGGGATATACCTTGTATCTGGAAGTATTTTTATCAGCTTATTTACCTCAATTTATCAATTTATCAGGATCATAATAGGGCCGTTTCAATTTTTACGGTTGAAAGCAGTGGCCGTGACCACCTTCTGGCCTAATATCAGGACCACCGTCGCCGAATTAAATGTGCCGGCATTTTCATCGGTACTGGAACAGCTGGGAGGAAAACTCCTGTTATTGATGGCTATTGCCGTTATTATATTTCTCTTGTTCAAAAAAGAAGAGAATGGCTCGCCCAGAGTCTATCTGGCTTTCTTTCTGGCGTTATGGCTGGGCGCATCACTTTTTGGAACGACCAAAGGGGTACGGTTTATTCTGCAGGTGACGCCTGTGTTTGCCATCGCCGTCGGTTCATTTTTAGGATTAGCTTGGAGTTATCTCTCCAATTGGCTTTCATCAGAACTCAAAATACATAAGATCATCACGAAAATGATTTTATTATGCATCGCACTGTTATTTTTGATTGAACCTTTGCAAAGCGGCTATAGTCAGGCCTTTAATTCTGTTCCGAGCATCAACGATCAGTGGTACAACGAACTTACTAAAATAAAAAAAGAAGCGCCAAAAGGTATCATCATAACTTCCTGGTGGGATTTTGGCCATTGGTTTAAAGCGCTTGCAGACAGACCTGTTACTTTCGATGGAGGAACCCAAACTCCTTGGGGAGCATATTGGGTTGGAAAATCATTGATAACAACCAACGAAAAAAATGCCGTAGGCATCGTGCGCATGCTCAATTGTGGGCAAAATACCGCGTTTGATAGATTAGATCTGGTGCTCAATGACACTCCCAAAAGCATTGATATACTCAATGAGATTGTCGCACTCGATATGCAAAAAGCTGCCAGAATCCTGCAGGATCATGGACTAACTATTGAACAGGCAGACGCAGTACTGCAATACACTCATTGTGAAAATCCTCCGGGGAGTTACTACATCACTTCTGAGGACATGGTAGGCAAAGCGGGCGTGTGGGGACATTTTGGCAGCTGGAATTTTAAGAAAGCAGTGATGTACCAAAAAACCAAAAACCTGGAACGCGACGCAGGGATACAATATCTTATTGATGAATTTAACGCAACTCCTGATGCTGCGCAGGAAATATACACTGAAATACAAACTACTGATGCCGACAGATGGATCTCACCCTGGCCAGGATATATTTCTGGATTTCAGCCCTGCCAGCAAATAGCTGAAGAAGAATTTCGCTGTATCGGTTCCCTGCAAGATGGAAATTTCGCCCTAAAGATTAATATTAACACGTTAAATGCCAGCTTTGAAGGCAGTAATGGCGTAGTTCCAAACTCCGTTGTCATTGCAGAAAAAGAAGGGATTCGCCAGCAAGAGTCCTCTGGCCAAAAAGCAGGATTTTCCATCGTGCTTCTTCCCACTCCCGAAGGATACAGTTTTATGATTACTGATCCTCTTCAGGCCGGCAGTATGTTTACCAAATTATTCTTTTTGGAAGGACAGGGGCTTAAATGCTTTAGTAAATTCAGTGACTCCCAGCAAGGCGGATTTCGAATTATCACTTGGAAGGTTGATTATCAATGCCAGCAGGACAATAAAGTATTCTTCTTACCTCAAGAAGAGGTGCATGCTGCGCATATTTTAATATCCACAGAAACCAGGAGTGATGAAGAAGCGCTGGCCATCATCGAAGGCCTTCGTCAAAACATAACTGCGGCCAATTTTGCAGAGTATGCTTCTCAATATTCTGAAGATCCAGGCTCCAAGCAAAATGGCGGGGATTTAGGGTGGTTTGGCAAGAAAGTGATGGTGCCTGAATTTGAGCAGGCTGCTTTTGCGCTTTCGCCGGGAGAAATTTCGGAGCCGATCAAAACACAATTTGGGTATCATTTGATCTATGTGCTGGAGACGAGGACAAGGTAAATATTTTCCCATGAAAGAATACGCTTTTGATGAAGGAAAAGAGATAGAGATGAATTTCTTACGTGCAGCAATGATGCCCAAAGAAAGTTATGTTGCAGCACATCAGTATTTGCCCATTGCCTGCCACGACGTATTTATTGAATATCAAGGCGGCATTCTGCTGGTGGTACGAGATAATCTTCCTGCCAAAGATAGCTTGTGGATGATTGGCGGACGCATTCAAAGAGGGTGGCCCATTCTGGAATCCCTGAAACAAAAAGTCAAAGAAGAGTGCGGATTAGAGATAGATCATATTGTAGAGATAGGAACGGGAAGAACGTTATTCAACACTGATCCATTTGGGCATGGCAGGGGCACCGACACGGTGAATTGGGTTTACTTTGCAAAGGGTCGTGGAGCAATTAAACTGGATAAATTGCATAAGAGACCCATGATTGTAACACCTTCGGATTACACTGCTGCGTTTCGAAAATCGTTGCATCCGTATGTAAGAGATTTTATGGATGAAGCGATGAAGATGGTGGAGAAGAGATGAAATTTAAGTTTTAGTTAATTTCTGCGGGAAAAAATCAATCCCAAATTCTTCGATAATCGGCACAATATCATAATCTTCAATAATTTCAAACCTATTCCTTAAATCCATCATGAACTCTTGGAGTCCTTGGATATCCTCTTGATGTATTTCAATATCTAAATCCCATTTTCCAAATAAGTGCAGCGTTGCCAATATGCCTGGCGTTCCTCTCAGATGGTCTAATAGTCCTTTTTCTTCATCTCGTCGTTCAGGATTATATTTTATGAAGATTTTAAATGATTTTTTATTGAGATGAGTAAAATTAACAAACATCCCATATCCAGCAATGATGCCTTTATCTTCCATATTTTTAATTCTGCCTTTAACGGCGTTTCTCGTTAAGCCAACTTCTCGACCAATGGCTTCATAGGGTGTGCGGCAATTTTTCTTGATAACAGTAAGAATTTTTATATCTTTTTTATCGAGATTTACTGATTCTTGCTTTTGGTTAAAAGTTATTTTTCTTCGTTGATGTACTGATGCTAAAAAATACCCGTAGGGGTAAATATTCATACTTAAAACCATTAAAGTATCGTAACTGTGAATAATATTTTTATGATGACGAACAATATCTGAAAGCGTAACTTGTAATTCTTGCGGACTTTTGGTAAAAACATCAAAAATGAGATCAAAACTGCCGGACATAAATGCAACCCAAAGCGAAGGGTAATTATGATACAATTGGGTAGCAAATTTTCGGTAATCGTCTCTCGTTACTTTCTTTAAGCGAAAATGAACTCGAAATAGATTATATCCTAATTTTGAAACATCGACAAAGGTAAAGAAAGCATAGATCGTTTTTTGCGATACTAATTTGTGTATCCTATATTCTGCAACGGGGCGACTGATACCTACTTTTTTGGCTATATCGCTGACGGGAAGAAGTGGATTTGCGTCTAATATTTCCAGTATTCTGAGATCTTTCTTGTCTATTTTAAGCATATTTTAACTAATAGGCATTATTTACTTATAAATATTGCCGTTTAGAAAGAAAATTAAATGAAAGATTTATAATTATGCTAGAGCCACTGGAGAGATATGAAAATAAATAAAAAACAATTGTATGAACAGGAAAGGAATGTAAAAAGTCGAGAGTACTACAAAAAGTATTATGGTGAACCACTGGATCAATTAATTGAGTTAACACTTCATGGTCGTCAGCCAGTTTCAGTAAAGGAAGTGATGAAACAGCAGGTTATCGCCTATCAAAGTCATGATCAATACACGGTAGATTTTTGGTTAGGTAGTGGAGTTTATACAGCGGATGCCATATTTTGTCATTCGAATGACCATATTAATGAAAAAATGAAAGTTGTGCCTGATGCTTTATTGATACCAGCATTAAAGAGTAAGATACTCTCTGCTAAAAAAGATAGGATTATGGGCCACCTTAATTTCTTGGATGATAGTTATGCAATTCCGATATCCGAGGATATTTATCAGCATGCCGCTGGCTATGAATTTTTGATAAATGAAGAAATAAGAAAGAGATCTTGGTCATCTTCAAGAATTGGTCCCAAGAAGATGGAAAAAAATCCGTTCTGGAACACACTCGTACAAGAAGATAAATCTCTCCTGCGAGAATTTATTAGGATAGCTTTTAATGAGTGGATCGCTAAAAATGTAAATCCATACAATAGCAATAGACGAATGGAATTTGCTCATTCAAGCACTTGGGGATCATGTATTGAGAAATCTGACGAAAATATGGAAAAGACCATTATCCATATGCACCCGCTCTTGTTGGATCCTTTTTATAGGGGCTCTCATCTTCTTGGAAATCATCAGTGGGATGACAATAATAAAGGTAGAGATTACACTTCAACATTTATAGGGGTTAAACAGAAATAAAGATACAAATTCACAATCCTTATAAACCAAATTATTTCATCATGATTTGAGATGTTCATTAATGGTCTTTAAATTGTAGAGGATGATTTGCTGTAAAACCTGGCTCAGCCGGCGGTCATCTCTTTTCGTAGCCCCTTTGGTTGAAAAAACATATTCCTCTAACAGGCCTAAAGGAATATCAAAAATGGGAATTTCATTCATCTGTAAGAGATGGAAAGTCAGGAGTCTCGTGGTTCTGCTGTTTCCGTCAAAAAAAGGGTGGATATGCTGAAACTCATTATGAAGATAAGAAGTAAATTCAAAAATATCTTTTAAGGAAGGCTTTTTTACTTTTCCAAATTCATTATATTTTTCAATAAGGCGATCCAGCAAGGGCTCAATGTCTTTTGGATCGGCCACCCTAAAATGCTTGTTCCCCCTAATTATTACCATTTCATCCCGGATTTTTCCGGCCCATTGGGGCTTATGCTGTAAAGCCATAAAGTGATAATTTAATATGCTCTCTTTCGTCAAGGGGAGTTCATCCCGGACATTTTGCAGCATCTGCAGAAATGCTTTTTGATAATTCTGGACTTCATGGACCGACTCAACTTTCAAGTTTTCGGGAACAATCTGGTCGCGCAGCAGCTTGATCGTTTGAGCTAAAGTTATAGGATTGCCTTCAATACTGAGGCTGTGATGAATGAACCGGATTTGAAACTTTTCCAAGACTTCCTGGTATTTTCGGAGATTTCTGTTCCTTAACTTCTGGAAGGTTGCCAGTTCTTTCTGAATTTCATCAAAATATTCATCTGGCGGCTGGCGGGCAACCAGAGGGCGAAATCCATAATATACCACTAAATCCCCTAAGAAAGAATTATAGGGCACCTTGGCTTTAAACGGTTTTCGGGAAAGAATAATTAAGAATCCATTCTTCTCTAAGAGGGATGAAATCTTGCTGAAAGTTCTTGGATGAAGGCCAATATCATCAGCAGTAAAAGATTTTTTGAGAAAAGCTTTATGTAAATATTGAGCTACCATTTCATTAAATAAGTCATTATAATTCACGCCGTTCTGCAGGCAATATCTCAACATCTCAAACAGATGTTGATTTTGAGGATTCATCATTCTTTCATAACCAAATTTAGTTTTATGGATAAGTTTCATTTCTGCCAGAGTTTCTAAAATCTTCCTGATTTTGTCATAATCAAATTTCTTTTGCTGGAGGTCTTTGAGCACATCTATAATCTTTCGTGAACCGCCCTTATCATACAGATTCATAAAGACATCATATTTGGTGGTCATAATCAGAGGAGTGTTTTCTCCTTAATAAATCTTTCTATTTGGCACTAAAATTCCGTGATTATAGGAAATTATGTGCTATTTGTAAAAGAGATACTTTCATCTGGCATCTAAATTCCGTTATTCAAGGAAAAATGAGGCTAAATACTGCGTTGAGATGGTGCTGATGACACTTCTTCAAGAAGAAAATCGCTGCACTCAGATTTCATGGATTTAGCGATGAAGTTGATAGGGAAGAATACACGAACTCAATGACCAATACTGCTTGGTGTAATTAATTTAAGCTTTAAAATTTTTAACTAAGCGTTTGCAGGACATTTTTTAGAGCAACCTAATTATTTATAAACTCCCGACAGGTTTATATTTTATGAAACAATCAGATACACGAGAATCGATAATCAAAAGAAGAGGTTATCGCAAAAATATTGTAGGTGATAAATTTTCTTTATATATTTCAAATTATCCCGTCACAGTCGAATATCTTAAAAAAAGAATTGGAAATCCTAACAGGATTCTTGCAGAACTGTGTTGCGGTATTGGTGTTACTCTTGAATATATTGCAGATGGATTTAAGCAAGTTATTGGAGTTGATATTGATAAAGAAATACTTAGTCAATGTGAGGATAATTTGAAAAATGTTGGGCAGTTTCAAAAATCAACATTGATTTTAGGGGATATTAACAATGATAAGATTTTGGAAAAAATTAAAGCAGATATCGTTATCTACGACATCCCTTTTTGGTCGCCACACGAGTATGAGAATCAAGGAGATTTAACCGAGAAAAATCCGAAACTTAACTTTACAATAAAAAGAATCAGAAAATTTATCACAAAAGACGCCGCGGCCCGCAAAACAGCGTTCGCGGAAGACGCGAAAAAGCTAGCGACCATCTGCGGAAGCAAAAGTATTGAGAGGGCGAAAATAATCGGAATCACTCCGGCTTGGTTTACTTT
>CAYOKQ010000002.1:0-36998 GCA_964404595.1 uncultured Methanosarcinales archaeon | reverse complement strand
GATATTTTTCGCCGCATGGTTGACGTTGGAGTATTTATCACAAAAGACATCATTCTCTTTTGCTCACCAAAATTTGATCATGATATGATTAAAAACAATATTGGTTCTTGCGAATTTCAGAAAGTTTTCATTGACGGAAAATATGATAGAAATCATGTATATTTAGGGAAGTTAAAAAAAATTGATGGAATGACAGAAATAAAGTTATCCGCTTGATCAATTGTATTTATTTCTTTTAAATTAGAATGAACCTCTATTTTTCAACATTCTCTTCCACAATCCTTATAAACCAAATTCTGCCCATCCTGGCTATGAATTCGCCAACAACTCACGCCGCCATTATTCCCGCCTATAACGAGGAGAAAACCATTGCTGAGGTTGTGAGTAAAACAAAGCAGTTCTGTCCACACGTGATCGTAGTCGATGACGGTTCATCCGATTCTACCTCCTCTCAAGCACAACAAGCCGGCGCAACAGTATTGAAGCATAAAGTGAACCTGGGCAAAGGCGCCGCGCTTAAAACTGGCTGCGAACATGTCTTCACGCAAGGAATCTCAAAAGAAGTCATTGTTCTGGACGCCGATGGCCAGCATGATCCAAAAGAAATTCCCAAATTTATAGTGGCGTTGCAAGAGCATGAGGTGGTCTTTGGCTACCGAAAAGTGCCGAGCACCATGCCGCTGATGATGCGCCTGGGAAATATCTTTATCAATAAAGCACTGCGCGTTCTTTATAATGTCCAGATCCAGGACAGTCAATGTGGATATAGGGCTTTTACTGCCGCAGCATACCAAAAGATGCGCTGGGACACTTTAGATTATTATGTAGAGACCGAAATGATTTTAAATGTCGGCAAAAAAAGATTAAAACACATCGCGATCCCCATTGACACGATCTACATGGATAAATATAAAGGAACGACGGTACTCGATGGAGTGAAAATCGTCGCCAAAATGATGGGGGGAAGATTATGGTAAGCCTGAATACAACTTTTTGGATCCAATTTTTAGGAGTTATATTTGGGGTGGCGATGCTCTATTTTTCCTTCGTAAAATATAAGCGAAAAGAATTGAATAAAAAAGAATTCGTGTTCTGGATCGGCTGCTGGATTTTGCTGATAGTCATTGCTATCATTCCCTATGCCCTTGATCCGATCATAGCTCCGCTGCACTTTTACCGCCGGTTAGATTTCTTCGTGGTGCTGGGATTCTTTGTGCTGCTGCTGCTGGGATTTCACAGTTATACTTCCCTTAAAAGATTAGAAAAGAAATTAGAAAAGTTTGTGCGTGAAGATGCACTCAAGAACATTAAATAAAAGATAATAAGTGCTTCCATAAAACCAAATTAAATCCCATGAAAATCCTGTTTGTCTGCGAAAATTATTACCCCCATTATGGCGGAGCAGAAGTAGTATTCAAAAATCTGGCTCAAGGATTTGTAAAAGCAGGGCATACAGTCACCGTGCTCACCCACCGGCTCAGAAACACCTTGGCGCAAGAGACTATTGATAATGTGGCGGTACGCCGGGTTTCTTCACTGCATTCACGCTACGTATTCTCATTTGCAGCAATTGTCCGGGCCTGGCGATATGCGCGCCATAATGATATTATTCAAACTACCACTTTTAATGGTGCTTTTCCGGCGTGGATCGCAGCAAAAATACAAGGCAAACCAGTAGTGCTAACAGTCCATGAAGTATGGGTAGGCAAATGGAGTACGATCACTGGCTTTGGCTTCTTTAAAAGTGCAGTGCATGAACTGTTGGAGCAGCTTATCTACCTGCTTCCTTTTGACCACTATGTCTGTGTATCCCAAGCTACCAAAAATGATCTACTAAAGTTAAATATCCCGGCACAAAAGGTAAACGTAATTTATAACGGTCTTGATGATGAATTTTGGAATCCTAAGAGAGTTTCTACGAAAGAAATTAAAAATCTACGACGGACCTTAGCATTACAAGATAAATTTGTATATTTTGCCTGGGGAAGGCCTGGGGAATCCAAAGGCTTTGAATACTTAATTAAAGCTGCTTCCCTCGTTGCACAAAAAATTCCTAATTCCATACTCTTGCTGATGTTTGGATCGGTGGATAAATATGCAAAAAAATATCAACAACTTCTCAAACTCATTGGAAATAATCCTTCGATAAAAGTAATAACGTCGATACCTTATGAACAGCTGCGCACCTATGTTGCACTGGCCGACTGCGTCGTTGTTCCTTCTCTTGCCGAAGGCTTTGGCTATAATGCCGTGGAATCCATCGCTATGAAAAAAATCGTGGTGGTAAGTGATGCGGGCTCACTGCCCGAGATCGTAAGTGGAAAATATCAGATATTTGAGAGCAAGAATGTGATGGATCTGGCGGATAAAGTAATTAAAGCGGCACAAGGAGAATATCTGCATCGAAAAAGTAAAAAGTTTGCGTGGGACCAAAGCATTCAGGCCTATCTTCAGCTGTATGAACAATTATCTTCTCAAAAATAGCCATAATTAAGATCATGAATCCGTAATCTTTAAAAATGATTCCGGATGTTAAAGTTAACGATGCTCAAGAATAATCCTTTTCTGCGGTATATGAGTCCAGAAACAGATCATGATAATCCTTTTATGGGTCCTTTGGCTGAAGCAGTGCAATATGATTACATCAATTGCCATTTAATGGAACAGCGAGTACATGTCAATGGCAGTGAGATATTGCCCACCTATGAATGTGCTGGATCATATTTGGTCGAACATCTGAGGCCTTTTTTGCAGGAAGAATCGGCTATTTTAGATTTGGGTTCGGGCACCGGCATAGCTAGCAGAATGCTTGCGCGCAGTCATCGAGGAAAAATTTTAGGCATAGAACAATCAGCGGCTATGATTGAGGTGGCAAAATATAAATTTAGACGAGGCAATGCTGCCGAATTTGAAGACAAAGCAAGGGAATTATTTAATGGAATTATTCCTGAACGACTGGCGCACTACTGGCATCAAGTTCGTGCCGAAACTACGGCCGCATCAGTTGATTTTCTGCACGCAGATATGCGCACTTGTTTCTTGAAAGTTGATCCTGGCTATGATGCGGCGATTGCAAATCATTCTTTACACTGGGTACGAGATGACTGGCCGCAGTTTTTTAGAAATCTGGCACAGGCATTAAAACCAGGAGCACCGCTGGTATGGAACACTGCGTCTGATTTTGTCGATAGTAAAAAATTTCCCTCTGCTCAATATTCTTGGCGATATAGCACTTTTATGGAAATGGTGGAAAATAAACTTGATCAACGTGGTTTCTCAGTGAGATCTGTGAAAGAGATACGGCAGCCTGCTCGAACCGAGGATGAAGTCAGAGATATTGTGGAACAAAATGAATTTTCCTGTCACGTGAAAGAACCGATTTTACTTCCCAAAGATATACGATATATTATTGGTTTTTACTTGCCTTTGCATATTGCGAACATACTGAAACAAGAGCAAGCCATTGATACTATTGAGCAGCTAAGCCGGGACCTAACAGCTGAATTAATAAGAGAAAGACCGGATGCATTTGCCGATTTAGAGCATAGATTTGATATTAACCCCATATTTTTGTGTCGGCGCAAGTAGGGATAATTCTAATACATAGGACATAAGATAAATTTGAACTGCATGCTCTGAACATCTGTACCACAACCCTTATAAGCCCTTTTAGAGCATTTACCCTCATGAAAATCCTCTTTATCAGCGAGTATTATCCCCCTAAAATCATGGGCGGCGGGGAGATTAACCTGGCCCAAATTGCACAAGAACTAGCCAAGCGCCATGAAGTAATCGTGCTTACTTCTTTCTTTCCCCATCTTCCGGTTGAAGAGGTGGCCCATAAGATCAAGATCTATCGAAAACTTAAAACCGGAAAGAAAACATCCACTCTCTTTGGCAATTTTCGGCGCAGGTTCTTTTTCCCACGATCAATAACCAGAGAAGCACAGAAAATAATTACAGCACAAAAGCCCGATATCATTCATTTCATCGGCACCAGCATCATTGCTGCTCCAAAAATAAAGAAATATCATCCAAGATTATTTGCCACCATCGAAAGTTATCCAGCCTTATGCCCAAAAGGAGACCGGCTTTATCGCGGAACACAGGAATGTACCATTACCTGCACTCTTCAACAATTTCTGCTCTGTCAACAACAATCGCATGAAATAGGCAAGATGAAAAATAGATGGTATCTAAAGTATAATCCTCTTTTTCTGTGGCTGACATACAGATACTTTCAGCAATTAAATCAAGCTTTATCATCCTGCCGCCTTATTGCCATCAGCAGGTATGTTCAAAATATATTGCAACAGTACCATCAAGAAAGCGTAGTCATTCCCAACGCTTTTGATGCTGCTCCTTTTGCAGAAGTAAGTAAAAAGGTAAGAAATAAAGAAAGAAATTCCGGCAAACCGGTGATATTGTATGTAGGGGCGTTAATCCGATCCAAAGGCCCCCAGATTTTGATAGAAGCACTCCAAGGAACAGGCTATCGGTGCGAATTGTATGGGGAAGGAATATTGAAACCGCACCTGCAGCAAAAAATTAAAGAGTATAGTCTTGATGCAGATATTTTCGCACCAGTTGCCTACGATCAAATGCCAACAATATACACCAGAGCAGATGTGGTGGTATTTCCTTCCATATGGCCAGAACCTTTTGGAAGGATTCCACTCGAAGCGATAGCCGCAGGAAAAACAATCGTTGCGTCCAATATCGGCGCTATTCCTGAAACTGTCAGTACGTATGGTGCTCTGGTTGCTCCAAATAATGTCAAAGAATTACGCCAAGCCCTGCATGACCTTCTCTTGAAATCAAAAGAACCAAAATATTCGCTGGCTCAATATGCACCTGCAAAAATTAAGACCAAATTACTCCAAGCCTACGAGGGAAAAACATGACTATCGAAAGCCCAGATCAAATAAAAGAATATTATCAGCAGCATCAGGTTGCCAGTAAATATATCCACAAACGATTTACCGAACCATTAAATGTCATTGAACATCAGCGGCAAGTGGCGATTCTTAACCATATCATAAAAAAAAGAAAATGCCAAAATATTTTGGAATTTGCACCGGGCCCGGCACGTCTTACAGCTCAGTTGGATGCAGAAAATGGCACCAGCATCGATTCAAGTGAAAGTATGCTTACCATCGCCAGAGCCAGAATGCAGCAGGCCAATAAAAAGTGGAATTTTGTGCAAGGAGACATTTTACATATGAAATTAAAACCAACACACGATCTGGTATTTTGCATTCGGTTTCTCCTCCATTTCAAAGAGCCCGAGAGAAAAAAAATTTATTCCCAGGCTAGAAGTGCTTTATCCAACCAAGGATATTTTGCTTTTGAAGCCATGAATAAGAAGGTGGTGCTGCCTTTGCGAAAATTATTGGGAATGAAAAAATATATCGTATATGATAAATTGTATACTAAAAAAGAATTAATTGAGGAAGTGGAAAAAAATGGATTTAGAGTGGTAAAATTATATCCCATTTTAAATCATTTTTGGCTGCAAACCCTGCTCTCACGCCCGTTTAAACTCATGAAATTACAGCGTATAGCGGTCAAAATGATCAAAAGAATGGAGAAATATCCTTCGAACAATCCTTACGAGTGGATGGTACTTTGCCAGAAAAAATGAAAATAATGTATTATGTTCAGCGGTATAGGCCTGCATATGAAGCCATTTCTAAAGAGGTTCAGCTCCTAGCCAGGCATTTTGCTACAGATAATAGCGTAAGAATTCATGACCTTCATTTGGATGGAATACTGAAAATGAAGTGGAATCAAAAGATAATCTCTTACCATTTTTTGTTGTATCCCCTCATGGTAATATATACCAAATATCTAAGTTCTAAAAATGATATAAATCACATCTACACCTCTTTGGGTGACTTGCCGTACCTGAACGTTATTAATAAGAATCAAACTATTCTTACGGCGGCAGCATCGTGCAGCATAGACAAAGTAAAAAGAAGACTGCCGCTGCTTAAAAAATTAAAGACAATCGTGGTGGAAACGGAATTTCATAAAAAGCAGTTAGAGCAGCACGGCATACAACCAGAAAAAATAAAATTAATCTATCCGCCGGTGGATGTTTCCGCTTTTTCGTACAAAGCCGCGTCAGGTAATTTTAAGATTCTGTACGCCAGCTGCCCCACCAGAAAAGAGGATTTCGAAAAAAGAGGCATAAATCTTATCCTCAATTTTGCGAATCGGCGAAAATCAGTGGAAATCACACTGGCATGGCGTGGCGGCGCCTTACGGGACATAAAAGCGCTGCTGCAACGAAAAAACTGGAGGAATATTACGCTTAACAATAGCATAGTACAAGATATGAACGAAGAATATGCACAGGTTCATGCTACCATCATTCCTTATACTCAATTTGACGACTTCCTTAAACTCATCCCAAATTCTGCCCTCGAAAGCCTGGCGGCAGGAAAACCTTTGATAGTATCCACGAAGACCGAGTTGGCACAAATGGTTCAAAAATATAAATGTGGAGTGGTGTTTGAGCCCAATGCCCTAAGTTTGCATCAAGCAGTTAGCAAACTGGAGAAAAATTATTTTTACTATCAGAGGCACTGCCGCGAACTGGCCGAAAAGTTATTCTCAAAAGATCATTTCCTCCAACAATACGCACAAATATATCGGCAGATACTGCAAAAATGAACGTTTCCCACTATAAGCAAACACCACCAGGAATCATGGCTGTCCTGGACCTTTTTGCCAAAAACAAGCTCTCCTACCTCCTCTTCAAATGCGACCATATTTTCGAGGGACAGAACAAAAATCTGGATATTCTCTTTGAAACAAATGAAGATTACGCCCATGCCGGAAAAATACTCCAAGAACAAGGATTTGTAATCAGGCTATCCGAGAAGGTAGAAAGATACAAGACTATGTATACCGGCTTTGTCAGGCAGGAAATGTACTCTATCCACCTGCACCGCGAAATTGCCTGGCATGGCATGATTGCACTGGATAAAAAAGAAGTATTTCAACATAAAAAAATAATAACACCACACATCATTATTCCTGGTTTAGAAGATTCCATCCTCATCCATGCTGCACATGTATTGTTTGAAAATTTTAGAATTACGGAGAAAGAAAAAGTATACTTATCTAAAATAGGGTGCGCAGATAAAGCCTATCTTCGGGACCAGATCAGCAAGCACCATTGGAAAGATGGATTTCAAAAAGTAATACAAAATAAAGTATCGATAGCGGCTATTGCAGCAACCTGGAGTAAAAAATTATTGAATGAACCAGGCACGATGGTTTATCTCGGCATTAAACTGATGAAAAAGATAAAAAGAACCTTATCCTGCAAACGCCAAGGAGTCCTTATTGCTTTAATTGGTGTCAATGGTACCGGTAAAACAACTTTAGCTAAAAAAACGCTCGAACAATACCAACCATATATGAAACATTTGGGATATCCAGAACACTATTATTACTTTGGCTGGAATCCGGAATTTTTTCTCACCAGATTCTTTTCTACCATATTGCGCCGAACAAAAAAGAATCTTTTTTCGGCAGTGGCTCTTGCGTCCACCGCTAAAAAATGTAGTCTATTTCAGGAGTTGCTATTTTTATTTTTGTTTGGCGAATTCTATTATAGGTATATTGTTCATATAAAGCACAAATTGCAAAGAAAAGGCCTCATTATCTGTGACAGATATTTTTACGACATGTATGGGCAATATCCTTATGCCCCGCGCAGTTTAATACTAAAAAAGTTATTGAAGATCTTTCCGCGACCAAATTACACCTTCTTATTGACCGCATCGATAGATAACATAAAGCGTCGTGGTAAAGAAGATAAAGGCACTTCTGCGAATTCACCGATTGTACGGACAGTTCTGCCCCGGCCGTATCTGCAGAAACAGGTGGAAAATTATTCAAACCTTGAGCAGATCATCCCACTCTCAAAAATAAATACCGAGCAAGAATTGTCTTTCTGCGCTGCTTACATCATTGAAAAAAGCTGGAGGAAAGTTGTATGAAATACTCTGATCTAGGCATTGCGAATATTCCTGATTATCTCTCACCCGGATGGAATACCAAAAAAATAGGCGAATTTGTCTTTGACCAGCAATTTATGTGTGAAGGGATCCCTCTATCCTGGTTTTACAAGCGGATGTTCTGCCCCCACACTATTCCTCCAATATTAAAAGTAAAGTCAAAAATAGAGCGTTTCTTAGATGGCCAACCTATCCAATCTGCCGTTATTGACGCAGTTAGAAATGCCGCATTGCGCAAAGCTTTTTTCTTCAATGAAAAAATTAAGATGCAATTAAATGCAGACCATGCTGATAGATCAGGAAAAAAAATATTGTTTTTAACGTATCTTGAACATATCAATCCTCAAACCGGAAATATTTTTCGCATAGAAGAAATCATAAACAATATCGAAAAAAATAAAAGATTAAGCTCGCTGATTCTAAGTGCAAGTGCTCAATCCCAGTCTTTTATTTCATTGATGCGGCAAAAATCAAAAATAAAAAGACCAATTAACCTGATCTATAATTATATCACTCCTGAGATTAAAAATAAAGCTCAGGAATGGTCCTTAAAAACAAATAGGCAATGGAAAAAATTAGACCAAAAAATAAAACAGCAGATGCTGGGCACTTCTTTATGGAATGCGATGCAAGATGCATTTGATTTTTATCTCTCCAGAGAATTTCTATATATTTTAGCGATATATTACGAAACCTGTAAAAGCATCATTGAGAAGAATGGAATAAAAGCCATCGTTATTACCTCTCAAAACAGTATTTTTGAACGCTGCTTCAATGCCGCAGCAAATCAAGTGCATTGCCCGGTAGTGCTGCTACAGCACGGCGCAGCCATGGGTTCCATTGACCCGGATTTGCTTGAACCTTATAGCATTGCCGTTTTTTCCCACAAATACAAGAAGACTCTTGAGCAGCAGGGAATACCAGCAAAAAACGTTGAAGTTGTGGGGCCGATTATATTTGATGAGATTTATCCATTCATTGGCAAAGAGCCTAATTCCCCCTCATCTGGTCCCCGCATTTTAATTCTTACCGTACCCTTCGTTGAGCAGAATATCTTTACCCCTAAAAAATACTTTGCCTGCATTGAAAAAATATGCACAGAAATTGCTTCCATACCTAACAGCACCGTTACCATCAAGCTTCATCCTAGGGAAAAATACTATGGCGATTATCAGAAAATGATTCAGCGGTTGCATTTGCCTAGCATCAGGGTTATTCAGAATGATCAGAGAGTTTTTCTATATCAACTCATGTCACGTAGTGATATTATCATTAACTTTAGTTCTACCTCGGCTATAGAAGCAATGATTCTGGACAAGCCTTTGATCACCATCACTTTTCCTGATTTTCATAATCCACTTA
This sequence comes from uncultured Methanosarcinales archaeon, assembly GCA_964404595.1. Classification (GTDB taxonomy): domain Archaea; phylum Nanobdellota; class Nanobdellia; order Woesearchaeales; family GW2011-AR9; genus CAYJXA01. The sequence continues at coordinate 27,603 of CAYOKQ010000002.1, read as the reverse complement.
ATGATATTCTCAGAATCAGCCAAGCGACCGTGGAAATTCCTGTTCAGGATAATTTAACTCCTGCAATTAAAACGCTCCTCTCAGATAGACAGCTTCAACAGAGGCTGCAACAAAGAAGACGCCGATTTGTGAAAGAATATTGTGGCCGTATTGACGGCAAAAGCTCGCAGAGAATGACCCATTTGCTGCAAAAACTGGTGAAATCATCCGAAAACACATATATTTAAAAATAAATCAACCAAGGAGATAAAAAATGGTGAATGCCAAAGAAGTTACTGACTTGTATGATGACGTATGGAGCAATTTTGACCAGGCGATGGTGGAAGAAGCATTTCAACTACTGTTGACACGAGTTCTACGCAACAATATACCCATCGACATATTTAAAGATAAAACAGTGCTGGATATGGGTTGCGGTTCGGGACGATATTCTATCGCCATCAAAAAGCTTGGTGCGAAGAAAGTGGTGGGGATCGACCTTGGCGATGGCAAAAAATTAAGATATGAAGGAGTAGAATATCAAAAAGCCAGTGCTCTAGAACTGCCCTTTGCCGATAATACTTTTGATTTTGTCTTTTGTAATGGGGTATTACACCATACCACCGACCCGCTTCAAGGCATTAAAGAGATGTATCGGGTCATGAAAAATGGCGGGCAGGGATGGTTATTTTTGTGTGGAGAGTGCAAATTTTACCAAATGCTCGACCATGTGCGACGCAATTTAGATCCTGCCGACAGCAAAACCTTTCGCAAACTATTAGAGCTGTGGCTGCTGCCAAAACCGAAACAATTCTTTCTGACTGATCTGTTATTTGTTGCTATCCGGCACTACTTTACACGCGAAAAACTCGAGAAAACTCTCTTAGACATCGGATTTAAGGACTTGCAATTCCTTCCCCGCGGTGTGGATTATGATTTTACCGAGCAAGTGTACCAGCATCCGGAATTAGCAGAATATTTTAACAAGAATGGTGAAGGAGACTTGAGATTTTTGATGCGGAAATGAAGAGAAGCGTGATCACCACAGATAAAAATCTTCCATGAAGCTGTTATACTTAACATCCGCACCAGTCAAAATTTCATCCGATTGATGCAGGTAGAAATTTATATTTTCATCCAACCATGCTCCGACTAGGCTGGAAGCATCGTTAGGCTCGACAAATAAAGATTGATATTCTTCATATAACTTATCTGATTTACGGAATATTTCATCAGTTGCTATGAATGGATTTTGCTGCAAGGCAATTAACTCTTTTTCATGCTCAGTGATAAATTCCTCATACTTAAGATCTTCTGCAAGCTGGCGATTGGCGAGCTCGAAGCGATCTCCAAATTTTTCTGCCTGTTCTTTCCTTAAATCTAACATTTGATCATTCAAAGCCATCGCTTTTCGCAATTGCACCAAAGCCGAATCGTACTTTTCATCGTCAACATATCCGCTGACTAAATCCATATATGAAAAAAATTTATCCAGTTTACTAAGAATTTGTGCTTCATATTGATAGTAGGCGATAAGAACACCGTAATTTTCTGCCGCTTGCTGCAGGTTTTCTAAAGAATTGGAATATAACTGAATAATCATTTGTAATTCTTTTAGTTGTTCCTGTGAATTTTGAGAAAGTCTCTCCCTCCCCAACCCATCAACAGTGCTATTCAAGTTGGCAATGACACTTTCTACTGTAGAAATTTCTGCATTAATAGTGGTGAGCATAGCTGAGGCTGAATCCCCTTGTGATACCAAATTAAGATCATAATTGGCCAGCGTAACAAATTGATTATTTATATTCTGAAAATTGATAAACATTTCATCGAATTGACTATCAAGATAATTAGTTTCATTCCCAAAATCCTTTTGTAATGGTCTTATTGCTTGATGAAAATCATAGCTTTTCTGGCATAATCTTACTGCGCGAAAGGAACCAGCGCTTTCACAGATGCTAAAATTTTTATGATCGAGAGCTACACTTCCATAACAATTGCCTCTAACTGCATCAGAAGCTATTTCGGAACAAAGAACTTGGGCTTCCTCTAATGACAGAACATTATTTTGAACCATTGTGTCTAGACATTGGTTCTGTAACCAAAATGATTTAGAGGAACAAAATTCCTGTATTTCTGCTTTATTGTTTGCTTCACTAAAACTAATCTGGAAACTCAACACTCCCACCGAACCAACATAGAAGATATAAATAAGCGCTACTAGTATGCTGCCATATAAAGAGAATAGTTTTACGGAATCTTTCACCTTGCTTTTGGGACTTGCTTGCACAAAAGTTTTGGCAATTTTGTCATGCAACCCTTGTTTATTTTCATCCCACAAAATCATCAAGAATCCAACCCCCAATAATAGTGTAGAAACAATTTTACTTAAATATCGGATAAGGGACCGCCTAAAAGAAAGATGCTTTTCCTCCGGATTCACAACTTCACATCTCATCAGCAATTTTCCGAAAGGGCCACCATAACGGGAAGTTAAATAAATTTCATACAGGGCACTCCCTAAGAATTGGATGGCCACCAGTATACCCAGGTTCCAACCGTAGGTAAGGGGAGTATAAGAAATAAGGAAGGAAATGAAATAAGCTATTACTAAAATAAAGATTGAATCAATAATTGAAGCAACCAGACGAATCCCAAATCCAGTATGATTGTTTTTTGACTTCAAAGGTCTGTCAATGCTTGTAAAAGTATATAAAAGTATCTGCTTTCACCCCCTTCCCATCCACCCCATCGTATTCCCTGTTCTTTCATTAAACCAGGTATCACATTCTAAACATAAAAAGCGGGCAGCCCCGTCACGTTCTCTTCCCCTTTTGATAATAGTGAATTTCCCCTCCAGCTTTTTTCTGGAAGTCTTACAATAGGGACAAATACAGTACAGAAGATCCGAAAGCTTTGAAAAGCGCGCATTATCCATAATCAGTTCAAAAGACATCACCAGTTAATATAATTTTATGGAAATTAGTTCTGTATTACAAAGCGCGCAGTATTGCTTAAAGTTTATAAAGGGATTCTGGGAATAGGTAGCCATAGAAAAAGGTGGTTTACATGGATTTAAAGCATGATTTAAAGACTGGTCGAAAAAAATTAGCGGTGTGGGGTTTGGGGTACATTGGTTTTTCATCTATTGCTCATTTTGCCAAAGCTGGAGTAACCTGCATCGGCACTGATCCGCTGCAATTGCGTGTGGATGACGTTAATCAAGGCAAAGCAACCATTCCCAATTTGGATTTCTGGCTGGGATTTGACACTGGTCCGCTGGCAAGAGATAAACGTATGAGTGCGACCACCAACTGGCAGGAAGTAATTTCTCCCGACGTTGGCGTGCACCTTATTTCTGTCCCCACCGAATGGAATGGAAAACCGCATCACGAAATTCTGGTTGATGTTATCAATAAATTAAGCACATACAAGAATATACCAACTGATTATCCGCCGCTCGTAATTGTCGAAAGTACCTTGACCCCCACAGTTGCTGATACCATCGTCATTCCCCTGTTCAAGAAAAATGGATTAGAGGTAGGAAAAGATATTTTGTTTGGAGTGGCACCACGACGGGATTGGTTTACCGCTGCCGACAAAGGCCTGCCTCTTCTTCCCCGGGTAGTTGGTGGAACGACCAAAGAAACCACGCAGGCCATGGCACAGACTTTAGGCATCATTTGTAAGAATATTCTGCAGGCACATGACCATAAGCATGCGGCTATGGTAAAGAGTATTGAAAATGCCTATCGGCAGTTAGATATTACTTTTGCCAATCAGCTTTCCCTGGCATACCCCGACATGGATATGACCAGCATTCTCAAGCTGGTAGGAACGAAATGGAACGTCAATGAATACCATCCTAGTTTTGGAACCGGCGGCTATTGCATTCCCTTGGCGCCCCAATATGTGCTTGAAGGAGCACAGTATCCGGAACAATTAACATTAATGCAGGAATCTCTTAAGACGGATTTCGCCCAGCCGGATAAAGTAGTGGAAAGCATTGTGACCAGGGGAGTGCAGAAAGTAGCCATGCTCGGTATTGCCTACACCGGTGACCTTAAAGTTCACGTCCTGAGTCCCGCACTTCCTATTGCCAAAAAACTCAAGGAAAAAGGAATTGATGTCAAAATACATGACCCTTATTATTCAACGGAAGAGATCGCTAAGTTAACCGGCTGTGAATCCTTTATTTTTCCGCAAGGGCTGCAAGATCGTGATGGCATTATCGTGGTGTCGCCGCATATGCATTATCGCTATGTCCATAAGCAGGAACTTCTGCAGCACTTGTCAAATACCAAACTGATTCTGGATAACATGGGAACCTGGAATGATGTGCATTTTCCGCAAGAGATGCAGTACTTTGAGGCAGGTCACGCCCGGTGGTTGGGATAAGAACCATGAGAATAGCTGTCGCCCAGATTAATCCGAACGTCGGAGATATCACCGGAAATTTTCGAAAAATAGTCCAGGGTATTGAAAAAGCCCAGGCACAACAGGCAGATTTAGTGGTATTTCCAGAAATGTGCCTGTTAGGATATCCGCCTAAAGATTTATTGCTGAAAAAGAATCTGATTGAAGAAAATAAAAAATGTCTCTTGAAAATTGCCTCCTTTCTCAAAAATATTTCTGTCATAGTGGGGTTTGTCGATGAAGATTTAGGAAATTTATACAATGCTGCTGCAGTGATTAAAGATGGGCAGATACTTAAAACCTATCACAAGATGCATCTTCCTAATTACGATGTTTTTGATGAGAAGAGATATTTTAAGCCAGGGGCACATGCAAGCCTTATTTCAATCAAAGGCACCAACATAGGGCTTACTATTTGTGAAGATATCTGGATTGAAAATGGTCCGGTGCAAGAGCAAGCCAAATTAGGCGCCGACCTGCTCATTAATATTTCAGCCTCGCCTTTTCATGCAGGAAAAGCATCAGTACGGGAAGAATTACTTTCAAGACGAGCGAAGGAGAACAAAACACCAGTATTATATGTAAATGCCGTAGGCGCCCAGGATGACTTAATTTTTGATGGAAGAAGTTATTTTTTTAATGCTCAGGGGGAAAAAATTTTCCAAGCAAAAGCCTTTGAAGAGGATTTTATGATTCTTCCGGATAGCGATGCTCAGCCAATACCAGAACAGGAGAAAGTAGTGAGCGATATTTATGAGGCGTTAGTGCTTGGGGTGCGCGATTATTGCCGTAAAAATGGATTTAGCAAAGCAATCTTAGGGCTATCTGGGGGGATTGATTCTGCACTTACCGCCGCCATAGCCGTCGATGCGCTGGGAAAAGAAAATACCTTTGGGATTACCATGCCCAGCAAGTTTTCTTCATCAGGAAGCATAGATGATTCGTATGTCCTGGCGCAAAATCTAGGCATTCAAATCCATACCATTGTAATTAATGATGTTTTTGATAACTATCTAAAAACTCTGGCCCCCCATTTCCAAGGTAACCCTTTTAATGTCGCAGAAGAAAATATCCAAGCTCGGATTCGCGGAAATATATTGATGGCCATGTCTAATAAATTCGGGTATTTGGTGTTAGCTACGGGCAATAAATCGGAATTGTCAGTAGGATATGCCACTCTCTACGGTGATATGTGCGGAGGATTAGCAGTTATTTCTGACGTGTTCAAGACGATGGTGTATGAATTATCCTGCCATGTTAACATGAAAGCAGGGAAAGAGATTATTCCTCAGGCAATTATTGACAAAGAGCCTTCCGCAGAGCTGCGCGATAATCAGAAAGACAGCGATTCGCTGCCCATCTATCCGGTCCTCGACCCCATTCTCAAGGCATATGTTGAACATGAAAAAAGCAAAGAAGAGATTGTGGCGCTGGGATACGATAAAAACATAGTTTCCAAAGTTATAAAAATGGTTGATCGTAATGAATATAAGCGCCAGCAGGCAGCTTTAGGGCTGCGAATTACTCCCAGGGCTTTTGGCTCGGGAAGAAGGATGCCCATTACCAACGGATGGAGGGAATGAAATGATAAAAACTGACCCAAGAGTAGAAGATTTTTTCCGATGGGGAAAGCGGTTGTACCATGACTCCTCACAGTTAGAATTAGAAATATTCCAGGCAGGACATACCTTTCCGGCACAGGCCAGGCAGAATGCATACGAGTTTTTGGAGAGAGTAGTCTAATGGGTAAAAAAATATTAATATTAGGAGGATCTGGTTTTATCGGCACCAAGCTAGTGCAAGCACTGGGAAAGAAATACGAAGTTATCTCCACCTACCATACCCATCTTCCCCAGATTCAAAATAGTAAATGGATAAAATTAGATATAAATAACAGCCGTCAATTACAGACCATTCTTACGGCGAACTCTCCAGATATTATTATTAATTTGGTCACCTATTCTCGGGGCACATCCCATGTTGATGCTTGTGAAAAAAATCCGAAAGAATGCTCGTGTATCAATATCTCCCCCACGACTATCATCGCGGCATATTGCCACAAAAATCCTTCTGTAAAATATATCTTCTTTTCAAGCAGCCAGGTATTTAATGGAAATAAAAAACATCCCGAGAATGAGATTCCTAAACCCCAAAATGTATATGGACACACGAAACTTCAAGCCGAGAGAACCATTGTAAAATTGTCTAATTATGCCATTCTCAGGCCATGTGTGGTGTATGGTATTCCGCTTGCCTTTCAGCACGGAAATATTTTTAACACTATTTGCAGAAATCTGAAGGAAGGAAAAGAATTTACTGCCTATACTGACATGATACGAAGCCCCTGCTACGTGCACGACGTGGTTGCACTGGCTGAAAAAATAATCGCTAAAGATGCCCAAGGAATATTTCACGTGCCAAGTGCAGCTGCCTCTATCCATGATTTTGCCAAAGAAATAGTGACTTTTTTTCATCTTAATCCTGCACTGCTCAAAACAGCAAGCGCAATAAAGGAACCGGCATATCGCGCGAGAAATACCTCTTTAGATTCGGCGCATACCCAAAAACAATTGTCATTGAAACCGACCCCTTGGAAAAAAGCTTTTGCAGAAATGCAGGAGATGCTCGGATGAATCTAACTTTAGTGACAGGAGGAGCAGGATTTATTGGCAGCCATTTAGTGGAAGAACTGGCCAGGAAAGGATATAAAGTGCGTGTCCTTGATTCCCTCATCAAAGGAAAATTATCCAGCATTCAATATCTTATCGATCAGGGAAAAGTAGAATTTATCGAAGGAGATATCCGTAATAAAGATGCCGTCGATGAAGCCATGAAAGGAGTTGATTACGTATTTCATACCGCCGGCATTCACATCGAAAAAAGCATTAAGAGTCCTGACGACTGTATTAATACCAACATTCAAGGCTCATACAATGTCTTTCATTCAGCCTTAAAGCACAACGTGAAACGAGTCGTCTTTTCTTCTTCTTCGAGCGTCTATGGGAATCCCCGCAAATTGCCGATGCACGAAGATGACCAATTGTATCCAGCCGAGCCTTATGGTGCAGGGAAACTATTTAGTGAACATTTGCTCCAGCATCTGGCCAAGAAAGGGCTTAAGTATAACTCGCTGCGGTATTTTAATGTTTATGGAGAGCGACAGGCAGCACATGCGTATTATACCACCGTCGTTACTCATTTTATTAAACGGATTATGAATAATGAGCCGCCCACTATCGACGGGAAAGGAGATCAAAGCATGGATTTCACACACGTATCTGACGTAGTGCAGGCCAACATTGCCGCGATGAAATGTGAAGCATATAATCAGGAGTTCAACGTGGGCACAGGAATTTCCACTAGCATCGCCCAGCTCGCAGATATTATCATTAAAGCGCTGGGGAAAGACATACAGCCTATTTTTCTAGAACGGGACGTGTTCGTGAGCAAGAGACAGGCAGATACTCGCAAAGCCGCAGAATTGCTGGGATTTAGAGCAAGCGTTGCTGTAGAGGAAGGCATTGCCCAAGTGGCGAGGGAAATTGCCGCACACCCAGAAAAATATTAAAAGATCAAGGAGATAATGACTAATGGCTTTCACCGACCCAAAAGAATGGAAAGAACCAGACATTAAAGAGAGAGAATTGACGAAATATCATTGGTTGGTCTTACATAAAGAAAATCTAAAATTGGGAAGATGGACTGATATAGGCGCTTTCACTTTACTAGATGCATCAGAAGGCATCGAAATCGAAGAAGGGGTGAAAATCGGATCACATACATCCATCTATTCCCGCACTGACAGCGACCAGAAAAAAGGCAAAGTGATCCTCAAAAAAGGATGTGCCATCGGCTCTCATTGCGTGATCATGCCCGGCATCACCATCGGTGAAGATGCGCAGGTGGGGGCGATGAGTTTTGTAAATAAAAATATTCCCGCCAATGAAGTGTGGGTAGGAAGTCCCGCAAGATTTTTGAAGAAAAGAAAACCAGGCTCTGTGAAATAAAAAAAAGGTGACGCGGCTATGGAAGAAAATAAAACTGAACAATGGGAAGAAGACGATGATGAAGATTTTACTGAAGAGGAAGAGGCCTTCGCCGGCGAAATCGAAGAATATTTTAGCGAAGTTTGGAAAGAAGTGAAAGAGAACAGTAAAGAATTGTCAAAAAAAGAATAGATGAAACATAATTGTCAAAAATGTAATGCAAATATGTCTGCACACAATAAAGATTGGCATAATGGGATGTGTGACAAATACTTTGATAAAGAAGTGCATCCTCGATAAGGGTACAAAAATGAAATTACAAATCAAAAAGTGAACCCATGAACTGGAAAATTCCCCTCTTTAAAACCAAATGGTACGACAGTGATGTAGACGCAGTAAATGCCGTGCTGCGTCGGGGAACCTCCTGGGCCGCTGGCCCGGAAATAGAAGAATTTGAAAAAGCATTAGCTCAATTTACCGGAAGAAAATATGCTCTTGCCTGCAACAGTGGAACGTCTGCACTGCAATTGATGTATCAGGCACTCGAAATTAAAGGAAAAGAAGTGATTGTTCCGTCATTCACCTTTGTAGCCACTGCCAATGCCATCGTGGCTGCAGGCGGCATTCCTATCTTTGCCGAATCCGAATCCGAAACGTTTGGATTAGATGCAAGTGATGTGGAGGCAAGAATTACCCAAAATACCAAAGCCATCGTCGCCTTGCATTATGCCGGTGGAGTTTCACGTGATATCGAAAAACTGCAGCAACTAGCGCAGCGCCATAATCTTATCCTGCTGGAAGACAATGCCCATTCATTGGGTGTAAAAAAAAATGGAAAGCAATGCGGCACCTTTGGATATGCCGCCGCCCTCAGCTTCTGCCAGAATAAATTGATTACGACGGGAGAAGGCGGCGCGGTGATCACCGATTCGCAGGAATTATACGAGACGATGAAATTGCTGCGCTCCCATGGGCGGGTGGAAAGTACCGTCGATTATTTTTCTCATACGGGAGATAATGATTACACGGATGTTGGATATAATCTTCGAATGCCGACGATGAATGCAGCACTGGGATTATCACAGCTACGTCATTTTGAGGAGACAATGAGATTACGGGTGGATGCTGGATCTGCGTTAAGTAGCGGCATTTCAAATATTCCACAGATAAAAGTGCCAATTCCCCACCCTCATTCAGACCATTATTATCAGATGTATACTATTGTGCTTCCAACGCAAGATATTCGGGATGCTCTGCAAAAACATCTGGAAAAAGCAGGAATTATGAGCAAAGTGTATTATAACCCGATTCATCTCAAGACTCTCTATATGAATAAATATGGCTACAAAATAGGCAATTTACCCCAGACAGAAGAAATTTCCTCCAGAATTATAACGCTGCCCTTGTATCCGGGAATGAGTGGGGAAGAGATAGAAACGATTGTGGATTCGATTCAAAACTTCTTTGGAAAAAAAATTGAAAGTAAAATCATTGCCACAAATGGGATGGCTCCTCAATCAACCTCATCTTCTTTAACTATGATCTGCTCGGTCTGCCATGAAAAGAATGAGGTTACGGCCATTTTCTGCAGCAGATGTGTCAGCCCCATTAATGTGCAGAGTTTGGCAGAATATACGTCGGAAGAAAAAAATTTCCTGCTGGCATTACTATTAGAAAACATGGCGAAGATAAGGAAAAAAAATAGTACTCCGCACTCGAGCCACTTTTTAGCGCAGTATCTCAACGCCTATTGGCTGCGCCCGGAAACGGCCATATGGAGAACGATTGAAGCAGAGATTTTAACCAGCAGGAAATGCTTGCAAGAGCCTTTGCTTGATCTGGGATGCGGCGATGGGATTAACATTTCTATCGTGAAAGGAAATAAATTCTCTAGAGAATTCGATACCTTCCAGAACGTAGCCCTGGAGCAAAAAGATATCTATGATTTTATTGATGAGTCATATGTTCCTCTACTTGACCATCGCGTCGACAAGATTTCCTGCGGATTAGATATCAAGCCAACCCAAGTGCAGAAAGCGCGCCGTCTGGGCACATATGCCGAAATTATCCAAGGAGATATCCATCATCTTCCCTGGCAAGAACCACGATTTAAAACAGTGTATTCGAATGTCATTAAAGATTTTGAACCAGTTGCACCCATCTTAAAAGAAGTGCATCGGGTGCTATTTGATAGAGGAACACTGGTTCTGACCACCCCAAACCAGAACTTTAAAAAGAATTTATATTTCGTGAATGAGGCGAGAAAATATACGCTAGAAGGAGATCATCACAAAGCTACAAGATATCTCGAGTACGACCGAGGCCGTTCTGTTTACAGCGCCACCCAGAAAACTGCGCAGGAATGGAAAACAGAATTAGAAAACACCGGATTTGAGGTGGTGAAAATTATTCCCTACATTTCGCCCGAACTGATACAACTCTTTGATATCGGCACCAGGGCTTTTTCAATTGAATTAATTAAAGCATATCAGGACTATCGACAAAAGGGCAAAGGGCTTGCAATGAAACAAATGGCCCTTCCCATTATTGAAGAACTCTTTACCCCATACTTTAATAAAGTAGAAGATGCAAATGGCTCATTCATGATTATCATTGCGAGGAAAATATGACTTTAAAAGAATTGCAGGAAGTGGAAGAAAAAGGGAAAAAAGTACTGAGACTATTAGAGATGATGGCGCATGAATTTGAAACGCAAAGTGGAACTTCTATAGAGATACGCCAGGATTTAAACCTGTTTGCGTCCGCCAAACCATGTTTTACCATAAAGAAAAAAGGACTATTTGGAAAAAAAATATTTTATTTCCGCAATGCTATCACTAATCCTCGGCAGCCCAGCCCTATTTTTGTGCGGATTTTTGACAAGCAACATGAGAAGCAATTGTTAGATTTACTGCATAAATATCAACCTCAGATTGAAGAAGCATTGAGAGTGAGGGTAGTATTGCATACGGAAGAGAGAGTGTGAAATTAGAAATTAAATTCCCCTTTAACTTTCACCGTTCCTTTCAACAATTTACATTGACATGCCAATCGTTGATCTTTGGCCAGAGGAATTTCCGCCTGCTCCGCGTCTGCCCTCGCCGATAAATTTTCCATGCCCTCGATAACCTTGATCAAACAAGTACCACAGCTGCCATCTTTGCAGCCAAAGGGGATTCCCAGCTGCTCACAGGCAGCAATAATACTTTCACCATCTTTGACAGTGATTTGCGCAGTATCAGTCGTAAGAATTGCCATTTTATATCGTTTTAAACACTTTTATGGTTCGATACAGATCCTGTAATTCTTTGATTGCAAACCGCATTTCTTCGTGCAGAATCTTTATTTCTTCTTGTGGAGGAGATTTTTTTCCTTCCACCCAATGTGTGGCAATATGTTTCTCCATGAGGCGAATTTTCTCAATAAGTTGTTGGAATCGTTCATCAGTAGTGAGCATAGGGCAAATTTTGTATACTACAATATAAAAGTAATGGAACATTCCATTGCAGATTCCTCTTCAACAAACTTTATAAAGACCAAAAAAGAAAGATATCTTAAAGAATATGGCTAAAAAGATTCATTCTATGCAGTATAGTGCTACCAGCTGGCATAAGCAGCTGCGCTTCTGGGTCAATCGAGGGCGAGGGCATATGTTCTGGTATGTTATTAATCGCATTAAATGGAATTGGTATCCAAAAATGCGAATGTTGCCCAGTTTTCCAGATCATATTGACATTGAAACCACCAATGCCTGCAATATGAAATGCCCCATGTGTTATCGGGATAAAATTTGGAAACAACGCTTTAATTTTAAAGATAAAAGTATGGGATTTCTTGATTTTGAATTATATAAAAGAATTGTAGACGAAGCTGCTGCCAATGGTGTCTATTCTATTCGCTTAAGCTGGAGGGGCGAGCCCCTGGTGCATCCGCGAGTTGCGGAAATGGTGCGCTATGCCAAGCAAAAAGGCATTAAAAGTGTTTCTACTCTCACCAACGGCCTGAATATGGATGAAAAATTATCCCGCGAACTTATTGACGCAGGGATAGATTGGATTTCAAATTCATTTGATGGCACTGGCAAAGTCTATGAATCTATTCGTGCACCTTCCAAATACCCCGAAGCTGTAGAACGTCTCAAAACCATTCAACGAATTAAAAAAGAAAAGGGATTGAAAAAACCAGTATTGAAAGTTCAGACGGTCTTTGCCGCCATCAAAGATAATCCCGAAGAATATTATGAAAGCCTGGGCCCCATCGTTGATGAAATTGCCGTGAATGATACGCAAGACCACAGCCTTAAAAATAAAGATCAGAATCCTCACTATTTTTGCCCGGTTCCTTGGAGACGCATGGTTGTCACGTGGAGCGGAGAAGTAGTTCAATGTATTAATGATTTTAATGAACGCAATATTGTAGGAGATTTAAACAAGCAAAGTGTAGCAGAAGTGTGGAACGGCCCGGAAATGAGCAAGGTGCGGGAATTAATACTGAAGAATGAACGATTGAAGATGCTGGCCTGCACCGAATGCTTTGATGGGGATAGGCGTGATATTATTAAAGTCAAGTTGGGCGATCATGCAGTTCGCGGTGGAGATTTGGGCTTTGAGTTTAAGAATATCGATAAAGCCAAGAGCGAAGGCTTGCGGCTTGATGAAACATCTATCCGAGATAAAGAGATGAAAGAGGAAAATATGCTGAATATACTGGAGTAAAAGAATGAAATGGTTCGTGTATGCCTTGCTCGCGATGGTGTTCTTTTCAGGCATGATTTTAATCTTTAAGAGATTGATGATCCTTGGAGTAGATACCCCAAAAATATTGCTGGGTGTTTTTATTGGCGGCGCTTTTTTCTATGGCATCCATGTCCTCTTTTTTTCAGGCAAAAATAATGCTTCCATCACCTGGCTCATTATTGGACTCATGGTACTCGCTGCCCTCTTAAGTTATCTGGGAAACTTATTTATGCTCAGATCGATGGAAATCGCGTCCAATCCCGGGTTTACTGTCGGAGTGGTAAGTTTACAGGCCATTCTGATTACTTTGGGAGCGTGGATGTTATTTCAGTCCTCGCTGTCATCTACAAAAATAGTTGGATTGGTGTTGGCATTGGTGGCGCTGGTGTTGTTGGGGATATGAAATATTTCCCAGAAAAGCCTTCATGTTCTTTGTAATCCCCGCACCATCGCTATTGCTTTCTGCTGCTGTACAGGATTAAGATAGTTGGTTTCCTGGTATTCCGGGATAACATACGAAATATTAGCAGGTATTATTGCCTCCCGAAAGATTCTGGGAACATCCAGAAGCCCATCTTCTCCTGCATATCCTTCATCACCATCGTCAGTTCCCACTCCTGCTTTTGCATTGGAAAATTGCAGAGAACCAATAAGGCCAGAATATTCTTTTATGAAGCCGATAATTTCAGCGGTTATCGCATCCTGCAGTGATGAGGAATGTTTGATTCTACTTCCGATTTGATGATCTTTATCTGCCATCTCTACCCATAATCTTCCTCTGGGGCTCTCGATGAGATACAAATCGTCTTGCTGTTGCTGCGCTTTGGACCATGTATAAAAAGTAATACCAAGATGTGCTATATCCAAAGCAATCGAAATTTGTCCATCGGTAAAGTCTTCCCCTCGCGTCATAATTGGCACATATGCTGGCTTTCCTCCTCTGATGCAGATAGGTGTAGCACTTTCTACTTGCAGAGGCACGTCAGAATCTTTTTGTAATTGTGCATGAAAATCACTTGCTTTCCGTACTAACTCATCACGAGGATAGCGTGATAATGGTTTTCCTCTCTCATTAAAAGCGGCAAAAGAATGTTGATACTGAAAATAAGCTTCTCTCCCGGTTTGATGATGAACCTCGTTGATTAATTCCACACATCGCTGCAAGTAATCTTTACTTGTTGCGGCAATAAGATGGTTATCGGAAAGAGGACTGATGAGCCTGCCTTGTTCTTCACAGGGTGCTTCTAACCCTATGGCTGCAAAATATTCCGCAACATGAATTACTTCATCCCTAGTCTGCTGATATCGATCAATTTCACCTCCGAGAAATACGAGTTCAATGCCATCAACCGCTAAACCTCGACGAATTTCCGGCTGTGTTCCTCGAAGCGCACTTTTAGCCAAAATTTTCATTGTCTATAAAATCCTACAAGTCATTGTAATGCATATCCTTCAACGGATTTAATTCGATCGTCTGGTTGCATATCTTTCTTTGATGATATAGAGATTATAAAGATTATGGAAGATATGCACGTAACCAGCAGTATCTCAAACCAGCCTGAACAATGAACTACAAAACATAAAAAAGAGATTCATCCTTGATGCTGTACAGCCTGCTTTTTTTTAACATGCTCGGATAAAGTTCCCATTATTTTAATCGTGGTCATGGCCACGCCTATCGATAAGATTTGCGTATGTGATAGGTGAGGCATACTTTCGCCATACCGTTGAAGAATAGCTTTTTGTAACTGCGAGACATTTTGAATGGTGGGAAAACTATATTTAAAATCATTTTTCTTAATGTTGTCATACGAAAGATTTTTGACTGCCACACACCTGGCAACAACACAATCGTCAAAAGAAAGCACGGGTAAAACTTCCTTATCTAGAGTATAGTATCCTGGCGTGACTATCAAAGGCAGTGCATAGATTTTTCCTACATGATGATTAGATGGTTGCAGATTAAAATGAGTGATATAGTCCCATTTTTTACTAATAGTACAATATTCTTGCCGTCGCAGGCGAATGATACTATCAATGAAATGATGACGGAAAAAATACTGCGCCGAAACAGTCACAAATTTCGCACCGCGCTTAATAACCAAGACATCTTTTTTTGTGCCTCGTAGTATTTTTCTCATAAAGACCCCTCGAACAAAGATACCCAACCTTTATAAATGAATCTGCGAAGAAAAACCAAGATATGGCTCAAGAGATTACTATAGGAAAGAGAACCATCGGTCCGGGTTATCCTATATTCATCATCGCGGAAATCGGCGGCAATTATGAAACAGTAGAACAGGCAAAAAAGATGGTCGACTACGCCCATGAAGCAGGTGCAGATGCAGTCAAATTACAGACTTATATTGCCGACAAAATTGCCCAGCCCGGCTCGCGATTTGAAGTCAAAGGCTTGGGAGAGATTAGCCAGTATGAGATCGTCAAAAAATTTGAAGTGGATATCGATTCGCATCGGGAAATCTTTGAGTATATCCGACAAAAAGGGATGATTGTATTTTCTACCCCCAGCTGTAGGGAAACGGCCGATATTTTAGAACAACTGGATACTGACGCTTATAAAACAGGAGCAGATGAGATTACCAATATTCCCTTGCTCAAGTATATCGCCAGAAAAGGAAAACCGATTCTTATGTCTACCGGAATTTCTACCATGACTGAAATATCGATGGCAATAGAAGCAATAAAAGAAGAAGGAAATGAAAAGATATTATTATTTCAAACGACATCTATTTATCCCAACGATCCCAAAGATGCCAATCTTCGAGTTATGGAGACATTCAAGCATGCCTTTGGTTTTCCGGTGGGATTTTCAGACCATACCGCCGATATTTTCACACCTGTTGCCGCCGCGGCGCTGGGAGCCTGCATGATTGAAAAACATTTTTGCTTATCGCGCCAGGATCCCGGAACAGACACTTTTTTCGCCTTAGAACCTACCGAATTTAAAGAAATGTGCAAAGGAATAAGAATAGCCCAGGAAGCACTGGGCACCTCCCAGAAATACGTTCTCGACGGAGAAAAGAAAACTGCCAAAGGCTTTAGAAAAAGTTTTATTGCCTGGAAAGATATTAAGAGAGGTGAAATTCTTACGGAGGAAAATACGATCGTAAAAAGGCCAGGTGAAGGAATATGGCCCATCCATTATAAAGCAGTTCTGGGCGCCAAAGTAAATAAAGATATTAAAAAAGACAGCTTTATCCGCTGGGAAGATATTACTGACAGATAGGAAGAAATTTACGCACCCACTGATGCTACTAATGGGCTTTGAAAATCTACTCCTGAAAATGCAGGTAATTTCTCTTCAATTCTCTGATGGTTATGCTCAAATACCAAAGTATCAATAATCATCTCTTCAGTTACCTCTATGCTTTCGCTTACCACTCCGTCTTTATAAATAATAAGAACGTCTCCTTCTTCACCATAAATCTGGACTTTAAACTCCTAAACTTTATAAATGGTTCTTTATGCTTGATAAATCATGCCAAGAACAATCGCCATCGTGCAGGCACGCGTTGGTTCAAAACGCCTGCCAGGAAAAATCCTGATGAAGCTGGGTGAGAAAACGATAGTTGAGCATACCTTGTCTGCATTGCAGCAATGCCGTAGCCTTGACGCTATTTATCTTGCCACGGGATCAGGAGAAGAAAATTATCCTTTAAAAGAGATTTGCCAAAAGCTAGGTATTGCCCTTTTTTGTGGCTCGGAAGATAATGTGCTGCAGCGATTCTGGGACGTTGTAGAACAAGAAAAAAAAGCTGGTCAAACGTATGACTACATTGTTCGTGTGTGTGCTGATTCCCCATTCATAGATGCATCAGAAGTAGATAATTTAATTCATGTCCATGAGCAGCAGAAAGCTGATTTGAGCATCAATTATAATCATCCAATGGGACTGCCGTGTGGATTTGGGGTGGAAGTTATTTCTACCGGCGCATTGAAAGAGTCAGTGGAGTTGGCAGAAACCGATGAACATCGCGAGCATTTGGACGAGTGGATTTTACAGCATCCTGAAAAATATAAGATTTATCAACATCCCGTTGAAAAAGAAAAGCAAAGTTACCGCCTTTATTTCACCATTGACACCGCGCAGGATTTTGCATTTATGGAAGGTGTTGTGAAGGAGGTTATGAAACAGCAAGGGGGCACTTTTACACCTTTAGATCTGCTCAAGGCAGTACGCCAAAATCCACGATTGCTCTCACCTAAGACCATGAAGCTCTTTGTACGCGCTGATGGCAATGGCGAGATTGGCATGGGGCACATCATGCGAAGTTTGACTGTGTGCAGGGCACTGCGGGATATTTTTCCTAAATTAGACGTTACCTACTATACCGTGCCAGAAGCATATGAAAAAATAAAAGAACAAATGTATGGAACCAAAATATTTGAAGAATCTTTGTTTCGACAGGATGTTGTCAATGAGAATCCAGACATTATCATTACCGACCTACGCAAACATCTGGATGATTCCAGCTCGGAACCGCTGAATCGGGCATTAAAAGTTCGGTTTATTGATAGCGAGATTGCCAGAAATGTGCGTGGGGAGGTTATTATTAATTCTTTTCCACACTCTCATTTTCCAACCAGTGCAGCCTATTATAATGGGCTGAATTATCTTCCTTTGCGCCAGGAATTTGCCAATATTGAGCCAAAAATAATCAAATCTTTAGTCAAAGAAATAGTGGTATTGCTCGGTGGCGGGAATGTGCATGATCAGCAAATTCAGAAAATCATGGAAGTGAGCCAAGAATTTAACGCGATCCATTTTACAATCATTCTCGGGTCCACAATCAAGGATCAGGTATGTACATCCTCTTTCAATGTCACAATACTTCAGGACGTACATAATGTGAAGGAAAAAATGGAGCAGGCAGATATCGGAATTTCGGGTGGCGGAAATACCTTATTTGAATTTGCCCGCTGCGGCGTACCCACAATCAGCATGAGTTCAGATTATGATTCACAACACGCAAGTCATCAGGAATGGTATTGCCGCGCTTTTGAAGATGCAGGAACTACGATATATCTTGGTCATGGTGATTCATGGAGTAATGAGCAGTTAAAGAAAAAAATCCAACAACTCTGCGAGAATATAGATTTGCGCAAGAGAATGTCGGCACAAGGGCAGCAGATTATTGATGGAACGGCTACGACTAAAATCTGTGATATCATTATTCGGCATCACGTGCAAGGCTAACCATGAAAATTGCCATCCACCAGCCGGAACATCTTCCTTATTTGGGATTTTTGTATAAAATGAGCCAGAGCGATATATTTGTGCTGCTCGATGATGTCCAGTTCCAAAAAAACGGATTTCAGAATAGGAACAGGATTAAGACATCACAAGGTCCGCAGTGGATTACGGTTCCGGTGCTGCATTCCTTTGGGCAGAAGATCAATGAAGTAAGAATTGACAACCGAAATGACTGGAAGAAGAAGCATCTGCAATCTTTTGTAGCTAATTATGCGAAAGCGCCGTATTTTGCCGCCTATTTTCCGATGCTTCAAGAAATCTATGCTCACTCTTGGAATTTGTTGTGTGAGTTAAATATTGCCCTCATTGAATTTTTTGCGAAGGAGCTTGGCATCAAAACTAAAATCGTGCGCAGTTCCTCCCTTCTAAAACAAGGAGAGAAAAATGATCTGCTTATCTCTATTTGTCAAAACCTACCTGCCACCTGCTATCTCTCAGGTATGGGCGCAGCGTATTTGGATGTTTCTCTTTTCCAGAAAAATAACATACCGGTAGAATATACCAATTTCAAGCATCCACAGTACTCGCAGCTTTATGGAGAGTTCCTGCCGAACATGAGTGCATTAGATTTATTAATGAATTGCGGCCCACAAAGTAAAAATATATTACGAGGATTACCATGAACATCCTTATCATTGCTCCCCATCCTGATGACGAAGTACTTGGCTGTGGCGGCACCATCGCAAAACATGTCACTGCAGGAGATAAAGTTCATCTGTGCATCATGACCAAAGGTGAGGAACAATATTATGGCGCTCAAATGCTTATCGAAAAGAGGGCAGAAATATTGCAGGTAGCCGATTTTCTGGGCATCACTAAAGTGCATTTCTGTGATTTTACTGCTGCGCATCTGGACACTATTGCGCAAAACCAAATAAATCATAAACTCCGAGAAATAATCGAAGAAATAAAGCCGGAAATATTGTTTATTCCCCACCAGGGAGATTTGCATCGTGACCATCAATTGACCTTTCAGTGCGCGATGGTCGCAGCAAAATTTATCCTCTCCCCAGATCTGAAAAAGATTTACTCATATGAGACTTTAAGCGAGAGCGAGCAAAGTTCCCAATATTTTCAGCAATTCATCCCAACCACTTACGTAAATATTACTGCCCAATTGCACCAGAAACTGGAGGCTCTAACACTTTATACCACTGAATTACGAGAGTATCCTCACCCTCGCTCGGTAAAAGCAGCAGAGTATAAAGCAAGATCCAGGGGAGCTGAAGCAGGCATAGAAGCCGCGGAAGCATTTATGCTTATCCGGGAACGGTTATGAGAAGAAAAATATGAATATCATTCTTTCCTCCATCGGGGCACTCAAGAATCCTAAGGAATCGGCACGAATTACGCTCTTTCTCCTCGCTCAGGAATTAAAGCACCAAGGGCATGATGTTGT
The DNA here is from genome assembly GCA_964404595.1 of uncultured Methanosarcinales archaeon. GTDB lineage: Archaea > Nanobdellota > Nanobdellia > Woesearchaeales > GW2011-AR9 > CAYJXA01. Next base: position 7,812 of record CAYOKQ010000002.1, on the reverse strand, counting down.
CATTATTGCCAAAGGCCATGGCAGAGAAGAAATGTGCGGTATTCCCATCTATAGAACCTCTCCATTTAAAATTCCTTTTTTATTGCATTCATTACATCGAGAGAGAAAAATAGATATCATCCACAGCTTTAGTGCTTCTCCTTTGTTTCTCCTGCCCCATCTGCTCGCACCGGGCAAAAAAATACACACCTTAAAATCATATTCTAAAACCAGAATCGGAAGAAAGGGATATCTTCTGCTTGCGCTGGCTGATGCAGTTACGGTTCCAACCCACGTATATCAAGCACGATTGCCTTATACAAAAAATGTTGAGGTGATTTATTCTCCGATTGATACGGCTAAATTCCTCCCGCAGGATAAAGACAAATTAAAAAAGAAATATGGGTATCACAAAAATAAAATAGTCATTTATTATGGTGCGCTATGGAAAAATAAAGGGGTGGATATTTTGATTCAGGCAATTTCAAAGGTAATCCAGGAAATTCCTCAGGTAAAATTTATTTTTCTTCCTCGTTATGCCCAGATTGGGCCTGAGCAAAAGCAAGTTTCTATGTTAGGGATGGAAAAATGTGTGGAATTTATCACCAAAGATGTTGTTATCGAAGATTATGTCAATCTTGCTGATGCCGTTGTTCTTCCTTATCGTAATCTTATTGGAACCGAGGGAAATCCTTCTTGTATGCTTGAAGCCATGGCCTGCAAAACAGCGGTAATTACCTCAGATTTGCCAGAATTAAGAGAAATTGGTGATGAAAGGGTGGAATTGGTGGAACCGGGGAAGGTAAACGAATTAGCATACAGGATTGTGCAGGTATTGACACACCAGAATCAGAAAAAAATAGAAAAAGCATTCGAGAAAGCACAGGAATTCAGCTGTACAAAGATAGCTGGTGATTTTTCAGAGCTGTATGCAGGGTTCAATACCAATTCCGATACAAGAAAGCCATAACTGTTTCCAATACTTTTGTTATGCTCTTCTCTTTGTGATCAGTTTTTATTTTAATGGTGGGCATCATCTCCTCCAGCCTTGAAAATAAAAATAACTGCCGTTGCAGCTCTTCGATAGGTTCTTCCTCCCGGCGTTCGTGCAATACTTGGGGAGTATTATAGAGATAAAATGTCAGCGTGGGCTCAGGAAAAAAGAACAGTAATATTTTTTTCAGAAGTAAAGGCACATGTTTCATCAGCCATATATCGGTGCAGTAGCGATCGGTGACGACGATAGTTCTGGCTCTGCGTGCAGGCATAATCTGAGTGAAGTATCGCAGCCCTAAATCCAACGCAAAGAGTGGGGCAGATGCCATGTATAACAATTTTCGCTTCCAGAGTATGGGCTTTTGGGTGCTATCCCTTATTTTTTCTTTATGTTTATATCTTCTTCCCACCATAGCAAAAGGAAGTATCTGGCCACGACCCCTGCCAGTGTACACCACTTTCACCTGGCGATGCTGTTGCAACAGATACGTTGCTAATGCTGCTGCCAGCGTACTTTTCCCAGCACCATCTGGCCCAATAATACTTATGAGAGGATAGGGCTGCAGGAATTTTTTCCATCTAATCCAACGCAAACCCAATGGAAGAAAAGTAAGCCACCTCCATTTTCGAGAAAGAAAAAAAAATATTTTAGTATATTTATCTTCCAGTATTAAGTCAAAATTATTTTCTTCAATTAATTTTACTGATTCCAACGCTACCGACACGCTGAAAATAGGTGACAATTTTTCCAGAACATATTTCCGATCTATCGTAAGAACTAAAGTACGCAGAATTTCTTTATATTCCGGCTTAAAATATCGTTTTCCTAGAATGGAATGCACCAGCAGCATGACGAAAGTGTCATTATTTGAAGGAATATAAAAGAAAGAAGTCTTCAGACGGTTACTAAGTATATCTTCTTCCTGCAGATAGCACATATCATTCCAGTGAATTCCTCCCACCTGGACATCAAAACTAACCGGCTCGAGCTCTTCAATTCTGAAATAAGCGTGGTGCACCAGCGAAAATTGCTGGTGCCGTTTTGAGAAAGAAAAGTCCTGCATAATTTTCTCAAAAGCCGCAAAATCATGGTGCGAGACGAGCAAATCAACGCTTCGTTCGGACGCAGTTACAACAGCTCGGTGTTCCAATAAGAAAGCATAATTACGCAGCACGCAATAGCGCACATGGTGCTTTTCAAGTTCCTGAAGTACTTCTTTAATGAGAGTTATTCTTTCCATATTATTTAGGGGGATGTACTAATCGAATCAATCTTTGTATTTCCGGCACATCAATGAGCCTAAAAAGATACAGCAACAATAGGTACATAACTACACCAAGAATACAAGATAACCCGATTCCCAACCACGAAGAAAAAGGCAGAAACCTGGATAATTGCTGCATGATGAGAACCAGCAAGGCCCCCAGTACTAAAAGTATGAGCCATCTTTTCCAGGGTGCATGAATCTGTAACATTTTTTTCATCTTCTGCACCGAGAGTATAAACGCAAGGGCATAGCTCGCTGCCGTGCTTAGTGCTGCCCCCAGAATACCTAAATAAGGGATGAGAAGTATATTGAGCAGCGTATTGGCCAGTGCCCCAAGTAAAATAATGTTGGTGACAATGCCGGGCTTTCCCATTGCAGAAAAAACGCTATGATTTACAGCTGCCAGCACAAATAACAGTACCCCGAGCAACAATATTTGCATTGCTGCTGTTCCGGCCACGTACTCCGGGCCAAAAAATAAGTCCAACAAAAAGCCGCTGAAGGTAAATGCAATTGCAATGAATGGCACCACTACCATTAGCAGATATTTATACAAGAGTCGCATGCCTTCTTGCAGTCGCTGCAATTCCTGCTTGGCCCACAGTTCCGAAGCAAGAGGTAAAATGATGGTGCCAATAGCAGTGCCAAAATAAAGAAATAATAGAGCCGAGGGCAGCACCGCATTATAAATTCCCACTTCCGATAAAGGCCGGAAATACGTTAAGATTAACGTGTCAATATACCCAATAACTTTGCTCCCCACGGCGGTTGCAAAAACAGGTAGCGCAAACCAGATCACTTGTTTTCGCACACCTGCATGATCTTCACATTTATACTTATAGAAAGGATAGAAATGGAGCAAGAAAGGCAGGAAGAAAAAAAAGAGCAGCCAACACACCAATGCATACGCATATACAGGAGCAAAAAAACCCAGATTCAGCCACAGAAAGAAAACGATAAGCACAAACACGATCGCATTTTTGAGTAATTCCCCTAACGAAAACAAGAATATTTGTTGCAGTCCCAACAAGGAATCTTTAGACATGATAAAAAAAACGCTGCCGAAAATATAAATAATAAAAAGCTGTAACGCATCAGCTGCGCGCATATCATTAAAATAATGAAAGGCCAGAAAATCCGCAAGAAAATAAAAGGCAGCGGCAAAAAGTAGCGATCCGAGCATCTGCATAGATAAAGCAGTATATAAAACTGATTTAATTTTGCCGTACTCTTTCGTGGCCATAAATTGCGATGTATACTTAATAATTGCTTGTGGGAATCCTAAATCTCTAAAAAATAGAAAAAAAATAACGAGGGTAAATATTGCACTAAACAATCCATAATCCGATGCCCCCAATTTTCTAGCTAATATTGCTTTGGTAAGATATGCAAATACCGATGCGAGTAATGACATTATCAACATAATGCCCACACCATGAACGGCTCTTTGAGTATAGGTAGCCATGGAAAGCAATGCTTGTAAGGGGCTTTTTAAAGATGATGATACAATCTTCTTCGGCAGAAAGCTTAATTAATGAGCGTTATCCCTAGGGGAGTATGGAATCGCCAACCCCTGCCCAAAAGGCATTACTGGTCCTATTATATGGGTTGGTGCTGCTGATGATTGTTTTCTCTCTGATGTCTATTCGTAATCTGGGACAAGAAGGCTATGTGCGCTGCATAGAGAAACGCTGTACTGCAGTGGGTGAAGAACAGTGTCAGAAATTGAGGGAAGTGAGCAGTTGTTGTTTGGGCGCAGGTGGAGAAGTGGCAATTAGCAATAACCAATATGTATGTAATTTTGAATAATTTTATTCTACAACCAAGGTGCCCTTCCCACCAAATTGGTCATTCCAATAGGTGTACATTCCTGATTCTTCGATTATTATCTCCCCATATTGACCTATATTGATCACAGGAATTACTTGTATTTTTTTATTTTTCTGGTTTTGGATGAGAATAATCATACCTCTACCATCTTCTTTCTCATTATAAAATAAAACTTTTTCTCCGATCTTTACGTGAACTTCCTGTGGATCAAATCCGCCTGGGCCTAAAAATCGAATCATTGTGCCATCAGGCGTTTCTGTTTCAGGAATAACGCCTTGGCAAAGCCGGCTGATCTTTTCTGCCGCTGTTAGCATGTCTTTTTTCTTATATTCGATCTCTCGCATAGTATTGGCAAACACTTCTGCTTGAGCAACACCGTCAGACCACCCTAGGTTTATTTCCGAAAGAGGACGGATTTCCACCAGCGACTCAGGAGTGCAAGGAACAGTTATCTTAAAGACTAATTCTCCGCCGAAAAAATTATTGTGTGGCTTTATGTAATCAGTACTGTGGAGTTCAATAAAACCTTCCCTGCCTGCCAGCTGAACAGGTTCAATGGAATGAGTATAATTATACCAAACTCCTCGCCAGTTAATATCTTCCAGATTCATAAGCTCGATGTATTCTGCTGCCCAGATATTCTGATTTTTAACATTCAGGTCGTAGAGACGCTCTACGAAATCATTGGATTGATCCAAGGTGTGCTGAAAATTATGGCTTGCTTTTATCTTAAGAATATATAAAGCAGGGGTGGGTGAATAAGGCCAGCCGCCAATGGGGGCCACGTATGTTTCATATGTATTCTCGATACCAGTTATATCTTCCCGCTCTTCTAATTCAAATGTATAGCGGTGCTCAGGATAAAAAGCATCATAAATCCCGCTCTGCAGCTCTTCGAAACTAAGTGCACTGGGTGCAGACAATTGCGGTGCGGCTGCACTGGAATTTTCAGACTGCTGCGCAAAATCACAGACAGTATCATTATTAAGATCGTCACAGCACTCTCCGGCAATTAATATTTTGGGAAATTCACAGACAGCAGCGGGCTGGCATGCAACTACCAGAGCTAACGCAAAAATAACCATAAATAACATTTTATTCATTATTTTTCACCTTCAATTTCTTGTAAAAAATCAGCGTAACCTATCCACCCCACTTCCTCTCCCCAGCTGTAAAAAAGCTTAAGGTCATCGGGAGTAATTATGGTGTTGAGATGGTATAAAGTAGTGGGCGCATTGCCGTCATCAAACAGAAAAATGCTAGCAGTGTCATTAAGGTCAAGGACATATTCGCCAGTTTGGGGCTCGATGAGCACCGCATTTCGCAGATTCATATAGATTTCCTCTGAGTTATTGATTGGTTTCTGTACTGCTGCAACTAAGCAATGCCCGGCATAATTTTCCACGAGTGCTTGGGGATTGAATTGGCCGCACACGGGATAAAGATAAGTGCCTGGAACAGAGATATCCTGGGTAAACAGTCGAATGTTATGGCGTGAAACATTCTTAAGGCATTCATCCGCCAGAAAATTATACTGGGCGGTGAACTGGAGAGAAAAATCTTCACAGTCACCTTTATTCTTTGAATACATGGAATCCAAGCTTTGCAGGAAATCCTCTTCACCGGTAAGATCAATATCATCATCATATGTAAACTCATTTTCCTCGTTGACGGCATAGATGCAGTACAGATCTATCATGCAGCTGGCATTGTCAAATTGCAGACACCGATCCCTGAGCATCTGCTGGGTCTCATTGTATCCAACATTGGCAAAGTTGCTGTTATCCCTAAACCACCGCATGGATTCTTTCACCGTAGTTTCGAAATCATCGATTCTCTCCTGTGTTTGTCCCAGTTCTCGGGTTGATTGTTGTGCCAGGGATTGCAGTGAGCCTACTTCACGTTGCAGCCGCTCATTGTCCTGCTGCAACGCAGTGTTGGTTGCCTTTAAGGCCTGATAATTTTGCTCAAGAATATTTATCTCCTGGTGAAGTTGTATGTTCTTAGATTGTTGTGGAATAAGTAACATTGTTAGAACAATAATAATGACTGCCAGCATTCCAAAACTGGCGGCAATAATTTGTTTCACGAAGAAGATGAAGCGAGGATGATATATAAAGGTTGCTTTGGTTCTTTTGATTTGATTTTATTGGTAATAACAACCGCTAAGGCGGCGGCAAAGGCCATATTAAAAACTAAAGAACTGGCAAACAGTAAAAGTACAGCAGCCAAGATAAAAAAGAGGGAAGTTAGTGAAATATCCTTGGAACTTGAGCCGGCCTGTGGTGAAGTATTTATCACTTTTATTTTCCTTATTTTTTCATTCTCTATTTCAGGAAAAACATAAGAGGTATAACCACAGAATTCACATTGGTACTGTGGAGGCAGGCCATAAGTCCAAATTAAACGGTTAGAGAAATCAACATGAATATCAGTACTCCTACATCGAGGGCAGAATTGAACATATGTTGACATGTAGATGAGATTGAGGGCAGAATTTTTAATGTTTACTGATTGAAAAGAAAGAATATGAGAATGAGCACCACTAGTGTTCTGACAATTTAGCTTTACGAAAACCGCACCACAAAGTTGCCGTCGTTTACCCTCATTTTCCTAGGGACGCAAATGCGGAATAAAATAATGTGTCACGACACAGGTATATCCTTGGCTATTTTTTTTAATTACTATTGCAATTTTTTATATACAATAAATCGCACCCTATTCTGGGGATAAATTTCGGATCTTCTAAGAAAATAGTTTCCTTGAATCATAAATAATTCCCCTTCGGATAGCCATTCACTTTCTATCCCACCAACTTGGAAAATAGCCCTGCCACTGCTTACATTCTTTAGAGATATTTCATATGCTCTGTCCAAGAGAGTGATCAGTTTTGTTTCTCCAAGTTCCAAGATCCCCTCTGTAACATAGGCAAAATCACCTAAATCATCCAATCCTGCTTCAACCACGAAAGACCTGCTTACTGTTACTCTTTTCCGACTGATTCGATCTTGAATGGTAAGAGCTAAAGTGTAGTTGCCAGGCACATAATCAGTTAAAGAAATACGGGCCCACTTTCCATTTAAAGTATTTTCAAACATTCTAATCTTGCCTTCATCTTTAAATATTTGTATAAGGTATTCAACAATTTCTCCTTCATTATTAGTAATTATTAAATCCATATCAAACCAGTTTAAACCTTCAGCATTTGTTTGAAAACCAGTGACTCCTTCTGGCTTTATACAAAGCGCTTCGTGTGTAAAAAAAACAGGCTCGTTCCTCCTTAGACACTCATAACCAATATCTTCACCAACAGTGATATTCCAAATATTTAATTTGCCAAAATAAGACTCATCAACAATTTTAAATGAACGATTAATAGAAATCTTTTTTTTCCCAATCAGATCATAGACGTAGGCAAAAAGCACATATTCTCCAACCTCAAAATCATCTGTTCTTAAAATTACACCAGCATCGAGAAAATTATTTTTAAGAAGAACCTCACCCTCCTTACCAGAGATTATTGTATTTTTAGATATTAATTCTCCGGACTTCCCGATGATTTCGGCATATGTTTCAAATTTGCTCAGGCCTTCACTACTTTTATTAAAGGCACTTATGTTGAATAAGTGAAGACATATCCTGTCTGATTTGATGAAAGTATTATTGTGGGGATTAATGCAATCTTGATTAAAGTACTCTCCAAACTGCACCGCACCAACATTTAGAGATTCATTGTAAA
>CAYOKQ010000001.1:82901-91341 GCA_964404595.1 uncultured Methanosarcinales archaeon | reverse complement strand
GTGGGATATTCAGTTGACACCGAAATGCTGCTCAACTCCAAAGCGCTCAAACAGCCCAGTAGTGTTTTTTTACAGCAAATTTACAGTGCTATCGGCACTGGTATGACCATGACCTTGACAGTTCTGGCAGCAGTATTTGTCGCTTTAATTTTCGTGAATAATGATGTAGTCAAGCAAATAATGCTCGTCTTATTTATTGGATTGCTCGTTGATATGGTTAACAGTTGGATACTGAACGTGGGATTACTGCGCTGGCACATGGAAAAGAGGGGCAGGCACCATGGTTAACTACAAGAATATATTTAGCAATTGGCGCGTGCTGATGCTGCTTGCATTTCTTTTTTTTAGTTATGTGGCGCTCAACGGCGGGCTGGTTCCGCATTTTTTTGATGAGGGCGCAGCCATTCGCAGCATTGCCCAAAATTCACCAGCGCAAGAAGCAGGCATAATTGCACCTTCTCCCAAAGACACACCATTGCAGAAAGAGAAAATTTTATCTTTAAATAGTGAGCCTATAACCTCTGCTGCCCAATATTATGCCATTGAAAAACAGCTTCGGCCTAATGAAACAGTACGGCTTGAAACCAATAAAAATTTGTATATTCTTTCCGCAGGGCCGCAATTAGGATTGAAAGTGTATGATGCGCCTACCACGAATCTACGCAAAGGGTTGGATTTGGAAGGGGGTACGCGTGTATTATTAAAACCGGCGCAGGAAATTTCCGAAGATATCTTGGAATTAACTACTGAAAGTTTACGTGAACGGTTAAATGTGTATGGCCTGAGTGATGTGGTGGTTCGTTCTGCTAAAGATCTGGGGGGCAATAATTTCATTCTGGTAGAGATTGCCGGAGTGACGGAAACTGAAGTGAAAGAATTACTTGCCCGGCAAGGTAAATTTGAAGCAAAGATTGCCAATCAGACGGTATTTCTGGGCGGAAAAAATGATATTACCTATGTGTGCCGGAGTGCAGAATGCTCCGGAATAGATCCGCGCTTGGGCTGCTCGGCCGTTGCAGAAGGATATGTCTGCGGATTCTTCTTTAGTATTTCGCTAAGTCCCGCTGCCGCGCAGCAACAGGCCCAAGTTACCCAAACCTTGGCAGAGATTCCCGATGGTCGAAATTGTTATTTAGAACAAGATTTGGCATTATATTTAGATGATGCAGAGGTCGATCGACTGCGCATAGGATGCGAACTCAAAGGCCGGGCCAGCACTGAAATTCAAATTTCTGGATCAGGTCTGGGCATAACGCAGCAGGATGCAGTCACCAATTCACTGCAAAATATGAAAAAATTGCAGACCATCCTGGTTACCGGAAGTTTGCCGGTAAAATTGGAAGTGGTCAAATTAGATACTATTTCTCCTACGCTGGGGAAAGAATTTTTATATAATGTTTTTTTTGTCGGTTTGCTGGCGCTCACTGCCGTATCGGGAGTAGTCGTCATGCGTTATCGAAAATGGAAAATAATCATTCCAATCGTACTCACCTTGGTGTCTGAGATTATTCTTATTTTGGGATTTGCGGCGATATCGGGAACAAATTTAGATCTGGCCGCCATTGCCGGCATCATTATTGTGATTGGCAGCGGCGTGAATCATCTTATTATCATCACTGATGGTATATTGGGGGGAGAAGCAGTTTCTTTGGATTGGAAAACCAAGATAAAAAACGCCATGGCCATCGTTTTTGGAGCTTATTTAGTTAATTTTGCTGGACTGATACCCTTATGGTTTGCCGGTGCTGGCTTGCTCAAAGGATTTGCTCTGACTACCATTGTAGGTGCTTCACTGGGTGTTTTAATAGCTAGGCCGGCCTATGCCGTTATTATTGAAAAATTATTGAATGAGTAAAAGATGGAAGTCCACATTACCAGAACACAAAAAAGGGCCATGGCTTTGATGGTGCTTTGCACTATTTTTACTTCTCTGGGGCAAATTTTATGGAAATTGGGAGTCAATAAATATACGGGTGAAATTCTCACCTTGCTTAACCTGCCTTTTTTCCTGGGTTTTGTGGCCTATGGGCTTGGAGCAGTCCTCATGCTGATCGCTTTCCGTCGGGGAGAGTTAAGTGTACTCTATCCGATTGTTGCCACCAGTTATGTGTGGGTAAGTTTACTTTCTCCGCGCTTATTTCCGGATGACTTCATGAATGCCTGGAAATGGGCTGGTGTTATTATTATTTTAATTTCCGTGAGCATATTAGGGTGGGCCAGCTCTCGCAAACAATCAGAGGTGCCCCATGGTTAATGTATTGGCCATAATTCTCGTCATTGTTGGATCGCTCGTTGGTTCCTATGGCATGTATGTCTTCAAGAAAGGCGCTAATAACCATGCTTTTTTCGAGCTCTTTGCAACGAAATACTTTTGGTGGGGCGCAGCTCTTAATGCCATCTCCATTCCTTTTTATATTATAGCCTTGGGTTTGGAACATCTGAGTTTTATTTATCCGTTGGTCTCTATCAATTATATCTGGACCACTTTCTTATCGGTGAAATATCTGGGAGAGAATATGAATAGGTGGAAATATGTGGCTTTAGTGGGCGTGGTGGTAGGGATTGTATTGATAGGGATAGGAAGTTAGAATGATTCACAAAGTTCAATTCAAGAATGGAAGAGGATTAACCTTGCGTGGCTATGTGAGCGTCCCCAAAAAATATGGCGCTGCCATTCTTTTCTTGCATGGCTTTCCCGGCAGTTGTGAAGGCTCGACGGCGGCACGTTTGCTGCAAATAGCAGGTAAAACCAATTATTTGTTGATGGTCTTTAGTTTTAGTCATTCGCCCCCTTCCGATGGAAAGTTTGAAAATAAATTGATGAGCAAAGAGGTAGAAGATATCAGATACGCCATCGACTTTCTGGAACAAAATTATCAGTACACACAATTAATTTTAGCAGGCATCTCCACCGGAGCAATCGACGCTTCTTTATATGCGCATAAAGATAAGCGCATTCACAAATTGGTTCTCCTGGGCGCTGAATCTGATACCAAGCATTCGGTGCGATATGATTTCACGGATACGCAAGTGCACGATTTTTGGACCAAGGGATACGTGGTATATCGTCGGCCAGGTCATTGGGTTCATGGTAAAAAATTAAAAAAAGCCTTTTATGATGAATTTTTTACGCTTAATATTCCGGCAGCCATCAAGAAATATAAGAAACCGCTTTTGATCATTCATGGTGAAAAAGACGAAGCGGTGCCATTGAAAGATGCGCAGGAATTATTTCAAATTGCCAACAAACCAAAGAAACTCATCGTTATCAAAGATGCAGATCACCGGTTTAGTAAACCACTGCATTTTCTGAAAGTGCTGAAGGTGGTGAACGAGTTTGTTGAAGAAAGATTTAAATAATACTTCTTAGAAATGTATGATGTGGCCTACAATATTAAAATAAAATGTTCTGAGTGTAATATTCTCCGCGAATTTTCACCTGCTGTTTTGGGGGCGTGGGCTAACGCAACACCAGATCCACATACGAAAAAACAAATCTTGGAGCGCATCGCGTTTTTGAAGAAAAATCAGCTCAACTGATTCTCAGCTTCTTTGCCTTCTCACCATCATCAGTCTTATTCTATCAACAATATACGGCAAAATGAACGCTACTGCAAACAGCAGTCCAATAAGATAAGGATTTTGTTCTACATTCTGGATATGCGCATCTTCAATAAAACGATTAGAAAGAAGAACCACTGCTATAATATTACCTAAAGCCAAGATGGGAACGAGAACTCCCGCCCAGATATGGTGTTTTTTCTCCAGATGCCCGATATCCGTAATCAAAAAATTGTACAAAAATCCCACCGTGCCGGCGAGAATAATTACTGTGCCGTATAACACCCATTCATTAAGGGCAATCAATATAGGAATGAGTACTCCTGCTACCAGAATATTGGCAAATACAATCACAACAATAGCGCTCCAAAAGACAATGCGTGAGAACTGGATGTCATAGCGCAAATCCCTCTCGAGAACGGCCTCGGCTTTTTGTATCTGGGCATCATCCCATCCTTTTTGGTGCAGCCGTGTTTTGGTGATAATTTTCATTCTGCATCCTGCATACTTATATGCTGTGCCACCTTTTTATACTGCCGTGCGGAGCGAGACCATTTATAATGATAATTCAAAGGAGTTTGCTTATGCAATGATTTACGAATTTTCTTATCCATTTTAATATTGGCAAGAACCGGATATCCCAAAATTTCTTCCACTTTGCTTTGTCGCAACTCATGCCAGCCGCCATGAGTCATATTAAGTATGATTCCGGCAATCATATTATCATTTGCTTTTGCTAATTCAATAGTCTTGAGTGCATCCATCACCGAACTTAAAGTGGGATTAACAACTATGACTGCTTCGTCAGTATTTTTTAATACCTGCACTACTTCGTATCCTAACCCTGAAGGAGAATCTACTAGCACAAAATCAGCCCCCTCATCCAGATGTTCAAAGACTTCGCTTAACTTTTGAACATTTGTTTTTTGATATTCAGCATAGCTTGGAGATGCGGGAATAAATGATAATCCGCTTTCATGCAAGTGAGTGATATCTTTAAGGCTCTTTTCTTTGCGCAGAAATTTGTTCAGCGAATTTGGCGGGTTCATGAACCCAAGATGGATGCCTAGGTTTGGTGTGACCAGATTAGCATCCAGCAGAACGACTTTATGACCTAAGTTAGTTAAAGCCTGGCCAACATTAATGGTGGAGGTGGTCTTTCCTACACCCCCTTTTCCTGATATAAAAGCAATGAAACGGGTCATAGGAGGAAACATAGGGGAAGGGGTATTTAATATTTTTGGATGGTTAAGTTGACTACAATGATAACGGCCTGGTATTTTTTAATCTTCTTCTTTAATCCCCATGATTTTTTCCAGCGCATACCGATAGAATCGATGCACAAATTTTTCACAGCTGGTTAAATTGTCGATATCGATTTCTGCCGTACACTTCTCTAACTCTACAATTAAGGTAACATGGCGCCTAAATTCTTCCCGCTTTTGGTGCGGGGACTTAAGCACATTTTTAAGAAAAGCGTAAAAAGCAAGATATTTCTGCAATTGCCGGTCTTCGGGAAACATTTCACCAAGCCGAGTTGCTCGCAGCGCCGGACTTTTGGGCATGACCAGCACTTTATCTTCTTCCTGTATTTTAATAAAAAATCCTTCAATGATCAAATCATAGACATTGATTAAGCGGTTAAGGGCGTTGATAATAACATCAACAGTTCGGGTATACTTCAGACTAACGTAAATAATATGTTCTAATCGCTTTAATTCTTCGCGGGCTTCAAATAAGTATTCGTTCATGGAAGGGGACGGCTTATAAAGGTATATTCTTTTATATGCTTTTCTGTCTGAATCATGCTTTTTTATCTAGAATCATTAAAAGTTCCTGGGTTTGGGCCAGATAGTGGGTAAACAAGGGGATGGTAAGTATCTTTAATTCATATTGCTTTTCACATATGACTATACCTTGCCCTCGCTGGAACACCGTGGAGCTGTGACGATGCAGGATGACAATTTCATGCACCTCTTGCAGGAAAGCAATGGTTTTTGGATCAATGGTATTGCGCAAGTGTGCTATTCTTGCCGAAAATTGTGCGGGAACCTGAGACTGCGAGCGCAAAATGATGGCGGCTATGACCTGTTCCAGACAGGCATCGATAGTATACATTATTCCTATCAGCAGCTTGTAATCTTGAGTCAGGGGAAAAGTAACCTTGAGCAGATGTTCTGCTATGGTATATTGCTGATGAGCCTTTTCTTTGGAAGAGAGATAGGAAAGCATATTTCTTAAATGTAAGAGAATTATAAAAATGTTATTATATCAAATCAATCAAAGTGATTTCGGTGCTGTTTGTAGCAATCCTGACCACATTTTCAAATGCTTTGGTCTCTTCATTTTGATACAGTAATATTGCCAGATTCCCCATCGCACTTAAAAGAGAAATATGTTTCTGTAGCCTAGTTCGTAGAGATGTTTGATCAGCTAAGTTATAATAAGAATATCCACCTCCTCTCATGAATTTAATATCAGAGAGAGCTTCGATAGTTTCTCCTTTTGTATCCCATGTAGTTATTCCCATTGTTCGGTGCATCCCATATACTTTTGCAGCATTATCTTCTATTCTTTCATCTGTGATGGTTACATACGCATAAGGGTAGGGACAGCTTTTTCGACGTTCCTGGTATCCTTTCCATGCTTGAAAAAAAGATTTTCCTTTTATCTGATTTACCCAGTATCCTAAAGAATCTCCCGGTTCGACAACTCGCGGATCGGGAAACGCCTTTGGAACTGTAAATTCCTGCCGTTGTTTCGTCCAATGGAAAAAATCAGCATCCTCGGATCTGGCTACGTAAATGTTAGGCATACAATCCCGCCAAGAATCTTCTTTTTAAACTTTTCTACTCACAAATAGTTACTTTCCCAATTCCATGATCGCTTCGGCCAGATCCCCTTGAGCCGCTGAAATTGCCTGCAAGGCAGTCTTTCGATCCACATTTGCTTGTTCCATGACGGTTTTCACATCGTCCTCAGAAATCTCCGGAACACTCGAGCGAGACTGCTCTATCACTTCCCCGCTGATCTGGAAGGACTCCTGCCCCATCATATTGACTTTCTGCACCGAAGGTTCACGAATGATGATGTCTTTGTCGGCAGTGCGGATGATAACTTGCGTGGCAGGGATTTCAACCTGTTTCACGCCCAGTTGTTTCATGGCACGCTGCACATCACGAGGATTCATACCGGGAAACATAATCTTATCCTCCGATGAAAGGCTTGCCAAAAGTATGCAAAAGAATGACGATAACCATAACGACAATGCTCATCACGATAACAACGCCTGGAGAAATGCTTATTTTTGATTTATATTCATCGAAATAGCGGGTGAGTCCTCCTGATCCTGAGGGTAGTCTAATTTTATCATCTGCCATAGTCTCTTAATAGGAAGGGGTTTTATAAGGTTTACGGAAATTTATGAAATTTCCGAACCTCCCAAAAATCTATGATTTTTGTTAGGTTTTTGGATAGAAACATTTAAATACTATAGTGAACTATAGCAAGTTATGGCAACCACCATTCAAGTCAGTGAACATTTATTACAGGAATTAAAAGAAAAGAAGCTCTATGAAAAAGAAAGTTATGAAGAGGTCATTTGGAATTTGATGGAAGATTCTCTGGAGATTTCCCAACAAACTAAACAGGAATTGGAGCAAGCGCGAGCAGAGATTAGAGCTGGCAAGACTCATTCTTTAAGCAAAGTGAAAAAAGATTTAGGGATAGAATAGCGGTGAAGGGAATGTATGAAATCACTTTTTCTGATAGTGCTTTACGGCAACTGAAAAAGTTAGAAAAGCAGACTCAAGAAAGAATCGTCAGAGTTCTAGAAAGAATAAGAATACGTCCAGAGGATTATGTTCAAAAATTAGTGGGTGATCCTGGGTATAAGATTCGCGTCGGCGATTATCGAGTAATTATTGACTTTGATCACGAAAAGTTGCATATTCTGGTCATAAAAGTAGGGCATCGGAAGAACGTATATGATAAAATAAGATGATAATTTATTGCTTCAGTATATCGTTAGGGCTTTGCCAACAGCATATTTCCGCTATAGGGCGTTCCATCTCCTTTCACAAATTCAAAAGGCACTGCTTCCATCTGTTTCAATCCTGCTTCCTGAAAAATACTGTGCATGAACTTTCGAGTAGCCTCATTAAATGAATTATATACCGATGTGCAATAGAAAGAATGAGGCAAAGGGGTATCTACCAATCGAGCCAGACGCAGATGGCTGACTCCCAGCTCCACTGCCCCTTTACTATGCCCTTGCCCACCGAAACAATCAATGGCGATAACGGCAGCATATTTGTCAGGTACTGCATACATATCTTTTGTCTGTACGTGGATATTTCGCAAGTGTAATCTCTTAATCCTACCTTTGAGTATCTCCGTGGCAGGACGATGATTATCTATGGCTAAAAATTGCGTATGTGGATTATTAAACGCATAATATAATACTCGAAATCCTGTTCCTGCACCAAGTTCGACAGCAGTTTCGACACTTGATAATCGTTCGGATACAATCGGAGCTACTGCTTTAGTGGAAGGTAACGCTTTACGGTCATACCATTTTGCCTGCAGATCGTATGGGGCTTGTCGTCCACGAAATTCTTCTTCCGGAATTGCCTGCGTAATTCTTAATCGTTCGCATAATTCATCAATGGTGATGGCCATTTTCAATTAAACATCCTCTCGTGTGGTGGGCCAAAAAGCCCGCCGTTTACTCGATTTTTTTTCAAATCAGCTGATTAGACATAAACAATTTTTACTCAATTTTTTTCTAAAAAAAATTGAAAAAAATCGGTAGAGTGGGCATAAGCCGCCTTTTGTTGGGCCCAAAACAACAGCACCTGGCTATTGTCGATGACCACTT
>CAYOKQ010000001.1:71175-82891 GCA_964404595.1 uncultured Methanosarcinales archaeon | reverse complement strand
TTCTACTGAGCGTTCAAATTGAACTTGCACCGGCTAAGATTCGCCGTTTCATCGGTCCCTGCTAAGACGTCAAGGGGTTAACTCGTGTGTTTCGCAACACACTTCGCCATCAATCATACCATTTAACAGGACGTGTCGTTTATACGCCAGAGCTACGGATTTCTCCGTCTCGCATATGCGAGTAGCCTTTTTGAGGTGGGCGGACTTTCCTCACAAACTTTAAGAAAGTTTGATCAAACGATCAAGTGGAACTTTCACTTGCGTTTCAGTTCCACGACACTTTCTAGTCTGCGAAAGCTTTCTGCCACCGCTACCAATCTATATACTAGAGTAGCTACTTTATAAAGATTTAGTGTATAAATTATTGATTTGTTAACTGATCAAGTAAATTCAGATATTTCTCTGCGCTTCCTTCTCGCACAAATAAATTCTCATGTTCCAGTGCATCCTTGCGCAGAATGTTTAATTGTTCTACGGAAGCTTTTACAATTTGATGGGCATGCCCTGCTAATACTGTCGCACCCTGATATAAATCTATGACTTCTCCTAAATGGGGTACATCCGCAATACCATATACTGTAAATGAATCCTTTTCAGCAAGAGGTATGAGCTGTACTCCAGTAATGGCAGGAATTTTTCTTGCTCCTAATTTCGTAACAATATCATCAACACAACTAGGTTTATAGGTGCCTTCCAAAATCATACTCATAAAATATTCTGATTTCGATTGTGCCATGGGCTTGATAATGTTAAGCTCAACATTTTGTTGTCCAACTGCTCTAGATAGAGGAAGCCTATTTTTAATTCTGATTCCTGCATATGCACCAATTCCTTGATAGAAATGAGAATTGGTCGTGGCTATAACCTGCCGGGGAACCCCTCCATTCCAATCTTGATACGCTGGAAAAAGTTCTTTCATCAGTGCATCATACGATGGCGCATGTTCGCAATTTTGACTCAGAAAACATCGCTGGCCCTCATCTGCAATGATACTCCAAAGCTTTCCTATTTTTGCATCTTCTTCCGGTGTAACCCGAATTTTTCCCAGACCACCAATCCTGTCGATAAGTTCCATGCTTTTTCTCTCCACCAATTTAGTTAATATACTTTATCGTATTTAAAACATTAGTTTCCAAAATCTATTTTAATGGTATGGTAACTTTTCAAGTGAAGCGGCATATTTCCTTTGGCTCCTCGTAAAAATCGACCCTCACGTTGGCTAAGATTAAATAGCCCTATTCCGCCAATTCTTCGCTCAAATTTCATGTATTATTATGTATACTGTCTATTTATAAAAATTATGGAACTCAATGGTAAATAATTAAAGATTATATCGTTGCAAAACTCTTTCAATTTGAGGACGATCATTTAGGCATTGTCGGTATAAAACTTCGGCCACTCTTCTTACTGAATCTCCATGTTCTGGAGGTATAGAATTTAGAACTGTGGCTAATTCTTCTCTTTGCTGTTCTTGGTGCCGATCAATATTTTTTCTGATTAAATAAATCGTCCCTACCAATGCTATGGAGAAAGCCGGAATGGAGTATTGCGGTTGTCGTGCCATTTCTGATATAATTCCAAGCAAAGTATCCATTGTTTTAAACAAAAAACCTCTTTTTATAAATATTTTGCGGTTTTTTTTGTTATTTCAAGAACTTCGTATGTTTTCCTATCCTACCACCTCTACTTTCAACAGCAATTCTTCCATTCCTCCCTTATGTCCTGCGCCCACGACCACCAATATTTTCTTTTCTGGATATGTACGCAGCAACTGCACTAGTTTCTTCACCATATACCTATTACGATCTTCTACTAAAGTCTTATATACGTTCGGATATCGTTGTTGCAGATTTTTCATCATTTTCAGGACGAGTTCTTTCTCTGGAACTTTGCGCAAATCCAAGGTGTCCAAACCCATTTCCTGCATCTGTTTTCGTGGAAAGAGCAACCCTTTGACTATATCTGCTGCAAATCTTCCTTTCTCTTTCCAGGTTATGCTTTTAGAAAAGTTTCGTAACGTCACTGGCAAAGGTTGATCAATAAGCGCTACCTGTAATTTCTGCTCTCTGGCTAATTCCAGTGCTGTTTTCATATCCGTGCCGGGAACAATCCCCACGATCTTTCCTAGCTTTTGTTGCACATATTGCCCAATTTTGGCAAAGGCATACCCTTTTACTCCCAAGATCCGAATCTGGGAAAGAGAAATCCTGCGTTTCTCTTCCTCAAAAAGAGCAGCCGCCCGGGGGGCATCGAGTTCCACTGCTATGATATCCGGTTTTAAGCTCGCAAAGGCAGCTTTAATCTCTTTAATGCTTTGCGCGGCAATATGCGAAGTGCCGATAATATGTATTTCCATTCCTTGTGTCCATCATCGAAAAGTATTTAAACTTACGTCCTTTTAAATGGAATTATCGATTTGAGGTGAATGTCCTATGTTAAAAATGCGCAAAGTTTCTCAATGTTATGATTTGAAAGTATATACTGATTCCGGAGATTATTTTGGTGATGTGGAAGATTGCATTGTGCAGGGAAACAAGCTGTCAGGATGGAAAATAAAAGCAACTAAAAATTCATTTTTAAGCAATGCGCTTGGCAGCGCCAAAGGGGTTATTGTACCACATCAATTAGTGAAGGCAATTGGTGATGTTCTGGTGATTTCCAAAGGGGCTGTTCCTGGTTCTGGGCGCTCCGAAGGGGAAGAATAGGCATGAATACCCAAAAACTCTACCAAGACCTGCTTGCTTATCATTTTATGCAAGGCCATGATTTGGATATAAAGTTTCTGGTAGCAGCGTAAATCGAAATATATTTAAACGCTTACTCTTCTAAAACTTCTATGGAACACCTAGAACAAGCCGCTCTCTCCATCTTGGGGAAATTGCCTTATGGCAGCTATTTTCAGAATAGATATCTTTTTGCTCTTCTCATCGTCATTCTATTTACTATCCTGGCAAAAGTGGTCTTATGGATCTGCAAATTGTATCTTCATCGCATTGCGGCAAAAACGAAAACTAAGATTGATGACCTCCTTTTTCAAAATGTTCATCGGCCGCTGTTTTACTTTATTATCATCTATGGGATAAAAGTAGCTTTATACGCTTTAGACATCGATGGCTTTTTCAATAAAATCATTAATATGGTTCTCGCAGGTGTATTTGTGTTGATTCTCTCCAGAACTTTGGATGCCATCATCGAAACCTGGGGTCTTAATTTCGCCAAAAAAACAAGAACAAATATTGACGAGGTCCTGCTGCCGCTGTTTCATCGCGCTTCAAAAGTCATTTTAATCATTATTTTCTTATTATGGTGCTTGCGCATATGGTCCATTGATATCACCCCTTATTTGGCCGGTGTAGGCATTGGTGGGGTGGTCTTGGGATTAGCACTGCAAGACTCGCTCAAAAATGTCTTTGGGGGGATTTCACTCATTTTAGATAAGAGTTTTAATCTTGAGGATACTATCCAATTGGAAAGCGGCGATGTGGGGAGAGTTCAGGAAATAGGGCTGCGCAGCACAAAATTACTTACACCTGATAATGAGATTATTTTTGTTCCCAACGGACAATTGGCTAATATGCGTATTCGTAATGTAGCCAAGCCCACTCCTAAATTACGTAAAACGGTCGATTTTAGCGTTGAATATGGGGCAGACACGGACAAAGTAAAAAAAATAGTGCTTCAGGCTATTGAAAAAATGGAGAATGTTTATGATGATCCTGTTCCCGATGTCATTTTTGTGGAAATGGGAGATTACGGCTTAAAATTCAAAGCTAGGTTTTGGGTTGACTGGGACAAAGGCTATGACAAATGGGTGGAAGCAACAGGATTGATCTATGAAGCATTGCATAAAGCCAAGATGGGGATTCCTTATCCTACCCGTACTATCTTTATGAAACGCGCGAAATAATTATATAGGTCATTGCCTTAATTCCAGAAATGGACCTGTTTGTGATCATAGAAGTAGTATTAATAGTTATTTTTATTATCGTGCTGGCCAAGTTAGTGGTTCATTACATTCATGCCATTTTTTATACACTTTTAGTGCTGCTGCTGCTTATTTTTATCTTTGGGATTTCTCTTTCAGACGTCTCAAATTGGTTTTTGCAGGCGCTGTTGTGGGTATTATGATTTTTTAGTACAATAATATTTATATATCGTTTGCCGAAAATTTTTCGACATAATGGTTATATTGGGTATTATTGGTGGCTCAGGAGCACAAGACGTGATTAAGGCGCTCGGCCATGGTACAGACGTGCGTCATGCAAAAGTAACTGGTGAGCAAGAGATACATCTGGAACAATTTCGAGCGGGAGATATAGTCAGTAGAGTCCCTGGGAAAGCTTTATCACCCCGTGGTTTTTGTGCTCGCGTGGACTATTATCATTTTATTCATGGCGAAACAGAAGTATACTTTGTGCTGCGGCATGGAATTGACCATGCGGACCTTCCCGCAAAATTAGATCAACGAGGAATCTTTCATTTTCTTAAATGCAAAAATGTTGACGCGGTCGTGCTCACGTCCGCAACCGGCAGCTTGGATACGAAAGTGAAACTGGTAGATGAAGGGGGAATGGTGGTCAATTCTGGATTTCTGCGTGGATTAGGATATAGGGGCATTTCCTACAATAATCCTGCCAGGCCCCATGCGGTCATGGCGACTCCTTATCACGATGACATTCGCCGATTACTATTAGATTCTATTCATAGCATCGAAAATGCAAAAGAATACGATGGCGGCCTGTACATTCACAATGAAGGAAATCAATTTGAAAGCCCAGCTGAAATTGCCGATCTTGTGTGCAGACTTGATGCACCAAAATTGCATCTTGAACATTTGCGTGCTCGCAAGAGAGCGCCTCGCGATGAAATGCAGCTCTATATACGCCTGGCAAAAAATCTATCCAGAGAGCAGGCACAAGTGGGCATGACGGCCGGCAGGGAAACCGTTCTCGCCGGGGAAGCTGGGTTAAAGGTTGGTTTAGTTTCATTTCCCGTTAATTATGGAGCAGGGTTACTTCCTGACGAGAAAGTTGATCATGAAAGAACGATGCGGGCTATTTCCACGGCAACGCAACCTTATATTGTCCCTTTCCTGCGAACTGTTATTGAGAAAGCCCCACAATATTTGTAAAGTTAATCCATTACTATTCTTCATTTGGATAAAGCTTATAAAATACTCCCCTTCTGAATATATCATGACTTCCACTATCTGGACCGAAAAATACCGCCCCGGTACCTTTGATGATATTAAAGGACAAAAGGAAATCGTGGAGAAAATGCGGGCGTTTGTTGCGACGAAAAATATTCCGCATTTGTTATTTTCTGGCCCGGCCGGGGTGGGCAAAACCACCTTAGCTCTGACTATCGCAAAACAATTGTTTGGCGAGAATTGGCGCGATAATACTTTAGAGCTCAATGCATCGGACGAACGGGGCATCGACATCGTCAGGGTGAAAGTCAAAGATTTTGCCCGCACGAAAGCAATCGGGGACGTTCCTTTCAAAATTTGTATTCTGGATGAAAGCGACGCTTTAACCAAAGAAGCCCAGCAGGCCCTGCGCCGAACGATGGAAAATTACACCACTACTTGTCGTTTTTTTTTGCTTGCCAATTATAGCAGCAAGATTCTCGACCCTATTCAGAGCAGGTGCGCGATATTTAGATTTAAACCACTATCAGAAGCAGAAATTTATCAGGTTATTGATAAAGTGGCCAAAGAGGAAGGCTTAGTATTATCTGAGGAAACCAAAAAAGCATTATTTGAAGTGTGCGATGGTGATTGCCGGCGATTAGAGAACATCATGCAGAGCTGCGCAGTCTTGCAAAAAAAAATTAATCCGGAATTAGTCTATTCCATGGCCTCCGTCGCCAAGCCCAAGGAAGTGAATGAAGTCCTCGCCGTGGCAGTGCAAGGGAATTTCATGGATGCGCGCAAAAAATTACTTCATTTGATGCTTGAATACGGATTGTCGGGACTTGACATCATCAAACAGATCCAGAAAGAGATCTGGAATTTAAAGATTGACGATCGCCAGAAAGTGGAGATGATGGACAAGTGTGGCGAAGTAGAGTTTCGGATGGTGGAAGGGTCGGATGAGTATGTGCAGCTGGAAAGTTTTCTGGCGTATGTGGTACTGGTGGGAAGTAGATGACGATAGATCTCGTGGTTTGGGATTATAATGGAACGCTGACTTATGATTTACCACGCTTTACCAATGCAATTAATATATGCTTAAAGCAATGGGGAGTTCCTCTCGCAACCGAAGAAGAGGTAGCCTGTTATGATGGAGATATATCCTCGTTTTACACCAGAAGAAAGATATCTCTGTCATTAGCAGAAATTCTTCACCACGTCTTTGAAACGTACTCCAATCTTCCAGATAAAGTACTTCTTCGAGATGGGGCAAGAGAGGCTTTAGAGAGCATCGATGTGCCGCAGCTGCTGGTTACAAAACATCCGACAAGACTTGCTGAAAAGGAAATTAATATTATGGGAATTAGAAACCATTTTGATCGGGTCTACACCGGGGTGAGCGACAAAGCTGCTTTATTGAAGTCTATAGTTGCGCAACGAGGGATAGCTCCTCAAGACGTGGTCATGATCGGTGATATGATTAGTGATATTACTGCAGGCAAACAAGTGGGAAGTAGGACTGTAGGGGTATCGGGATATCATCCCATACATATACTTGAGCAACATAATCCAGATTATCTTATTGCATCGCTTGAAGAAGTGCCTCCATTAATTACAGATATTTTGAGGGGAAAAAAATGAAGTTATACCTCGAGAATCGGAAGAAGCAAAAAATACTTTTCGCAATAAGCAGGATTTTTCAAAAACACCAGAAAGATATAAAAAGTCAATTTGTTTATAGTAGAATATGGCAGATAATCTT
The DNA here is from genome assembly GCA_964404595.1 of uncultured Methanosarcinales archaeon. Lineage (GTDB taxonomy): Archaea > Nanobdellota > Nanobdellia > Woesearchaeales > GW2011-AR9 > CAYJXA01. Next base: position 75,995 of record CAYOKQ010000001.1, on the reverse strand, counting down.
CTTTCCAAATATGCAGGACAATACGTAGCCTGGATTGATGAACAAATTGTCGCAGTTGGAAAGACAAGTCTGGAGGTATACAAAAAAGCTAAGAAAATTTCTTCTCACAAGTTGATAACATTAGAATATGTCCCAACCAAAAAAGAAACTGTAACTTTTTTATGAGATTCCCTTATCGCTTTTACGAAGGACGATTTCTTCCTATCATTTCATTTAAGTTGCAGGGAAGAGAAAGCTGGCTGGAAGTGAGAGCTTTTGTTGATACGGGCGCAAGCTACTGTTTATTTCCAGCAGACGTGGCGGAAGCTTTAGGATTAGTTCTAGAAGAAGGTGAACTAAGCGAGATGACTGTTGGTGATGGCAACACGCTCAAAGTGTATCTTCATCAAATGAAGGTCGCCCTTGCAGGAAAGGAATTTATGTGCACCATCGGTTTTTCGAAGGGGCTGGGCGTAGGGTTTTATATTGTCGGCACCCGAGATATCTTTGATCAGTTTGTGGTGAGTTTTAACCAGAAAGAGAAGTATGTGGAATTCACGCCAGTTTAGGTGAATATCTTACTCCGCACTTTCCTTAATCCTCAATTTCTCCTGGATCAATTCTTTATACTTATAATCCAAGCTGACGCGTACGGATTTTGTGTACACATCTTCTTCAGGAACCGCTGTTCGCAATCTACAGATAATCTCAGCTTCTCCATTCACGAGGCGAGCTTCATTCTCCCTTCCGCCGGATTTACATTCCCATCGTGCCGCCTCATCGATAGCAAATGAAACCTGGCTAAATCGTTCATCAAATTCTTTTCCTATGACTGTGCTTTGGCCCGTACCGGCATTCTTAATGCCGATCTTGAGCAAAATGATGCCTCTGCCGGCAGTGTCTTGTTCTACTGAAGTTACGGTTATTGGCGCTCCAGATACCGCATAAGTCTTAGTTCCCTGCGCTTCACATACTTTAGGGTCGGTAAAATCTCCTTTGAAACAAACACCATTGATAATAGCATGCGTTTTATAATCATACATATATTCTAAATTCCAGGTAAGATCGGTAAATCCGGTTACCAGCGCTTTATAACGGGCATTGGTGGGAGTAAATACCACGACTTCTTCCCCGCCGTCAGGATTAAATTCTGATTTCTTTAATATTTCTTGCTGATTATGCACTTGCCATTGGGGAATATTCTCAAAATCTTCTTTAGCAGGACCCAGTAATTTTAAAGTCACTTTGGCTGCTGGAACAGTTTCTTCCCCTTTATTTTTGAGCACGACTTCGATAGGGAAGTCTTCTGTGTCAAAAATAGTATAAATATTTTCTTCTTTAATGCTAAATGGTTCAAATGAGGCTACGAGGCCTTCGGTGCCACCAATAAAAATGCCGCCAGAGGTCGTTTGTTGTTGTCCTTCTCCACAAGAAGTGAGGAGAAATACACTGATGAGCATTATGGAGAATACAAATGTCTTGTTCATGATGATAACCTCTTTGTGAATTATGGACTGTTAAAATCGTCAAGCTATTTAAAGCTTACTCCGGTGTCTTGACGATCTGGATCCCTTTCTGAAATGACTGGATGTAGTTGTAATTTAATTTTATTGTCAAAGGAGTTTCAAATGCAGATGCGCCTGGCACATCGAACTGGCACACTATCTTGCCTAAATTGTTAGTCAACCGCACTAATCCATCTCGGGGTTTACAATCCAAAAGGCTGCCCCCGGTCATCTGCACGTCGTAAGCCACTTTATCTAAATCGGTATATTCCAGCGATGCTTGCCCACAGGATCGTATGTCAGAATAAGGGCTTAAAACTCTGCCGCTGCCAAAATTCTTGACATTAATTTCAAAGATTGCTTTTCTGCCCACCATATCGACCCCCACGAGACTTACTCCTACGGGAGCACCCTGTCCGCCGCCCATGCCCACATCACGAGGAGTACAGGTGCGTTGTTCAGCAGTGACTTGAAACAATAACGGATCAACGCAGACAGCGGGATTGGCAATCGTTTCATAATTGTAACAGGTGACAAAATTAAGCGTAGGCTTATACTCAAATACTCCTGGCGGCAAGGTAATGGTGGATGACTTAAATTCAAGTTGATTGGCGCTGCCTTCTGTATTGTACACATTTTTTCCTTCGAGGGTGCCGCCGGCATTTTCCGCACAAGAACGCGGTTGGTTAAAACCACCTAAAATTATATTGGGGTCAAAACCCGATATTTGAATAAAACAATCTTGCGGCTCGAGGTTATGGTTGCCTCTATTTTTAACTTCCACAATTGCAATAAGCTCATTTTGATCATACACTTGTGCCGGCGGATAATTGGGTAAAATATCGATTTCTACACCCTGTGTTCCGGTTTGCACTTGCCGTAAAATAGCGGCAGTATCCCGTGGTTCTGAGCCGGCAGGAACTCGCTTGCATGATAATAGAAGCAAGGAGAGCAGTAGAAAGGTTATGATCAGTCCTTGTTTCACACCCTTTTTCATTCAGGGAAAGAAATTATCTATTTATATAAGCTTTGTGGTGAGGATTTATGGTGCAGAATCTTTATAAATAAATCATCTTCAAAGAGTGATATTAACTATGGTTAAACTATGGGCAGACATACTATACTTCATTTCAAAAAAGACTGTATCAGCTGCGGCGCGTGCGCTGCGATAGCTCCAGAATACTGGGAAATGGATGAGCAAGGGTTGGCACATTTAAAACAAGGTAAAGCCGTTAATTCACATTTTGAATTAGAAATTGCCACAGAAGATGCAAAAGCAACTAATCAAGAAGCTGCAGATTGCTGTCCGGTGAATATTATTAAGGTGGAGAAGAAAGTATCATAAGCATTAAATAAGATTAGTGTGACCCTGAAGATGGTTTTGGATGTTTGGAATATACTATGCGGTTAAAAGATGATGCACCACAGTGGTTAAAAGCTCTTGCGCTAAAAGTAGGTCTTGAAGATTCTCACACTGCCCAATGGAAAGGGTTGGATTATACTGTGTTAAGAAATACTTATAAACAATTTGAAATATTTATTTCCGGCATTCAATTTCCTTATTATAGCGCAGAAGATTTGATACGGGCAGTTCTGGAAACCAGATCATCCCCTTGTTTAGATGATTATACGATGGCGAGGCTAGAGGATAGAGAATCAAAGGAAAAAGTAGGGATTTCTCTTGTAGTTAGATTAAACGATGCCTGTCTTCAAGAAGATATTTTGTGTGGTGTTCTTCTTCAATATCCTTTATTTCAAGCAGAGAAGGCAAAAAAACCCAGCCTTTATTCATTATCGGATATAAAAAAAGTTTATCCTTATGCGTCAAAATTATTGGCTTTTTCAGATAATGAATCCATTCCGGTTTTTGGACGAGGAAGTCAGGCTGAAAGCTGGAACGAAGCTAATACTTTGGCTCGAGGAACTATTGATGCGTATCTTGACCATAAAGATGAGATCACAGCCATACTCCAAATAATTGATAAAAATAAGATAGCACTCCTGAAAACCACGAACTTATACAGTCGTCACTTTCTTTTGGAATCCTGGGGATGGAAATTTTTGCATACAACTCCTGAAGAAAGGAGAGAATACGGAGAACTGCCTCAATAATCATCTCCCTGCTTCTGTCCGCAACTGCCCCGCGAAAGCCACCTGATGCCGATGCAGTTTAGTGAGAATGGTATGCCTCTTTTCAATCGCATTTTTCAATTTTTCCACTGCTTTCTGAGATTGGCGATGGTCATTTTGTACTAAAAGTAGTATATCTGTACGTAAGAGTTTCCATCTCATCCCAAAAACAGTGCTACTGATCTACTTCCCATTCTTAATAATTATCATGCAATGATCTTTCTGCATCGGCTCCAGTATCCTATAATCAATCACTGTAAATATTTTCTCCAGATGCTGCCGAATCTCTTCAAAGATATCTTTTGGACGTCTGCGCACGTCGATGCTTCTGGCTTTTACTGCCAGCAACCCATATCCTCCTTTCTTCAAAAAGAGTTTGCAATTTCGCACAAAAATGTCTTCCTGATTACGCTGGGCGATATCCTGGTAGATGATATCAACCGCAGCAACTCGAGGCACGTATTCTTCCGGATGATTCGCATCAGCTAACAAAGGTACAATATTTTTCCTTTCTTTAGCTAAAAAAACTAAATCTCGCATTACGCGTGGTGCTGGATCAACGCCAAAAATTAATCCTTCTTCACCAACTATATCTGAAACATAGGAAATAGTATATCCGTGGCTAGCACCCAGATAGAGAATGACATCGTTCTTTCGTATCCCTATATTAGTGCAGCCCTTCATGATCATCGCTGCCAATTTACTGCGAGTGGGATCAAATTCACGATATTCCTGCCCGCCCTGCCTGGCGGTTCTTTCTTCAAAATGAGTTGTGCCCGGAAGCAAGCTTTTGGTATAGGTTCTCCTATCATCGCGATGGATTTCAAAGAGTTTGTGGGGGGTTATTTTAGTCATTGTGCCAGCTTTTTCTCCAATTCTTTCCTATACTCCTTCGCTTTAAATTCTCCTTTGAAGTAATCTAATCGCGCACACAACGATATTTTATCTGCCAGCATCCGCGCTGCTTTTCCTTTGGATGCCTTTGCTGCATTTTGAATCAAAGGGTGGTTGATGATTATCCCGTATTTAGGTGATCGTGCCCCGGTCTTAATATGCCGAAACAAGGCCTTCTCTGCTCCTAATAACTGAATGGTCGATGCAGGTAATAATGCCAGATGCTTCAATCCCTTCCCCAGTTCCATCAATTTAGCACCTATCGTCGCACCGGCCATCTCCATTAGATTAGGGCAATATGTCTGCATGACT
>CAYOKQ010000001.1:22617-71165 GCA_964404595.1 uncultured Methanosarcinales archaeon | reverse complement strand
TGTAAGTACTTTTCATGGCGTTTTCGAAGCTGAAATAATTCTTTAACCTGCTTTGCCAGAAGTAAAATTTCCTCCACGTGTACTTTATCCATAGGAGCGCCCATCGTTTCAGGTTCTTTGAATTCTTTGAGCAACTCAGCTCTGCTTTTATTGCATATCAATTCCATCAACTTTTCATGATCCAAGAGATGTTCCACCACTTCCGGCGCATACCAGCTATACCATTCCCTAACTCGCTTGCTCAGCAGATTAACGACTTTGTCAAGTTCGTTAATGTTGGCGATTGTCTGCATGATAAATATATCCTCCGACACACTCCGTTGGATTCCATTCTTGGTTAAAGCCATATTTTGATGATAGAATGCATCGTAATATTGGGTGTCTTTGAAATGAAGCAGGACTTTGAATAATTTTTCAGAAGGAAGAGGAACACTCTGGGGGTGCCTTTTCTTTAGTTTTTGTTCTGTGCTTGCTCTGTTTTCATATTCACCGATGCTGGAAAAAAGTATGGAATCTATAATTTCTAATTGATCCTCAAATACAAAACTGCCGAGGATGTTAGTAAAAAGATATTTCATGTTTTTTCCAAAAACGGAAGCTATTTAAATATTCTCTTTAAAATATCCCCTCAGAAAACATATGGACTATATATTTAATCGCCCGTCATTGCATAAGTGCCTGTATTGCAAGCAGGGATTGAATGGAGAGAAATGGTACTCTTCTTGGGCCGGCGGCCATGAGCATCATTATAAAGTTATCCATTGCGAAAAATGTAAACGTAAAAATTGGGGCCGGGTCAACTTTCCCGGGAGCGGGCATGATAGTGTTTTGAAAGGCTTGTCTCCACTTGAGTCCACGGTGAGGAAAGTATGGGAGAAATGATAGTAAACACTTATAAATTGTAGAGATTTGCTTCTATTGGTCATGGCACACATTATAACCCCTTGGGAAGTCAAAGGCAAGATTGATTATGACCGATTGATAGCCGAGTTTGGATTGCAGCCTTTACGTTATCTTCCGGAAGCCTTTCAGAAGAATGTTCTTTTTCGTAGAGGCATCATCTTTGCTCATCGCGATTTTAAACAGATAGTGGATGCCGTGGAACACAAAAAGCCTTTTGCCATGATGACCGGATTGATGCCTTCGGGCAAATTCCATTTCGGGCATAAATTAGTGGCGGAGCAAATTATTTTCTATCAGTCTCTTGGCGCCAAAATTTACCTTACGGTTGCAGACATAGAAGCGTATAATTCCAGAATTCCGGATATGGGACAGCTTCGCGAAACAGCAATCAAAGAATATTTAACCAATTATATTGCCTTAGGGTTGCAGCCTCGAAATTGTGATTTTTATTTTCAATCGATGCGCTCAAGTGATGGTGTAAAAGCAAGTGCCTATTACTCCTTAGCTTTGATGCTGTCGCGCCACCTTACCTATAATGAATTTAAAGCAATCTACGGTGAGGTTAGCCCGGGAAAAATGAGCGCTTCCTTACTGCAAGCAGCAGATATGTTGCATCCGCAATTACCAGAGTTTGAGGGCGGCATTCTTCCTGTAATCGTGCCAGTGGGATCTGACCAAGACCCGCATTTGCGCTTGGCACGGGACGTTTCTTCACGGATTAAAGAGTTTAAATTCCTGCAATTAAGTTCGACCTACCATAAATTTTTACCAGGATTAAAAGGAGATAAGATGTCTTCCTCCGATCCCATGTCTTTTATTGCCTTAACCGATTCTCCGGAGGAAGCAGCAACAAAAATAAAAAAATATGCTTTTTCCGGTGGGCAGCCCACACTTGAAGAACATCGGGCCAAAGGCGGGAATCCCGATATTGATGTATCTTTTCAGATGTTGAAATATGGATTAGAGCCAGATGATGCCCAATTATTGAAGATTGAACAGGATTATCGCTCAGGAAAATTATTATCGGGAGAGTTAAAAGAATACACTATAAAGAAAATAACTGCCTTTTTGAAGGAGCATCAGGAGAATAGGAAGAAAGCGCAGAAGATGGTGCAAAAATTCAGTGCAAAAATTTAAAAATAAACGGTATAGTTTTAGGAGTAGTGGGAATTATCCTTTTGTTATTGAAGATCATCGGTGTTTTCTAGATGAATACGGAAGATCTTCTCAACAGTATTGCATTTGTCTTTACGATCGGAATGGTTCTTTATGGTTTTAGCAAAGGGTTTAACAATATCATGCAGCGAGCGTTCAAAATAAGATAATTTTTTCTTCACAAACGTTTTTAATCTATACTCCGATATAACGAACATCATCTCTAAAAAGATTAGACGAGACATCTCTTCGTCCAACTGCTACCCCCTGGTTTATATTCCAAAAAAATTGGAAAGGATACCTGATTCCGGGAGGAAGAATAGAGGAAGGAGAAACGGAAGAAAGAGCTTTGCGTCGGGAAATTCGGGAAGAACTGGGGATTGAAATCAGCGACATCGTCAAGATGGGGGAAAGCATTAAGTGGCCAAGTCCAGATTTTATCGATCCCACCACTGAATTTCTCAACCCCAAACCCCCAACCCCGCAACCTTTAAAAACCTAGGAATTTTCTATAGTACAAAAGAGGTGAATTATGGCTAAACAAACACAGAAAGTACCTTCTAAAATGAAATGGCATGCAGCACCTCTTAAAGGCAGCTTTATGCTTACCGCCATGCTCGGTTTCCTCATTTCCGCCTACTATGTCTATCCGCAAAGCTTTAATTTTGGATTGGCCTTCATGTTCATATTTGCTATGATGTTCATCGCTTCTTTGATTAGCATGACCAAAGCACCGGTGGTAGAGGTATAACATGGCCGATGCATCTTATTCCTGGAAATTTCCCCAAGTAGCTTTTTTGCGTATAGAAATCCTGTTTATCGTCATTTTATCAATTCTCATTTTTTTGGTATCTTTGTATGAATTTAGTTATCAATGGATTGTGGCATTGGCAACTGCCCTGATTTTTCTGGGATTGTATTTGCTCGTTGCTCATGGAGCCAAAGCCGTGCATAAAGTAGAAGACGTGTATCACTTGGGAAGAACCCATTTGCAGGTGCATCGCACCAGAAGAAATAAAGTGATTCACGAACAGATACCTCTTAAGAATATTAAACATCACAAATTAGATCATTTCTTTTTAGGTGGGTATTTGATGACCAAGCAAGGGAAGAAACATTTGCTGTATTTTAATACGAGGAAGGAGATGGGAAGGTTCGAGAAAATGGTGCAGAAGTATGTGAAACTGGGAAAAAGATAATTTAGATCATTTTGAAAAAGGCTGGAAGATTCGCCCGCAAAAAAGCTGTCTTGTAAATGGATTGCAGAAGTTCATTATATTCTCTATGAAGATCATCACTAACCCAGAGCATAGTCGAGTAGGTTACTTTATCTGATTCGTGGTGTGAAACTGAAATTTGATAGGTACTCATTTTTGTTGGAGGACGGGATCTCCAGTAAAACCACCACTTCATATTTTCGGTTATTATAGAAAGATCTTTTCTTGAACCTTGGTATCGAATGTGCTTGGTTCTATTTTTTTTCGGAAGTGGATAATCTGATGGGTGGGAAGAATTATAGGTATCAGGTAAGAATTCTATTTCCATTTCGACCGGTAATTTAGCCCAATTTTTCATTAATATTGAAGCGCCTAGTATTTGTTCTATGTGTGATATTTCTTTCTGTGTCGGTATGTATACTGGTTCGGTTCTGTCACTATAACAAATCATATTGTTACAGAAGTTAGATTTCTTCCAAATGAATATCCAACCTTCACTGACACCATGATATACCAAGACACAATTATTCTTTTAATTTGGACTGCCAAACCTCCTTTGGCGGTGGTAATTCAAAATAAAGATAACGCACAGAGTTATAAAAATCAATTCAAATTAGTGTGGAAGATAGCACGAAAGAAATAATCAAACATATTCTAAAAATACTTCTCTGGTGATTCCTAAATCGTGCTTAATGATCTTGTTCAATAAACCTCTATCAACATGATCGGTAGGGTGGTTGGGTATCACTGTAGTTCTTCCATCAGGATGCTCAAAGAACATGTGGCTTCCTTTTTGTCTTTTGAATCCAAACCCCATCTTTTCCAGAATTTTTGCTATTTCCTTAGCCCTAAGAATAGGCAGCTTATCTGTCATTATGCTTCCATTTCTATTTGTTGTAAACTTAGGAATTTTGTCATCTCTTCAGGCACTCCTTTTACTTCCAAGTAGAGTGATATTGCTTCTTTAGTTCTTTCAATAAGTTCATCATAAGTTTTAGCTTGGGTATGGCAGCCTGGTAGCTCCACCACTTCAGAAATTAAATAGCCATCCTGCCCCTGTTCAACTACAATGGTAAATGTTTGTGTGGTCATACTCTGTTGAGGGCTTCTTTATTTAAATACCTTTCGCCTTATTATTTCTTCCCTTCAAACTTCTCTTTCGCCCTGCTTTCCTTCCAGAATATCACGTGAGAAGCCTGTTTTTCAAATAAAGCCACCGCTAATCTGGCAACGTTATCTTCCGTATTGATGGCATGCTTAATTACCAACGTTTTTGCCTGCCGTAGAGAATCATCGAGCAATTTGAAATTTTCTTGTTTGCATTCTTCTTCTACCTGCTTCTCCTCTTCTTCACTCAAGAATACTTCTTCCCATACCGGATAATTACTTCCGGGAATGGTTCTAGGAAAAGTTTTGGAAAAAGGCATTTTGAAATGTAGAAATGATTGATTTAAAAGAATTATGGTGATATAGTAGCACATATATTAACATTCACAAAAATATATTTTGCAAGACAGTTATGTATAAAAAGATGTAATCATTGGTTACGAAATGATGCTTATAGGATTATTTATCATTTTTATTCTACTATTAATCATTTTATTGATTTTTTTAAAAGAATCGTTGACTGTAATTAATCAAAAATTTAATCATTTAAGAGTTTTTATCAATAAAAATTATGGTATTTTTACTCTTTTCTTCATTCTTGTCTTCTTCTTTGAGCAATTATTTTTAATATATTTTGTTTCAGTGTATTTGGAAGTCTCTGTCAAAGCAATTTTTATAAGCATATTTGCACTCATAGTTTTAACTACAGCTACTCTTGAAAAGTTTATACTGGAAAAGAAATTTCAATATCAAAAACAGGAAGTCGATGTAGTAAGTTATGAAAATCAGGAATTACTAAAAGATGCCAAAAATATCGTCAATAAATATGAAATTTTATATAGGAAATATCACTCATTAAAAAAGAAGGGGTAATCTTCTATTTCTTTCTATTTGTTTATCGATTCGTTTACTAATCTCTTTAATCTCTAAAAGAACTTGATCTGTCCCCTCATCCATTTTTTCCATATAAGAAATGATAATAAAGAGGTATATAAATATATGTATAAAGAATTATATAACTCTACGGGCGCTTTTCCTATAAGCAGTAACCTTTATATTCCTTAACTCTCTTTCCAGTACCATGCCCAGAAAATCCAAAAAGAGTCGCCCCAAACTCATACTTCAGGAAGAACGTAAAATAGAGGATTTAGAAACGAAAGAACTTCAAGAGTTAGAGAGCCTCAAGAAAGCTATCAAAAAAGATACCAGTAGCCATCCTCTGACCAAAATCACCCGTGCAGATGTGGTGCGCAGTGTCATTGGGGCCTTAATTGGTACCGTCGGTCATTTTGCTTTTTTCTATGGTGTCGAGATAGCCGATAAGATATCGGTGGTACGGGTATTCTTCTTGTATATCATTTCATTGATCGTATGTTTCTTTTTCTTGTATTTTTTTGTTTTTCGCAAAGTCAAGTAAATTCGTATTTTCCGCTTCATTCCCATACGGGTGCTCGTGGTGTATTGCATCTCATTGCTTGTGGTAGTTGGCACCTTAATGATCTTTGGCTTTCTCGATTTAACCTCTAATTTTGAACATGTGTATAAAGTAACTGCAACTACTTTATTACTCGCGGTGCTTGGCGCAAGTACAGCCGATATACTTGGAAAAGAGGCCTAAGAATGACTCAATTACGCCCCTTTGTCCAGCAGGTACATCAAGTGTACAGTGCTATTGCATCCAAGATCGAAGAACTTATTGTTTCCTTGAATGAAGCTGGCGAACATGATGACGAACATATTCAAGGGTTATGTCGCCACATCAATACTTTTTTAGGAAGATTAGAGCGCAGTGTCAAAGCAGAATGGAAATCTGCCGGCAGTGCTCTGAAAGCAGGGGCTAGGGAAAGATTTCTGGCTTCCATAAAGCGTGAATTGGGCAAAATTAAAGAGCTGGAAGCATATGTTGCGTTAGCCAGTCGAAAGCCACGGCCAGAGATCATTCGAAAGATTCATGCGCTGTATCGGGAAGTTGATGAAGAAATAAATGTGCAGGAAGCAATTGCGGCATAGAATGTATGTTTTATAGAAGTTAACACTTTAAGAAAGAAAAAAAATAGGAGATAACTAATTCAACCGATCTATTAAGCCGTCTGTATAGCTTGCCAGTAACGGAATCTCTTTTCCCTGATAACGCAACACTCTTCCTTTATCTTCTGAAGTTACTCGTCCAATTTCCTGTGCTACAATGCCAACTTTCTGATAATCTCTGAGTAAACTTTTAACTTTATCTTTACCAATACTGATCAATAAAGCTCCTGAACCAAATATTCCTAGTGGGTCATCACCAGTAACAGCACATATTTTTTGAGTTTCTTCTCTAATTGGAATTTTATCATAATCAACATAAACCCCATTCCCTGAAGCTATCGCTAATTCCTCAATCCCTTTCCTAACACCCCCTTCTGTTGGGTCATGCAATGAATGGGGTGAATGATTCCAAGCTATGTAAGCTGCTTGCGCAACACAAATACCGGGATCATACAGAAATTGCTTTGCTCTCCCTATTGTGCTTTCATCAACTTTTCCTTGTAATGATTGGTACATATCTGCTGCTAAAATTGCCGTTCCTTCTATTCCTGCACTGCCGGTTAAAACTAATGAATCTCCTTCTTTTGCCCCTGAGGTAGTAATAATCTTATCTTTGTCTACTTCTCCTAACATTGTTAAAACAATTCCTGGATTTTTTAGAAGAGAAGTTACTTCAGTATGTCCAGTTACGATGGAAATTCCATGTGGTTTAATGGCATCATATAACTGTCCAAAGAATCTGTCAACGTCATCTAAGGTCGATCCTTCTGGGAAAAAAACACTTGAAGAAGCCCATTTAGGAGTAGCTCCCCTGGTCACGATATCATTTACGTTAATGGCAACAGCAAAATACGGAGCATTGGAAATATTTACCATTATTGGATCGACTGCAACTGCCAAACAATTATTTGTTTTTGAACCCATATCAATTATTCCTGCATCTTCTCCAAGTTTTGGCCCTAATAATACTCTTTCATTGGCACTATTGGTATATTTTTCTAAAATTTTAGACAATTCATTATCGGGCAATTTTCCGCATTTCAATTTTTTTGAGGTATCCATATTAATATTAAACTCACCAAGAATAAAACAAGTATAGCTATCATTAAATTAACTATAAAATAATAGAACTTTTTAGTAAGATTTATATAATTATTACCTTATTGTTCTAATATGTGGTTAAACAAGAGAGATCAAGAGATTCTCAGAATTCTTAATAGGAATTGCCGGGAACCAGATTCAAATATTGCTAAGAAGTTAAAGATAAGCAAACAAGCAGTTAGCTACAGAATTAAGAAAATGCAGGAAAATGGACTCATTAAAAGCTTTTATACGGAATTTAACCTTAGTAAATTGGGGTTTAATTCCTATTACATCTTTTTGGAATTAGAAAAAATAACCAATAAAACGGAAAAAGAGATAATTGAAAAATTTGTTGATGAAGAAAATATTGGCTGGATTATTAATGGAATCGGTAAATCAAATATAATTCTTTTAGTTTATGCTAAGACCCTTAAAGAATTTGATGATTTATACCTTAAAATAAAAAATATTTGCGCAGAATATTTAAGAGAGGCTAATTTTTCCATATTAACAAGATCACATAAATTAAGTTATAGATTCTTAGAGGCCGATCTTGAAGGAGTTCAAACAGAACAATTCCAACGAATAACCTTGGACAATGAGGATATTCATTTGATGAAAGCATTAGGACAAAATGCACGAGAAAGAATAACAACAATTTCTAATAAAAACGGAATGACCATAGACATAGTTAGATATCGATTAAAGAAACTCAAAACAAGCGAAGTTATTAATGGTTTCAGAATGAAATTGGATGTATCCAAATTAGGGATACAATGGTATCTTTTATTGATTAAATTACAGCCAATAGACGAAAAAACGAAAAAAAGATTTATGAGTTATATCTTGCAACAAAAAGAAACTTATTATTTGACTTCAACAATTGGTAATTATGACCTCCTTATTGATTTACAGGTGGAAAGTTCTACAGATATCAGAAATTTAATATTTGAATTGAGAGATAAATTCCCAGAAGTAATCAAGAGCTTTGAAAATATATTAATCTTTAAAGAATATAAAATTAGTTATCTACCTTCGATTGTTGAATAATTTTTATTTTCCTCAATTATTGCATCCGATATTTTCCAGTACTAAAAGCAGCACTTGCTGGAACATACCCACTGGGAGCAGTATATCCTTCCACCGGAATATCTACACCCAGAACCTGTCCAACTAAATTTTGATCAAACAAAGCTTCACTCACCTTGCCGGGCCCTTCTATCGCTTTGCCTTCAATAACTATTGCGCGCACCATTACACAAGATGGAACTTCTGTATTCCTCGTTCCAATGTTAAGAAGCGTGTGACCCCGATTAGGCATTATATCAATTTGTCCTGGTGCTGCTAACATGCAATAGCGCGATCTGGTCACTGCTGAATCAGTTTCAAAGCCTTCAGTTTCAATAATTGTAGCATGAATAGGCTGATAAGTATTACCTTTCCCAGCCTTGAACGCTTTCCATTCATTGACTGCGAAAGCAGTAGTCAAAGCTGTGCTTGGAACTACCATAATTCTGCCAATAATTTTTTTGGAAACATCCTCTGCTTTTGCGGTATAATCAACGGTTCCATTGGAAACAGACCCATAGAGTTTTCTTAATTCTCCCTCAAATCGGCTATGCCTACGGAGTGTTTGAAGACCATTGAAATCTACTTTATTGAGCAATGCTGTGGCAGTGCCAGCATCAGTAAAATCTTTTTTCTTGATGTCATAATGAGCCAGCACATATTCGACAGCGTATGGTTGAGTAGGCCGTGTTGCTAACCAAGCCCCCACCGATTGTTCAAAGTCATGCAAATGTCTTACTAGTACTGCTATATTTTCTTGACTCTCCGTTAATTTTACACGTTTACCTGCCAATTTCTGTTTTACGGGAGTTAAATCTGCTTCGGCGGTAAATAATCTTATGGTCAAAGGAGTGGTTAATGTAGCTTCATAGGTAGCTCTTTGTTTGCCGGCTATTCCTGCTGCTTCCAATAGATCCAGTACGACTGCTTGCTGTTTGAATTTGTCTTCAAGGGCCATTTTTTGTTTTTACTCTTTAGTAGTTTTTAAATCTTTTGTTATAGCAGTATAGCGAAAAGGTTACTGCATTCATAACTCTGTTCCTAGCTGGTAAGGCTTATCCGCAGTACTTTGTCGATACGCTTCCCATTCTGCTTTTAAAGGAACTGCTTGCCAAATCATCTCTGGAGTGATTCTCTCTCGCACTAATCCATCCCATACCACACGTAAATCGCCACAATTTTTCCTGATACGCATTTCTCCAACTCTGTAGCTACGAAAAAAAGAGTTCAGTGGGATAGGAACACCTTTTGGCCCATAGGCTGCACAGCCCGGGCTATACAAAGGATTTCGTAAAAAGGTGCGCATAGTTTCATTAATTTTGTCAACCATTTCTGGTGGAAGTTTTGTTGTTTTTTGGTATTCACTCCACGCTTCTTCCAAACCTGTCGCTTTCCAAACCATATCCTCTGTAATTAATTCTTGGAACAATGCCGTATATATTTGAGCACAATCCCCTCTCGACTGCACCATTTTTCCATTTTCTTTAGCTTGGTAATTGTGCAAAACTGAGCGCAGTGGCAATGGTTGGCCGAGTGCACCCTGTTTTCCATTACCGGCAGAATAATGCTTATGCTCCAAGAAATGTTCTAAAACATTTTTTATTTTACGAGCCACCTGCGGAGGAATTTTTCTTTGGCTTTGATATGCATCCCATCTGTTTTGTAGGCCGGTGGTTCGGAAGATTGTTTCCTGATCTAAGTAACCGCCTGCCATTTCCATCAAAACACTGCGCCCTTCCCCTTTAAAACGAACCCTTTTACCTTCTCCTTCGGAAACATAATTACGTAAAATGGAAAGTAATCCATAGGGATGGCTTAAAGGACTTGTTGATTCTCCTTCGCTATAAAAATCATGCTCGATGACGTGGTTGATCACATGAATTAAAGTGGGAGCATAAATTAACATCCGTGCTTTCTCTCCTCTGGTATTTTTCTTTCTTAAGCATGTCTGACGGAGCATGGGGGCATAGAGAGATAATTCAGTTCTTACTTCATTCCATAAAGGTAAAGAAGTTAACAGGGAAATGTAATCTCGTGTATCAAAAGTAACTTCATTTGTAACTCTTCCAGAAGTTTTCTCCATCCAAGCCTGCGCTAATTCCAGGAGAGCTGACTGCTCAGAAATTCTTGCTTCTACTCCACGTACTAATGTATCCAATGTCATCGAGTACACCCCCTCGCAGGAAATATAAATGGTTTAGCCCCGGTGCTTTGTTGATAATCTTTCCATTGCTGCGTAAGCGCTACTCTATCCAGAATATAATCCTCCGTAAAATGTCCATTATAAATCATCCGATAGATGGTATGGCAATCTCCTTTGCCAGTGGACATTTCTCCTGATTGATTATGATAACTATGCAGTACCATTTTCAATGGGAGAGGTTGCCCTTTTTTTCCTTGCTGCCTTTTTCCTGTACTATACAAGGGGGCACGTAGAAAATGTTCCAAAGTCTGCCGCAAAGGTGTGGCAATTTCTTCTGGAAACTGCCGGGTCTTTTGATATGTTTCCCATTGTTCACTTAATCCAACTGAGTCAAGCACAAATTTTTCTGTGATTACATTACGGACAATTGCTTGATACACCAATTTCATCTCACCTTTATTATGGTCCAGCATACCCTCTAAAGTAAAATTACGCAATACTGTTCTCAAAGGCAACGGTGAACCAAGAGTGCCTTGTTTAGATTTGCCGCTGCTATACAATGGATTATCTAAAAATCGTTCCAGAAGTGCCTTGGTTCTTTCTCGGATGTCCTCGGGCAATCCTTTTGTTTTTTGGTATGCTTCCCATTGTTCCCTAAGGCCAACTGAATCCAAAACAAATTCTTCCTGTGCATGACCTGCTTGGAGAAGAAAATAAACTTTACGGCATTGACCGCTTCGTTTTCTAAGCCCTTTTCCCGGAACATAACCTAATAAAACAGTTCTCAAGGAAAAAGGTGATCCCAAAGAACCGCGTTCTCCTCCTTTTCCATCACTATACAAAGGATGCGATAGAAAATGGTCTAAAGCACTCTCTAATTCCTCACGAATATCATTCGGAAGCTTCCGGCTATTTTGATATTGCTCCCAACGATCCTTTAATCCAAGACTATCAAGAATCATTTCTTCTTTAAGATTACCACTTTCAATCGTTCGAAATACTGTTTTACAGTCACCTTTTTTCCACACAATTTTTCTTTCTCTGGCCACATACCCATTTAAGACTATGGAGAAAGTTAAGGGAAACGATAAAGGTATTTGGCCTATTTTTCCGGGAGAATAGATAGGATCATCTAAGAAATCATCAAACACATATAGCAGCTTTGGAAAATAAAACAGCAGACGTGCTTCTTGACCGTGCTCTGGATCTCTTATTTTTCTTCCTTGTAACAGTTTAGAATAGAGAGGCAAGTTGTCTTTAACTCTTCCCCATAATGGAATTCTTTTTAGAGCAGATGCATACTCCTGCTCATCCATGTGCACCTCATCTATGACTATGCCATCGGTTTTATCCATCCAGGCATTACCTAAATCTAAGAGTGCTGACTGAACCGAAAGTTTTCTTTCCACTCCTCTTACTAAGGTATCAATGCTCATTGTTGATACCTCTCTGGCATAAACAGGAAAGGAGCAGCCGCAGTGCTGTGTTGATAGTCCTGCCATGGTTCTGTTAAGCCTATTGTATCCAGAAGTTGTTCCTCTGAAATTTTACCAGTGCTTACAGCAGCCCAAACCATATACGCGGGCCCCTTCCTTTTCAAATCTTGGGCATCAGGGTGATAATCACGTAAGATGGACCTCAATTTCCAGGGTTGGCCAGTATAATTTCCTTTTCCTTTACCCCTGGTGTAGAGAGGACACTGTAAAAAATGAGTCACAACCTCTGTAGCGGCCTCTCTGTACCGTTTCGGTATTCCCCGAGCTGCCTGATACACTGACCATGCTTCTGAGAGACAAATTGATTCTAATAATTTTTCTGATGTAAACCTCTTCTTGCGCATGGAATTAGCAACATCGCCAGCATCGCCCTTAAACTTTTGCCATGAGGCTCTACCATTATTATCTATTCTGTAGTTTAACAGCACCCGTAATAAAGAAAAAGGGGCTCCAAAACTTTTATCATCTTGCGAAGCAGTATTTTTTCTACCATCGGCATTATAATCCGGATCTGCAAGAAAATGACGCAGAACTTGGTCTGCCGTCTCTCTATATCCTTTTGGAATACCTTTAGTACGTTGATATGTTGTCCATTCTCGCTTGAGATCAACTGCTTCTAACAATGATTCCTCTGAGGTATACCCATAGCGCAAGGCATGTACTGCTGCAGTACATCCTTCAACCTCTGCCTTTCTTAAGACAAATAAAAGTTTCTTGGGACTGCCAAATTTATTATGTGCATCATTACAATAATCAGGATTCTGTAAGAAGGTCTCTACTGTTGCATGCACCGCTTTACGGATATACTTTGGAATTCCTTTCGAGTGCCTATATTCATCCCACTCTTTCGTTAATCCAAGAAGCTGTACAATTCTGTCCTCTCGAAAATTTCTCTTTTTTAGTGCAAAAAAAAAGGTATTACAATCTCCAGCCCTAGGTTTAAATCCACCTTCCTCACTGAGAGTGGTAGAATAATCTCGTAAAACCTGTGTCAGCGTTAGTGGCGAACCAAAGGTGTGATACTGTGAGTTGGTAGAATATTCTGGATGCTTTAGAAAGTGAGACAAAGCATGAATGGCAGTAGGAAAATGCCTTAAGCATAGGGTAACTTCTGCTTCCTCGCGTGAAACACCGGTGAGATATGTACTGCCAATAAGGTGAGTATATAGGGGAATATCCTCTTTGACTTCATGCCATAACGGTACATTTTGTAGTTGAGTAATGTATTCCTGTGCACTTATTGTAAATCTTTCTCTCACTACGCCATTTGTCCTGTCCATCCAGGCATTGGCAAGATGAAGAATAGCTGATTGTTCTGCTAACCTCGATTCGATTCCGCGCACGATTTTGTCAAGAGTCATTCTAGCACCTTACGGATATTCTTGGTGCCGAAGAGGAAAATATCTGCTTTCGCACCTTCTTTTGGCTTTTTTTCCTCTTTTCCTCCACGTAATCGTTTAACAGCTCTTCCGGTAGAATATTTGAAAATCAATTGTGATCCATGTAATGGTTCACCACGTGGTTCTCCCGTTTTCTTCGCAACTACCACTAACTCCTGGAACCCTTTGTCTTGTGGCGAGCTCACTTGGTCAAGAGTATACTCATGAAAGCCAGTATGCTGTAAAATAGTTTCTAAATTTGCCTGCGCTGATTGGGAATATTCTCCCGGCATCCCTAAGACAAAAATTCCGGAAGTGGTAAGATGTCCATTAATTTCTCGCAAGGTTTGTTCTCGCTCAGAGAATTTTCCATTAGGAGCACGCGGCGTGGTCCAATGTAACATATTGTTACATGTAATTATATCATAGAGAACATTAGGATTTTGGGCTGCAAAATCAGCCAGGAATTGCTGATGGAAGTGCGCATTTTCTGGGAAATTGGTCCCCCTTTCCCGAAGTATTTGTTCTAAGACTTGTCTCCATGCAGTTGGATCAATAATATCGTAAGCATTGTTTAACCCGGCTAATGCTAAAGAAGCTGGACCTCCGCCAACATCTGCGAGACGTTTACTTTCTACAATTGGAGCAACTAATTGCGCTAACATACTATTAGATTTGAAGGTATAACTGGTTGGTTCTAGGACTGATTTTTCAATGTAGGTTCGCTGCAAGTATTCTTCAAAATCTTTGACATTTCTTCTACTGCCACGATTGTTGCTGGCAGTTCTATTGATAAAAATTCGCAATTGTTCAGCTTGTTCTTTCTCCTTATTATGAAGCTCTAAGCCTCCACGCAAAGGTGTGTAAGTGTACGGAGTTTCCCCATTCTGCTCCAATAATTTCTGGTATGCTTCCAGTTCTTCTTTTCCAGGAGGCCGACCGTCTACCAGAATAGATGAAACAGTTTGCTTGTCCCGCCCTAACTGCAATACAGCCTCATCAATAGTAAGTCCTGACTTTGTTCCCGCAGACAGTCTGGCATCTTTTATGGTAAGATATTTTGCCGTTACGTCCCTGGTTTGAGTTATTCTATCAATTCTTCCTACGCCTTGTTCTGGAATAGCGTAAGGTAAATCTAAACCAATTACTTTAGTGCCTCGTGTCAGGTCCGATCCCTCACCTAAGGTAGAATAGGAAGCGACGAGAACCACATCATCTCTGCTGCCGTATTCCCTTAAAATTATTTTTCGTTCTGATTGTTCTGGATTCTTGTGATCGTCAGTCCTGCCATCGTGAAGCAAAATTTTTTTATGAGGCAGTGCTTCCTGTAAATACTCCATCAATGTCTTTATGGGAAATATGGGTTTTTCCAACGGTCGAGTATTCCCCTCAATGTGGGACGTAAATACCACGACGTTGTGTGGATGCTCTCCTGCTTCAGCAACAATTTTTTTGTATTTCGGTGGCACGTATGAACCATCCGTCAGGGTTTTCCACACATCTCCAGACAAGGAATCCATAATATGTTCAATAATAGCATCTGCATCAATCCAACTGTCTTCACGTTCAGACATTTGCCAGAGTTTATTGATAGCAAGGGCGGGATGGAGTGTTGCTAAGCGTGTCAGGCGAGTTTTTTCTGCAAAGGATAATTGATTATCTTCGATTATCGCCCTATACGTCATTAACATTACTTCGTCTGCTTCCACCACTTCATCTCGTTCCACCTCCGAAGTTATAGAATAGCTGCGTGGTGACACTTCTTCTCGTAAATTGCGGCTTAAGTATGGAATTAATGCCTGTCGGATACGCCGCAATTTTGGAGCTAAGGTAGTGCCCCCCTCTCCCAGTGTGATTTTTTCTGGTTTGTAGCTGCTATCAACCAGCTGCAATGGAATACTGATGTCGTCATAGCGATTGGGGATTAAGGTGCCAGTGAGTAACGCTACTCTCGCAGTTTCAGCGACAAGTTCGCTTATTCCTTTCGTCCTTTTAGCATCAGGATTCTTAATGGCGTGCGCTTCATCCAGAATCAAAAAATCAGCCCCATAACTAAAAAGACTTTCGGTTGTGCGCTTTTCATCACGCAAATACATTTCTGTAGCTAACGCAAATGCAGCTTTACGTACATCGTCTCCTATCCATTCGAGTATCTGTTGTTTATCATTAAACTGTCTTTGTGCGTCTCTTAAAGTTGTCCTAGCCAAGAGATATTCCATTGCACTGGAACAAATCGCTTCCAACGTTTCATTTTCTTTAAAGACGTCTTCAACACCGTTGAATAAGGCCTGACTTGCAAGTTCGAGCACAACCCCTTCTTCATTTTCTACATATTGGAGTGAGCGATGCACCATTTCATAATTAACTATTACGACAGCATGTTGCTCAATGTCTTTCAGTGACTTAGACCCATTAATGACACCAATAGATGATGTGCCCTCACTGCTATACCATTTTTGAATGATTTTGTCAGAAAGGTATTTAGTGAAACGTTCTTCCCATTCTTTTTTCATCTGATTGGGACAGATAACCAGCGTTCTCTTTACTGCCCCTTCTTTTCTATAAAGCGCATCAGCTAATATCGCTGATAATGTTTTACCAGTTCCCATTTCATCAGCAAATATAGCTCGGTCGCGCGAACCATTGTGTTTCTCTGCCCTAAGCACATACACCGAATCTAATTGCGAGACAAAAGGAGCTTGTACGTCGCCATCACGACGTAGGACAGTTAAATCTATTTCAGCCAAGTTCCGAACATAATGCACCATCTCACTATGGAGTAAATCTAATGTTGGCCGTATCTTTTGATTGATGGTGGGATTCGTATCCATCCGTTTTTTGCTCTCTGCTAATTCTAAGATGGTATACTCCCAAAAATCATGATCAGCTGTATTTACTCCCTGTTCACGAGCTTTGGCTAATAGATATTTTGCGAGTACTTTTTGTGAAATTCGTACAAAACTATAAAAATGATCTACTGTTACATGTCTAAATTCATCGGGAGAGGTAAATACTCCTGGTGAAACGGCAGATTCCCCTAAAGATCCAGAGAGACAATGATGATTAAAGTAGGTTAAAAAAGCATCAGCCATGGCTTTAGAACCTAAATGCATAACATCAGATAGATCACCCTGCGAGCAGAGTTGTCCTAATTCTGGGGGTAGCGTGCTATGCCAAGCTTCTACTCTTGCTTTTTTGCTTTCGTCATCTAACTCAATTAAATTATTATCAAGAAATTTGGATCCATAGGTACGAAGTATACTCACAATTCTTTCCAACCATGGAAACTGCTTATCTTGAATATACAACCCGATATTATCAAAAACACTGCGAGGATCATAGAGTGGATCAATTCCAGTTTCCTGTACAACTTCACCAGCTAATTTTTTATAGGCCTCATTGATTCCTCTGCTCCAATTACCTAAAGCAATACCTTCTTCATATGCAAGAAGTTCTCTTGGCTGTTGAGAATTATTTGCAAAGCAGGGCAAGTCTTCTAATAGGCATTGATATTCTTCCCTGATTTCTTGCTTTGCAAGCTCTTTTTCTTCTAAGCTAACTAGTTCATCATCAATACTATTGTGGAGAACCCTATAAGTTTCATAGATTATATCATGCACATAGCGAGGATCATAGGCCTCTCTCACACAACGTTCCGCAAAACGAGAAATTGAGCTGCTCTTTTGAACTTGTGCTTCGAGCGGACTCATTGTCTCTCCTCCAATAGTTTTTTCACTGCAAATTCCACAATATGGCTCTTATTACGGAAAGCACCATTTTCTAGTAGACCGTCTAATTTCGCTATAGTGCTTTCTTCAAAGCTTACGCTAATTTTACGCTTCATGGGTATAAAAGAGCAAGAATTGCTCCTATTTTTAAAGTTTTCTATAAATTTACTACTCTATAGTAAGATAATTACTAAAACAGGTTTTATAAACACGCCACTATTTCACATCTCATGCCATCCTTCTGGCGACACGTCAATAGAGTACTGCAAGATGCCGATATTCTCATCGAAGTACTTGATGCTCGTTTGGTTGAACAGACTCGAAACAGAGAGATCGAAAAAAAAGTAGAGAAATCCGGTAAAAAATTATTATTTGTGATAAACAAATGCGATTTAGTCGATATAGAGCAGATCAAACGAGCCAAACAGGATTTACATCCGGCAGTGTACATCTCCAGCACCGATAAGCTTGGCACCACTATCTTAAAAAAGAAAATTATGGAATTGTCCCATGGAGAAAATGTAGTAGTTGGGATATTAGGCTATCCTAATGTGGGAAAATCATCATTAATTAATGCCTTATCCGGTCGAAAAGCGGCATTAACCTCTCCCCACAGCGGCTTTACGCATGGTATCCAAAAAATAAGAGTGGGCACCAAGATTATGCTGCTCGATACTCCTGGTGTGTTTCCCTACGGGGAAAAGAATGAAGTGCTGATGGCCAAGCATGGTTCCATAGATTATTCCAAGATTAAAAATCCAGAAATAGCTGCCCTGGAATTGATTCGTGATTATAAAGAGCTTTTCATGAAGCATTATGGACTTAAAAATGAAGATCTGGATGAAATGCTGGAAGAATTAGCGTTCAAAACCAATAAATTGCAGTCTGGCGGCAAGCCGGATGTCGATGCCGCGGCCCGAATGGTACTTAAAGATTGGCAGACGGGGAAGATACGAACGAGAAAAGTTTAAATGGAAGAGGCTTTTTCCTATATTAAAATTAGGGGGTGTAAACTATGAGTTATTGTGACAAATGTGTACAAAAATATGGGGATTACCTGTATGTATTGTTTAGAGCATTAATCGGCTTGCTGTTTTTCATGCATGGATGGGGCAAGTTTGCCGCAGGCATGGCCCAGGGATTGATGTTAGTGGCAGCGATCGTGGAAGTAGTAGCGGGAGTGGGCATATTCTTGGGAGTGTTTACCCGACTGCTTTCAACACTAGGAGCAATACAGATGGTGGTAGCGTACTTCATGGTGCATGCCAAGCAAGGATTAAATCCATTAGCCAATGGCGGAGAATTAGCAGTGTTGTTTTTTGCTGCTTTCTTGGTGCTGATAGTCTATGGCAATAAGAAATGGAGCGTAGAGAAAGCTTTGCTTAAGAAAGAAGTTTTTTAATTTTCTTTATTTTTTTATTTTTATTTATTTTTCCTTCCCATATCCTTCATTAAACAACTGCCACAACCTTTCCGAAATCTTTTCCCCCACCCCATCAAGCGCCTGTAATTCCTCTTTCGATGCATTCACCACGCTCTTTATCGTGCCAAAATAATTCAATAAATTCCTTGCCACGATTATTCCTATTCCCGGCAAGGCCGAAATCAAAAATTCCTGCTGCTCTTTCATCGAATGGGGCTTTTTGATATGCAAAGAAAAATCTTTTTCTTTATCTTGTTCACGTTTGGCCATTACCGCCAATAAACCTGCAGTATCTTTTGGATTCTTAGTATACAAGACGGGCACGCCAAAGTCAAGCACAATCGACGCGAGCATACCCCGGATGGCGTTGGCATGCACATTGCGCACCGCGTACATATTTTCCTCTCCTTCGATAATGAGGATTGCCTTTTCAAAATTTTTTTTCAGGTCGCGCACTTGTTCGAGCACCCGCCCATCGATAATTGAGGCTACAAAATCAGGTACTTTTTTGAGTTCTACCCCCACCCGTCCCGATATCACATAGTCAGCAGAATACAATTGTGCTGTTTTCACGCTCACGCCGATCTCAATAAGTTCCTTGACCACCCGATTATCTTTTTCCCGATGATCGGCAACAACGGCTACCAGCTGTTCCTTTGGGATGAATTGTCGTAAGGTAGTTGGCTCTGGTGATGCCACTATAGAAATTCCTTTTTTAAGCGCTTCCAGATTCCGGTGCATCCGCTTTTCTTTATGCACGGAACTCCAGCGATATCCTTCATCGCGTGTTCCGGCAGTGATGAGCATCGTCACTTCCCCTTCTTCCAATCTTCCTGTTCTTCCCCTACGCTGGATAGAACGAATAGCACTGGGTATCGGCTCATAGAAAATCACTTTATCTACTTTTGGAATATCCAGACCTTCTTCCGCAACGGACGTCGCAATAAGAACATTAAATTCACCCTGGCGGAATTTTTCCAAAATTTCCTTCTGCTGCTTCTGCGAGAAACCGGTGCCGTTTTTCTTTGCTTGTCCTACAAAAATGCTATTGCTGATTTGCAGCTGATTGAGCGCTTTGACTATTTCTTCTCCTGAATTCCGATATTGGGTAAAAATAATTATTTTTCGAGAAGAATCACGTAAAGTTTCTTCTTGCACCAGCTCTTTTAATTTTATTAATTTTGGATGGGTTATGCCTTGTTGCACCAATTCCCCGGTAAGATATGCTGCGGACTTGAAATTTTCATCTATTACCAAATTTTGGACTGCTTTTACTTTGGTGCTGGAAGCTTCCTGCTGTAATTTCGAAAGGTAAGAATGAAGCTGCGTAATTCCTTGCGATTCTAATAATTCTAAGGCGTGGTCCACTTTGAGTGCCTCTGCCAGCAGTGATATTGAGCGCATCATTTCAAAATCTCGCTCTCCTTGTGAAATTTTTTGATGTAATTCCCCTTGCAGCGCCAACAACTGCGTTTTATTCAGGTTTATATCATTGCAATACCCATAATGCTGTGCTTCCATCAGTTTGCTTTTTTTGCAGTCCTGCAGAAATTTTTGCACCTGTTTGAACTGCGCCGGAAATTCTACTTTAATCCATTTGAATTTTACTTCTTGTACATAGGGCTTGACATCAGGATCCTCTTCCGTTCGTACTTCCACTTTCTCTATAAAGAGATTTTTGCATATCTCTTGAATGTTTTCCATGTCAGAACCGGGGGAAGCTGTTAAAGCCAGTATGCGGGGGTATTTGGCTAATTTTTCGTATTGCTGAGCCAGCCAGACATAACTGTATTCTTTAGTTGCATGATGGCATTCGTCAAAGATCAGCAAGCAAACCTCTTCTAATCTAACTCGCGAATTAATGACATCGTTTTCCAATCCTTGGGGGGTTGATACTACCACCGTGGTATTTTTCCATAATTCCCCTCTTTTTTCAGGAGACACACTGCCTGTAAATAATACTATTTTCTGTGGGGGGAGGTCCAGATGTTTTTGAAAGGTCTGCACATGCTGCTCGCACAATGGTTTGGTTGGTGCTAGCATTAAAATTTTAAAGGAAGGATAATTTTGCAATCGCTGGGCAGCGAGCATAAAAGCAACGGCGCTTTTTCCCATGCCGGTTGGGAGCACCACCAATGTATTTTTCTGAGCGGCGGTTCCCAAGATAGTTTGCTGGTACAGGCGGGGAGTAAAGTTGCGGATCATGGTCATCTTTTTCTCATTTTCTTTTATAACTGAGCTTTTTACTCTGCTATTACTTTATCCTTACTCTTACATAAAATTATACCTATTGAGGGGTTATCATGCTTACCTTTGATGAGATTGTCTATTGCTGAAAGATAAAAATTAACTTTTCCAGCGTATTCTGGCCTGAATTCTCCAGTTTTTAATTCGATAACTACATAACAGCGTAATTTTAAGTGATAAAATAGAAGATCAATGAAGAAATCTTTACCAGAAACTTCTAAAAGATATTGTGTACCAACAAAAGAAAAACCAGCTCCCAATTCAAGCAAAAATTTAGTGATGTGTTTGGTAAGTTCTTTCTCTATTTCTTTCTCTTGTGCTTTGTCTCTCAGGCAAAGAAAATCAAACACGTAAGGGTCTTTAAGGGTTTGCTGTGCTAGGTCTGATTGGGATGGTGGCAACGTTTCTATAAAGTTATGGGTTATTTTGCCTACCCGGTGATACAATTCTTGTTCGATTTGATGAATTAAAGTATTTCTCGACCAATTATTTTTTATGCTTTGTTGGACATAAAATAGCGCTTCTTCAGTTTTTTTAATTTTATTAATAATAGCTACATTATGGCCCCATGGTAATTGTCCAACAAGCTGTTGGACTTTCTCCCCCCTTTTAGCATAAAAAGTATACCACTGGAGCATATTAAACAAGTTTGACCTGGAAAAACCTTTCATCTGGGGGAATTCTTTACGTAAATCATGAGCAATTGCCTCAACCACCGAATCACCCCACTCGCTTTGTTCCTGTTTTTCAGCAATAGCTTTTCCAATATTCCAATATAAGCGCAGAAGTTCTTTATTCACTAAAAGAACTGCTTTCAACTGGACCAAATTCACTTCGTTCTTAATTTTCTGAATAAGTTGCAGGTACTCCTTATTCTTAAACAATAAACTTTTCATGTAATACTTGAGGAGAATACCCCTTTATATACTTTGACCGAGGTTGTCGAGTGGGTGAGTGGCTTTTTATCATCAATAAGTTGCCGCCCGAGGAAGGTATTCTGGTATTTCCCATTTCTATGAGTAGAATTTCTACCAGCCAGAGTGCCAGGCAAGTTTGGGAGCATCTGCGCATTTTTAGCCCGAACAAAATTATCAAACCGCTTGTTGGTCTCAATATTATTTATACCGATTTTCTTTATTTGTATTCTGATCAAAAATCTTCCGAAGTTAAAGATAAATTTTCAAAATTCGTTTTATGACCTGGAAGAGAGAAAAATATATGACTTCAATAAAATAGATCTAGAAACGATTAACTGGCACAGGTGATTTTAGGATTTCCCTATCATTTCTGCGGCAGTTCCTGTTTTCCCGTCAGAGTCATGATGCTGTCCTTAACATCAATGTTCAACTCCACCAAATTGTTAATTACAATATCATTGCCGGTCAGATAATAGGAAATATTGCGTAGATCGCGTATGCGCACTTTGTCGATCCCTTTCATCTCCACGACTTTAATGGGGGCTTTGGCTTTTAAATGAGGATTGTTCTCATCGAATAGGCCGATAAATGCGCTCCAAGTACCGTCTTTCTTTTCAGCAGGTTTTCTGCTGATCGTAACACTCTTTGCTTTGTAAGCCACCATCCTTTTACTAAGGCGGAAGTTATATAAATACTTATTGCTTCATTTGTTCCAAAAAGAGGTGCATATGGTACTAGAACATATCTTTCCTGAAGATTGGCTGGAACACAAAGGAAGATATGCGTTTATTC
This sequence comes from uncultured Methanosarcinales archaeon, assembly GCA_964404595.1. GTDB lineage: Archaea > Nanobdellota > Nanobdellia > Woesearchaeales > GW2011-AR9 > CAYJXA01. The sequence continues at coordinate 48,479 of CAYOKQ010000001.1, read as the reverse complement.
TCGGTGTAATGTATTCTATCATAGCCCTTCTCATTGCCACGGTCTTATTTCCGGGAGATCCTGCATTAGTGGCAGTAGCCTTTACATCTATGCTGTTGCTGCCGGAGATGTATAAGATTTTCGCCATCGAAGAACGGCAGCAGTCGATGGAACAAAAAGTATCATTGCTTGGCTTGTGGCGAGATGATATTGAAGTGGTGCGCATTTACGTGTTTTTATTTTTAGGCATTCTCTTGGTATACTCTGTCGGCACCATGCTTCTGCCGGAATTTCAAACCAATAATTTATTTCGTGAACAATTGGAGATTCGCTTTGGTCAAGGTTTTGCGGGAAATGCCACCGCCGGCATCTTCACCAGTGAATTATTTCTGGGTTTGCTGAGCAACAATTTTTTAGTGTTGCTAGCTTGCTTTATTCTGGCGCTGCTAACCGGTGACGGGGCTATTTTTCTTATTACCTGGAATGCCTCGGTATGGGGAGCCATCTTTGGAATCACTGCCAAGAATGCGGCTCTTTTTGCCGGAGAACACCCCCTCTATTTTTTTGGCATAATTATGCTGGTGGTATTTCCCCACATGATTCTGGAGGGAATATCTTATTTTCTCGCTGCAATTTCCGGATCAGTTATTTCTAAGGATGTGCTGCTGGAAGATTTTTCTTCTTCACGGTTTTGGGAAGTGTTTGGTTTTAACTTATATCTTCTGTTGTTTGCTTTAATCTTTCTCGTTCTGGGAGCGCTGGTGGAAACCTTTGTATTGCAGAATGTTGATATCTATAAAGATATTATTCAGATGAGTTTTCAGGCTTTAAATGGATAACTTTTTTAAAGCATTCTTCTCTTTTGTGTCTATGCTTATCCCTTGCCGTTTATCTCATTCTTCCCGTCAAACGGCTTGCACACCTCATAGAAATCACATCGTCCCGAACTCCACTTGCACAGCGGCCCTGGCTTGCGATGATACTCATCGATATGGCTGTACTCAGAGGTATGGCCGTGGATCAAACTGATCTCACGCCTTGCTAATTCGAGCAACTGCTCATCCACATTCATCAACTTCAACTTATGCCGTAAAAAGAAAATGCCTGCTTTGGAAGGGATATTTCCATACTTTTCAAAGTACAGCAAACAATAAATAGCTAACTGCAGTTTTTGCTCGTCCTTTAATTCCAAGCTGGCATTCGTTTTGTAATCAATAATATGGACCTCGTCTTCAAGCTGATGGATGGCGTCAACAAAACCTTGGACTGAGTAATGATCTGACACAAATTTCTGCTCGCGAAGGGGAGTTAGCAATTGAAATGCCTCCTGCACGCTCATATTCTTTGTTTTTATGGTGGTGCGCACATCTTCGACGAAATGATTGGCCCAATTCATCAGCATAAGCATGGTCTCTTCAAAATAGAAACGTTCCCGGTCTTTGCTTAATTCTAATTTCTGCAATTCTCCTTTATAATGTTGCCAGTAATGGAAAAAGAGGGCTTGAATTGCTGATTGAACTTTCTGCGCCACATTGTTAGCAGTAAATGATGAAACATCAATGTTGTAAAAATTTTCTAAAGTAGAGTGGGCGATATTTCCCCGCACCTGATGAATATTTGGGAGTGTGGGCAGCTTTTCAATGTATTGGTAATAATATTTACGGGGGCAATGCTTGAAGGTATTGATGGACGATGGTGATTCCACTCGTTTAGCCATAGAACAGTATCTCTCCCCTTTTTGAATAGAATTTGGAAGGGCAGTTGTTTATATGCTTTTCTCTGATGAAAGCTTTATAAAATACCCTCTTTATTACGCTTTAATGCCAGAACAACAACCTGAAGAACAACTTATTCGTGTACGCATTCCCCGGGGGAAAGAAATCCTGGGCGTGGTGCAGCAGCGTTTAGGCGGTAGCCGTATGCGGGTCCTTTGTCTGGACAGCAAAGAAAGGATTTGCCGCATTCCCGGAAGATTACGAAGGGAGCTATGGGTGCGCGAGAATGATGTCGTTCTGGTAGAACCGTGGGAACTAGGTGGCGATGAAAAAGGCGATGTTGTTTATAAGTACCGTGGTAAGGCTGAAGTTGATTACCTGAAGAAAAAAGGTTTCTTGAAAGGTTTAGATAATGAATTTTGATTCCAATGAGTATGTTGGAGTATAACCACTCCATAATAGAAATACTTAAATAGCGCCTTTTGTTCGCTGGCACTATGCACAAAAATAAATCGTTAATTTTTCTAGTCTCATATGCTGCACTGCTTATCTTGTTATTGTATGGATTGGTGGAAGTGCTTAGTTCTGGCGGCCGATATTTCTTTCTTCTCGAATTCATCGGCCTGCTGGCGCTCTTAATTCTTTCCCTGGCAGGATTCGTCTTCTATGAGTCCTGGGGAAAGCCGCTTTTCTTTGCCGTATTTTCACTCTATCTGCTTAATTTGGCGTTGGTATGGTACTTTAAAGAAAATTTTTATTTGGTATTGATGGTCTTAGCCCTTATCGGCTTGGTGCTTTCTTTTCCTCGCCAAAAAAAAAGGGCACCCAAGAAAAAAGAAGAATTGCACAGCATGATCTTTGAAGAGCCCAAAGTCGATTCAAAAACAGAATCAAAACCTGCTACAACCTATTCACCGGCAAAATATGTTGCCAGTAAGAACAGCAACGTGTATCATGAGCCAAAATGTGAATGGGCGAAGAAAATCGAAAAGTCGCGGCAACTGTGGTTTGACGACAAAAAAGATGCGGTAGAGAAAGGGTTTAGGAAGCATGACTGTGTGCAGTGAAAATGGATCAAAAGCCACTTTATCAAGACGAACGATTAAAGATTGATTATCATCCTTCTTCAGTTGAAGACCATATAGTATATATCAAAGAAAGAGCTGGTGCAGAAATTAATTACATTATTCCTCATGGCATTCTGGAAGAATTGGCACGCACTCCGCGTGGTGAGATAGAAAGAAAAATAAGCAATTGGAATGATGAATTAATATATCGGATTAAAAGAGAGGAGATTGGCGTGGATGGATTGCACGTGGCCATCTGCCAAGCATACATTGAGCAGGAAGAAAGGATACAAGCGTTCAGGCGGGAACTGTAAAAGGGAAGGATTGAAATGAGAAGAACTTTAGCTGATCTGCTCGGTTATGTTAAGAAATCTCCACTGGAATATTTGGGTATATGGGCTCAAATTATATATGTGGGAACTCATTAAACAGGCATGGATCGCAGAACCTGTTTGCACGTGGTAATCAGTATTGGGCTATCTACGCAGACTGACCACCACTGTGCCTGGGCCACCCAGAATGCTCGGGATTATCGAAATATTCAGCCAGTATACAGCATCGCAGAAGAGATTTATGATGGTCAAACACTGCCCAGGATTATACAACCGACTATAAAGTATTTTGAATGGGCTCGTCATCATCACCAAAAGGAAGAAAGGCGCAAACGAATAGAGCAAGCCTCTGCATTGTATCGACATGGAGGATTTATACGATCTGCACGACGCCGGGCAAGTGCATTTGAAGAAAATATAAAAAGTGCGTCTGAGCGTTATAACGTGCGCTACGACGATTTGTATTCTCTGCTGTTACTAGAAAGTGCATTTAAAATTGATGCTCGCTCGCCTCGCGGAGCCGTAGGCATTGCGCAACTTCTGAAGGCAACTGCTCAAGAAGCAGGACTGCGTGTAGACGAATCAATAGACGAGCGAAAGAACCCTTTCAAAGCTATTGCTGCTGCTGCTAGAATTGTGGCCCAGCATCGTGATTTTTTTGTCCAGGAATATAACGTTGACACTAATACCTCTATGGAGAATGCTCTGGCCGCATATCACTGCGGACGAAATAGACTCGTTAGTTTGCTTCGTCGGGAACGAGAAATTTCTTACTGGTATCTTCGTGGCAACTCGGCGGCGAACAGGCAATATGTGCCCCGGGTGTTGGCAATACGAAAGATGGTATTTGGGATCTAGCCTATTTCTTTCAACTTATGATAAATTAAAAAGGGATATACTGCAGTTATGATTCCAAACATCACAAATACTGTCCAATATAGCTCATAGTAAAAGAAAATTGCTGATAAGCTCAAGGTCACAAATCGTCCGGCATTGAGAAATATTTCCCGCATTTTCCAAAATTCCAGGTCCATTTTCTTTGTATCCATGGAAATGGCCAGCCGTAAGGGAGATGAGATAGTATATATTATGGTAAAAATGCCAATGGCAATAAGCCAGCCGGAAACAGTATGTATAAATGCCAATATAATTGTGATAATGGTGAGCAGAAAGAATAACAGGAATAAGTGTTTCTTGCGTTGCTGCGTTTTGTCGGAGTGGTAGGAAACCAGGATGGATATGATCAACCCCAGCGCGCCAAGATAACTATAAAACCAGCCCACTTCCTTCACCTGGGTAAAAAAGAACAGCGCATAAATGGGAATAATCACTCCGGTAAAGAAATGCAGTGCACCTTCGCAAAAAGTGATGGTGCGCAGGCCTTTATAATTTAATGTTCCTATGGTGGTGCTGGTGGTTATTTTTTCCTCTGGAATTTTGAAAGCCACTATCAGGATGGGAAGAAGAAACATCAGGCTGGTGATGATAAACAGCCAGGAATAACCATAGTTGTGGATGACCCATGCACCCAATGGCGGCATGATAATAGAAATAATTCCCGGAACGACCATGAACAGAGAAGAATTAAGAGCATGATTTTCTTTGGTTGAAGTCTTAAAAAAAAGATAATTGAGTGGGATCCAGAAAAAAATAAGCGGAAGAGACAGTATTGCACCATAAAGTAGGGGCCCTTGCCATGGATTCAAGTAGAGCACAAATGAAAGAAGCGAGTACCCCACAAAGCTTATGATAAGAAATAAACGCAGATAAAACACCTTCACGGCATAGGTAAGCATTATGCCCAGAGCCGAATAAAGCACGTAGCCCAGGATCATCCACCAGGGAGAATAACCTTGTTGTTGAAAAAAGAGAAAAATAAATGAAAAAGAAAATGCCGTAAGCGTATCGTGCGCCAGCAAAATAAAAAAAGCTGATTTGACACGAGAGAGGTAGGAAAGCATAATCGCTAACCAAGAAGGGTTTTATATAAATCTACGTATCCATTCACCATTCGTTCTAAAGAAAATTTTTGATCTACGTGATTTCTGCATGCTAATGGACTTATCTTCTGTGCTTGCTTAACTGCTTGTACCATTTCTTCAATAGTATCAACGATATAGCCTGTTTCACCATCCAGAACTATTTCAGGAACTGCCCCTCGATTAAATGCTATAACGGGGGTTCCACACACCATTGCTTCTATGAGGGCCAATCCAAATGGTTCTTCCCATTTTATGGGGGCGAGAAAAGCCTTTGCGTATGCAAAAAGTTTTTTTTTCTCTTCGTTATTTGCTGCACCAAAATATATTATTCTGTTACTGCCATTTGCTAAATCACCACATTGCAATAATTTTTCTTTGTTCTTCGACCAATCTTCGGTTACCTGGCCTATAATTTGTTGAAAATCTTTCTCATCTTCTTGATAATTTGAGGGGCAGCCAGCAATAACCAAGTTTATCCCCAATTTTTTGGCAATTTGTATTGCTATATCATGCCCTTTTTCTTGTGATATTCTTCCCAAACTAAGAATATAGTTCATTTTATTTTCCCCAAAAGGAAATAATCTGGTATCCACGCCATTATAAATCACATGATTAATCTCATATCCTAAATCACAATATGCTTTTCTTTGTGATTCACTAATAGCTACGAAGTGGTTGTTTTCAAAGCTGCATTGGCCTAATACTTGCGGGTTCCAGTACCATTCTATCGGAAAATGAAGTGTCGTTACAATGGGGATAGGAATGATCTTGCCAAAACGCATTATATCTGTTGAATGGCTGTGGATTATATCATACTTGCCGCTTTGTGCTTCTTCTAATTCTGTTGCACATCTAATTGCAGTCAAAAACTGTATCTGATTAGCGGAACATCTGCCAATATCAATATTATCTCCGAGCAAAGGAATCAATCTTTTTCCGAAATGATCGTTATATAATTGGCTTCCTCTTCTGGCGATCATGTTTGAAGAATATCCCTTTTCGAGGAGTCCTTTATCCAATAAGTATGCAATCTGTTCTGTACCTCCCAGATTGTTTTCTTCCACATGGTAACCCAAAGGGGAGATGGTATGAAGGATTCTCATGTATATTCAGATCAATGGCTATTTATAATATTTTTGATGGTATATAACAGTAAAAAACATACTTTTATGGTCGCACTAGGCGAAGCTTATCTGCTTTTTTTAATTTAAATGTTTTATCTAAAATTTCTGGCCATATCTGCATCGCTTCAACAATGGTATCAATTTCTGTTCTTATCTTTTTTTCAGCAGCTCGACGAAATAATGCTGCATCAAAATTACAAAAATATTCCTCCAAATCATCAGAAAATTGATTAAAATATCCTTTTTGTTCTTGACACAGAGATTTATGGGCTTTTTCTTTTGCTGCACTATAATATGGTATTGCTTTTTCTATCATACGTTGTGCTTCTCTCAACGGAATATGACCGTCGCGCTCAAATAAAATAGTCGTTTCATCTATTTTTCTGACTAAACCTCTTAATTTCGTGCGCAGAACCTGCACCAACTCTTCATTATAAATATCATAGCCTAAACTTTTTCTCTGGGTAGCAGCGCGCAAATGCAGTTGCGAGGCACCGATATGAGCAGCTGCAAAATTTGGATGCTGGCCTAGAAGACGTAGAACGTATTCTTCAGTTCTTAAAGTGGTTGGGAGAAAAGGGGGCAGTCCGAAGCGATTATCGTAACCAGCTACACCAGTATCAAATCTCCAATTGGTTGCAGTGACGCAAGGTTGATATCCTTGCGCAATGTACTTCATTGAAATATTAATACTTTCATTTTCGGGATCCAAGATGTCTTGCGCAAAATCGGTAGCATCCAAATCAGCCATTCCTGTTTTGAATGACTGCGCAACGATAACGCGTGCTTCCGGATTTATTTCATCACCTTCAACGACCACTGTGTTTTCCACGTTGTTCTTTATTTTAGCAGTGGTGGTGTTTGTAAATAGGTCATTCATCGAATCTCGAAGAATTCGCCCATGCATATAGGTATGCTGCAGGTCTTTGACTCTCTTACCTAGTACTTGCAAATATTCATTTAAAAGATCTTTTTCCTGTCTCATTAAATGTCCATTTAAAGTGTGCTCTTGCTGGAAAATTCCTCGTAATACTTCTTGTTTTCCTAATTTCACACTCTGTCTGTACTCAAGGCCATCGGGGCGCATATCATCATCAACGCTGATATATTTTTGACCCAACGTGTACAAAGCAATAACATTCCTATTTCCTCCGTAGCTTGGTCTCAATAAATGTCTGATAATATTTTCATGCTTTACTCCCACCCTTTGCACCAATTCGTCTATAAAGCGAGCTTTTTCTGCCGCCCCAACATAGAATATACCTCTCGCAGCTATCTTTTGCCGGCTTATCTCATTAGATAGTGCAGTATCATCAAAAAGAATAATCGGAACCTGGCGATGACCATATCTATCAAAGTGTTTTTTATAAATAAACGCCGTTTCTGCAGCCTCGCCCAATCTGTACGTTGGTATAGTTAAACAGATATCTTCTATCATCACACCGCGCCCATTTTTTTCGGTTCTCCTTAAAAGTAGTACTTCAATGTGGAATATCTTAAACCTTATTCAATCTTTTTTTTCAAATTCATAACTTTTAAAAGCAGGGCGACCTCTTTTACAAACGATGCTGCAAAAGAAAGATCTTAAACTGCTCTACGAACTCGATTCTAACTACAGAAAATCATACACTGAGATTGGTAAAAAAGTACGCATGAGCGAACAGCTCATCAGCTATAAAGTAAAATCTCTGGTCAAAGAAGGGATCATTCAAGGATATTTTCCGCTTATAGACTATTCCCGTTTTGGGCTGCTTAGTTTTGTCGTCTTTTTTAAAGTAAAATACCGCAGTGAACAGAATTTTCAAAAGTTAATCACGTTTTTATGTGCATATGAAACAATCATTTTAGTGATTGAATGTGATGGGAAGTATGATCTTATGGTCATGTTTCTGGCTAGAAATCCCTCCCACTTCAATAAAAAATTAAAGCAGCTCGTATCTATTAATGGGGAGTTAAGAGACTGGACTATCTTGACCACGGTGGTTGAACATTATTATTTGCGCGATTATTTAGTAGACAAAGAGGGGCAAGGCGATACTATCATTGGAGGGGATCGTGATGAAATTAAGATCGATCAACTTAATAAAGACATTCTTAGCTTGCTCACCCAAGGCAGGAAGAAAGTTATTGAGCTGGCCTTAGAGCTTAAAACGACTCCTAAGACAATCATGGCTAGATTAAAATGGCTGGAGCAGCAAAACATTTTGCGCGGGTATCGGCTTTTGCTTAATGCTAAGGCGATGAAAATTTCTGCAAACTTGATTTTGCTTAAATATAAGAATATCACTCAGGAACAGGAGGATCATCTTCGTCAATTTTGTAAATACAATCCTTTGGTCATTGAATTTGCCAAAACCTTCGGGGAATGGGATGCCGTACTTTCTACAGAAACGCGTGATAGAGCAGAATTTAGAAAATTATTTTTACAGCTGCGCGAGAAATTTGATGACATTATCGCTGATACGGACACCTTTCGGGTTTTTGCGGTTCATAAGAAACAGTGCTTGCCGGAAGAAATATTAGTATAAGGATGGGCCTTGGTGATAGTTTGGGTCGTTTAATGGGTAATAGAAAGATTTATATATTAACTATTGGTTAACAGTTATTAATAACATGGTAACAAGGGAGTTAACAGCTAAAAGAGTATTGCTTCACCTGCTTAAAGATTTTTCTAGTACGCACACTATCACTACTTTAGCTACAGAATTAGGTCTAAGCCGGGTTGGGATTTGGAAAGTTCTTAAAAAAATGGGTGAACGTAAATATATTCTTGTTAAAACAGTGGGAATTGGTAAAACCAACACTTCCATAATTACGCTAAATTGGGATAATCCTCTTGCTGAAAAAATGTTATCTCTTTATTTGACCGAAGAGGCTTTAAAGCAAAAACGGTGGCAGATTAATTTTGCTGCGCTTGATAGAATCACTGATTTTTTAATTCTTTATGGCAGTGTTTTACATTCTCCCCAAGACGCAAATGATATTGATATTCTGGGAATGGCTAAAAAGAAAAATTTTGTTAAAATTCAAAGTGTTTTAGACGAAATACAAAAGACCCAATCAAAGAAAATCCACCTCCTTAATTTTACGGAGGAGGAGTTTAAATCTGAATTGAGAAGGCAAAACAAAGCTTTTATGGATGCGGTCAAAAAGGGAATTATCCTCTTTGGGCAAGAGAAATTTTTTAAATTTATACGGGGGATGGCAAAATGATAATGAAACCAAAAGTTTTCGAATGTTTTTCCCTCGCAAAGAAAGATGAAGAAAAAGGGAAGAAACATAAAGGTCTGCTTTTTGTTGATAAAAATGATAAGAAAGCTGAGGAATATGTTCAGAAAGCAAAAGTAAATTTACAGTTATGTGAACTATATAAAAAACAACGGATGGACTACAAAATACCAGAAGAATGGTTTTATTCACAATATTATTGTGCTCTGGCTATTCTTGCAAAGTTTGGAGTTGAGAGTAGAAGCCAAAAATGTACTGCTTTATTTTTACGTTATATAAAAGATAAAGGTTTGATTGATTATGAGAATGAGTTTATTGATAGAATAATTTTAAGTAAAGTTAAATCAATCATGAACATCAATTTTAGTTAACGGAATGTTAAATTCATGGGAAATAATACTTTTGTACTCTCTTAATTTTGGCAATAGTTTGCCTTTATAGAAAATATTTTCTGCAGTTTTGCCAAGTCTATATGGAGCTGCGCTTTCATAACTTCCCGCTAAAAGTGACTCTTGGGCTATTTTCTCATTAAATTTGGCTAAAATATATCCTCTGCTAAACCTAAGCTTACCTTCAGCAGAGTTATCATTTGTGGTAAGTTCTACTTGGATGTCACACACTCTTCTCTTTAACAGTCCAAATGCCCGAGAGAAGTATACTTCTATTTCCCATAATAAAATAGAATAAGAAGGCTTTGGAATGATCATTAAATTCTTTAGTCTCACATGAATTCTAATACTTTTGAAGAAGGAAGAGGATTCCTTTTCTACAAATTTACTTAATGGAGAAAGAATTTTTTGGAGTCTTATTAACTCTTTTTCCAATTGTGTGTTCATCAAATTATTATAAGCGAGTCATTTATTAATTTTTCCTTTCTATCCCTCATTCAGGCAGGACCTCAAGGCATCATTTTCTCGCTAGAATTCTTCGTCTTTAAGTGGTTCACGAATTGAATATACTTATAATTTCAGCTACTCTTTTTTTTCAGTTCGCCAATACCAATACACCAATCCAATCACACTCACTGTAATGGCCATATCAGCAATATTAAACACCGGCCATATCTGCAGATCGATAAAATCAATCACATAGCCGCGAAGAGCCCTATCTATTAAATTTCCCACCACGCCTCCTAAAAAAATACCCCACGACAGCTGTGGAAAAAAGGAACCGGGTATTTTTCGATAATTAAGAATAGTCCCCAAGGCAACGAGCAATGATATTGCAGCGAGTATTAAGGTGTTGTTTTGTAAAATGCCAAATCCGGCGCCAGTATTGTGCACGACATGAAAAAAGGCCGAAGTTGGCTGAAAGTAATTAATAATGCTTTTAGAAATCTGATCAAGGAATAAAACTATGCCTGCCGCCAGCCAAAACCAATTCTTGCTTACCATAATTTTTGTTTTTTCTCAACATTGGTAGTTTGTTCCAGATGTGCGATGCGCTGGTCCATGGAACTGAGAATTGCTTTCAAGGTATCCAGTTTACTGTTAATCAACTCTAAATCCCGATTGGCTGACGGTGATTGGTTGAATGAAGAGGTATTTTGCAGTTTGGACGTTTGAAAACGAGGCCCGGTGAAAGCTTCCGACTCATCGCTAAATTGGGATTTTTCCTCCAGGCCATGGCTTTGGTCCAATTCAATATCATTGGCAGAAGATGCTTTGCCCATCTCTTTGTCTGCCAATGTATCAAAATCCAGTTCGTCCTCTTTGTGCCAGAACTTGAGCTTGCTCAGTAACCCCATAATGGTATTCATTACCAAAACCTTAATAAACATTTCCTCTATTTAACCTCCCATGACTGAATCAAAAGATGAAAAAGTGGGGTTTCATAAAGGATCTTTGGCAGTTCTTACCAAAGAAAGGGAAGAAATGCTGCGTATTTTGCAGATTGTCGAGCAGCTGATGCAGATGCACGTCAAAGAGTTAAAAGAGCTTGGTGTTGATTTGGTGGCAGAAGCAAAACAGCAAGGCACTAAGCAATTGAAAGGGAAGAAGCCTATTGAGGATGTGCTGAAGTAGAATCTTTTTTGCTCACACCTTCTTCTATGATAGTGTAAATACCCGTTCTAGAGAGTTTGCTATGGGGCAGAATTCCCATGTAAATGTAATCCTTCACAAACCGCTGTGCCTCTTCCCATTGTATTTTTGGCAGATAATCTCCGGGTATTAGTGCGCATTCCATTGCGCATTCCATAATACAAAGATGGCCTTTATTGGTAACTTTTCTATCTTGGTATAACCGAACGTAAAACGGATAATATAGATCATACCCGTTGCTGGCAAGTAAATTGCGCAGCCGGTCACTAAGAATGCCGTGATGTGTTTGATGCTGGTTAATTTTTTCTAAAGGTATTCTTAAATCGGCTTGTAATCGCAAGCCTTCATTTCCAGGCAGAAGGCGGGATAAGTCCATTACATTAGATATCCCCTGAACGCATTTATTTCTTTTGTATATTCTTACAGCATCAAGGCGACCAAAAATACGATCACCGCAATCAAAACAACTATACCAGCGCCGATCCAAACCATCTTTCTGGTTTCCTGCCAATCATCAGGAGTGTCTGCCGCATTGCTGCCGGCATAATCGAGCGGCTGCACTACCACCCGAGTTCCTTCCTGCCGAGGCTCTGGTTGAACTTGAGGCAACGGATTATAATTATTCATGCTAACTCCTGAATCTTGCGGTTCATCCCAGTTGAAAAGATCATCAATTCGTTCACGAACAGTGCTGATGTCATCCATTAATTCTTCCAGATTATCAAGCAGTTCCAGACGATTATCCAGATCGCTGTCTTCAACATCTTCAATAAGGTTTTCTACCTCTTCTTCCAGATCAGCCAATTCATTATCAACATCTTCAAGATTTTCTTCATATTCATCAATATCTTGCTCATCGTCCTCATCCACAGCCCGTTCATATCGCCGCTTATAGAGTGAATAATCATCTTCTAAAGAATCAAACTCTGCTTGTAAAGCACCATATTCTTGCTCTTGTGCGCTCAGTGGTGGTTGAGTTTCAGTAGTATTTGTAGTATTATCATCACCGGCGCTATCTGGATTCACATCATGAACGGTAATCATCGTTGAGGTCCAGTTCCAAGTTAGCGGTTGTACGTCCATTGGCTGGTCAGTGACCCCGAAACTAATTTCGTATACTCCCATATCTTCAAGCGTGGGAGTCCAGCTGAAAGTGCCTGTTCCATCCCCGTTATCAATAAAAGATGCATTCTGATCAACTATATCAAAATCTTCCGTACTCAATCTGAGTGTGTCACCATCTGCATCCGTGGCTCGTACTATGATTATAATGGTTTCATTTTCATCTATATCGTAATTTTCCTGCAGCGGCGGCTCCCACACTGGCGAATCAGCAGCAGCCCAAGTTGCTAACAATAACAACCAGATTGTAAAAGTAATAATTTTGTTCATAGCATTACGAAAACCGCCCCTTCTTATAAATCTTTCGTAGTTATTTACTCTAAAGTAATAACCACCAATGTTTCTTTACCACAAATTTTATATATTCTATATGTTTTTTTACTTTTTGATGCCCTTTGATTCCGACATTGACAGCTGCACTTTAAGAGTCTGCCTAGACTCAGCGCTCCTGTGCGATGGTTCATTTCAGGATAATTTTTCTATAAAAGTAGGAAGCAGGAGCGGCGGTTTGATTTACGGGTTAAAGCAAGCTGCCGATTCTTTTGGTCCCCACTGGTATGCAAAGTTAGTTATTAAAGACTCTTTGGCTGATAAAGTACGGGGCGTAGATTTAGACTTGCTTATGACTAAATTAGTGCATCAGGGGTTTGGCACTATCATCAAACCTAGTTTAGCACGCGATCTCAATTACGGGTTATATGAAGAGCTTTATCAAAGATTAAACCTTACACGATAACTTCTCCACGGTAGGTTTTAGGCAGAAAATTCAAAATCTTTCCTTCTTTATATTTGGCGCAGCCCAAAATAGCACCATTATATTGTATTATTATACTCTTATTGCCAGCACCCACATCTTTTTCCAAATCTTGCCCTTGAAAATACATTTTAGTTTCTTCGATATTTAATTCCACTGCCTTTGGCATCGTTTTCTTATTCTTCCTCGCTTCCTGCATTAATAATTGTGCCCCTTCTTTACTCAATCTTATTTCCGTCTCTTGATCTTCGGCAAAATACAGCCCGATCTTATCGATAATCAATTTTTTCCAATCTAATTTGGCCGCATCCTTATTGATAAGATAAATTTTATTTTTCTCATTTCTTAAATAGGCATAATCGTGCTGCAATGCATACCCAAATTGGGCGATAAGTAATTCTTTAATTCGTTTTACTTCCCGGGTGTTGAGGATGGTTAATTGCTGCATTGTGAGAGCTATTTTCTCTGCGATTTTAAAAGGTTTGGGAGGAAATATCTAAAAATAGACCCATTCATACCGAAAATAGAAAACAGGCATCGCTCCATCATGCAACTCCCCCCATCCCCCACAATGGACTTTCCTTACGCTTTATTTCTGCCACTTCTTTTAGCACGTCGATCTCCCGAGCTGACAAATATCTCTTAAGCTCTTTAAATCGTTTAAACTGCTCTTCAGAAATATCAGTGTAGAGATAATCACCTTCATTGATCTGCCTTCCTACCGTTACTCCATCCATCGCTAAGGCCACTTGTTTTCCCTGCGCAGCTTCCGAGACCGCTTCCTGATTTTCCTGCAGGCTCTTGACAAAAGAGATTCTTTTCCCTTCGGTGTTCATGATCGGGTCTCCCGTCTTGATCTTGCCGATCTCAATTTCAACTCCGACTACCGCCGGATTATTTTGCCGAAATACATATCCTTTAAGGATAGAAAATTTACAGGGGCGCACCAGCGTAGCAAGTTCGCGTATTTCTCCTTTTTGTTTCAGACTAGCTGCAAACTTTTCATATTCCTCAATGATTTGGTAGATGATATTACTGGTGATGATCGACAGCCCTTTTGATTTGATATGCTCTTCCAATTCCACCCCTATCTTGACGTTGAATCCCAATATCACGGCATGCTGTTCATCTTTTCCTTGCAAACTTTCTAACTGCGATATGTCTTTTTTAGTGATATCCCCTAACGATGAAGAAGAAATAGGAATATCTTTTGCACGAAGTAAATGCTGCAGCGCCTCGAGTCCTCCAATGGTATCAGCTTTAATGATAACTCCTTCTTCGCCGCTCTCATCCCCGATCACACTTGCTACTTCTTGCTGCATTTCTGCTGCAATGATATTGATATCTGCAGGAGAGCAGCTGCGCAAGGGCATGCCGGCAATTGCTTTCTCTAAACCAGGAGCCGCAATTTTAACGCCAGTGGCGGCAAATGCTTCCTTAACTTGAGTAAATTTGCTTTTCCTGTCACGCATATCAGACAGTTCCGCTGGCTCGAGCAAGGCCCTTATTTTAGTGACGATGGCGCCGTCAATGCCGCCGATCACGATCGTATCGTTTACTTTGATGCTGCCATTATATATGATCGTATCAAGTGTGACTCCCAAGCCTTTTTCTTCTTTCACTTCTAATATGGTTCCCTTGGCCGGGCCTTCTACATCGATATGTAGTTCCTGTTCCAGAAATTTTTGCGCCAGGCCGGTTATGACCATCAGCAGTTCAGGAATGCCCTGTCCGGTGATGGCTGACAAAGGAATGATGGCGAGTTGCTTGGTGTAATCAGACACCCGATCAAATCGTTCGGCCTGCAGTCCCAGCTCTCCAAATTTTCCGACGAGCTCATACATCTTTTGCTCAAATTCACCTTGGATCTTGTAATCAAGGGCAT
Organism: uncultured Methanosarcinales archaeon; assembly: GCA_964404595.1. GTDB lineage: Archaea > Nanobdellota > Nanobdellia > Woesearchaeales > GW2011-AR9 > CAYJXA01. The sequence continues at coordinate 33,249 of CAYOKQ010000001.1, read as the reverse complement.
TGATGTTTTCAATGAGCGTCTTACTTTGGTCGTAACTCCAGCCGCGGATGAGGTCAATTTTAGTGGCGGCCACCACAAAAGGCACTTTGCCTGCGCGCAGAATTTCTATCGATTCCAATGTCTGGGGCTTAAATCCTTCATTGATGTCAACGACAAGAATAGCAATATCTGCCAGTGAGCCTCCACGTTTGCGCAAGGAGGTGAAGGCAGCGTGGCCGGGAGTATCGATAAGAAGTAAGCCGGGAATGGTCACATTTCCCTTAAAGACATCCATCAGCTTGCCGCAAATCTTGGTGATGACATCAATAGGAATGATACTTACACCAATATTTTGAGTAATGCCTCCCGCTTCGCCTTTGGCAACGGCGGTTCTTCTGATCTTATCGAGTAAGGAGGTTTTGCCATGATCGACGTGCCCGAGGGTCGCTACCAAAATTTTGCGGATGGCCATTAGTTGCCAAACCATGTGTTTCTTTTTAAAATTAATGGGTATTCATAGAAAGAGAAATACCGTACGAATAATATATGGGTTATCTGTCTAATCTATTTTTCTAATTACAACGATGCTTCTAATCCGCTTTCTGACCTATACTTTCGTGTTTGCTGCTCTAAAAATTGAGGTTCACCTAAAGCTGCCCGAATAACAGCGCCTTCAGTATATTTTATACCGCATCCTCTACAATGATAATCCCGAGATGCACCGCCGTATGGGTGTATGGTTGTTCCCAGCTTTAATTCTCCGTTATCTAACGGGCAGAGTATTCCTAAATTTCCAGCCATTATTTTAGGAACCAATTCATCCGGGATTTCTATTTCAGGCATAATTTTAAGAATAATTCCCAGCTTTAATTACTTTTCTATCTTCAAAGATATATTTTTATACCCGATTCATTACCCAGTAAACTTATGGCTGTCATCAACGAGCATTCCATCACTTTGAACCTCACTCCCCCTCCCAAAGACGTCCATAAAAAGATGGACGTATTTTACAATCCGGTCATGGCCTCGCATCGCAATATTGCCATCCTCCTGCTTAATTCTATCCCAAATGTCGGCATGAATATAGCCGATCCTTTAGCTGGCTCGGGCATTCGCAGCCTGCGGTTCATAAAAGAGCTACGCAAAGGAAAGATAAATCATCTTTTTGTCAACGATATGAAAGAACAATTTCCTAAAATCATGAAAGAAAATATAAAATTAAATCACATAAATCCTAAAACTATTTTAATCTTCAATGATGATGCCTCATTATTTCTGCTCAATAGAGTAAAAGATAAAGATAAAGTCAAAAATTTCTGCGGCTACTTTGATTATATTGATATCGATCCCTTTGGTTCTCCCAATCACTTCCTGGACGCTGCCATCGCGAGAATCTGCCGCCACGGCGTACTGGCGATCACCGCCACCGACACCGCCGCTTTAACCGGAACATACGAGAAAGTGACCAGAAGAAAATACTGGGCGCAGCCCTTACGAAATTATCTGATGCACGAGATAGGGCTGCGTATTCTCATTCGTAAGATTCAGCTCCAGGCAATTCAATTTGAAAAAGCGTTAACTCCTCTCTTGTGTTACAGCAAAGATCATTACTATCGTCTTTATCTACAGGTGGATAGGGGGAAAGAGAAATGCGATGCACTGGTGAAACAGCATCAGTATTTCCTGTTCTGTCATGCCTGCCTGAATTTTAAAACATCGGTATTCAACCACGAGATATGCACCTGTGGGAAAAATTTTGTCTTTGCCGGGCCGCTGTGGATCGGAGATTTGGGAGATGCATCTTTACTTGCAAAAATGGTTAAGAATAATCTTTTTTCTGAGGAGAGTAAACTTTTGGAGCTGCTTCATCAGGAATCTCAAAATAATATAGTGGGGTTTTATGATTTACACGTGATGGCCAGGCGATATGGAAAAGAGCCTCCTAAGATTGATGCAGTATTAAAAAAAAATAGAGGTGTGAGGACTCATTTTTCACCGCTTGGAGTAAAAACAGAAAAAAAAATTATCGACTTATTAAAGGTGTTTTCATGACCAAAATTGACTGGAAATCTAAGCTCACCAAAGAACAATACTATGTACTACGCGAAAAAGGAACGGAAGTGCCGTTTACAGGGAAATTATTGCACAATAAGGAGATCGGAAGGTATTGTTGCATAGCGTGTGGTGCAGAACTATTTTCCTCAGATACAAAATTTGATTCTGGTTCGGGGTGGCCTAGTTTTTATGATGCAAAAAGAAATAACGTAGAGTTAAAAGACGATTCTACCTTGGGGATGCACAGAATCGAAGTGCTCTGCAAAAAATGTGGCGGGCATCTTGGGCATGTATTTGATGACGGGTCAAAACCGACAGGAAAAAGGTATTGCATTAACTCGGTAGCGCTGGAATTTAAACAGGGATAGTTGTAAAAAGCTAAATTGGTAAAGGTCGGATAAATATATAAAAATTGAAGGACAAAATATGGGCATTATCACAGGCGGTCGTGCAATTACAGGTGGTGTATTTTTGTACCAACCTATGAATGATTTAGTACCTAAGCCCGATATGTCTCAAGCAGAACTTCGAGAATGTTTACCACTGAAGCATTTATGTGTCAATATTCCCTATGAAGCAATAAGACAAGTTGTAGTAGATAATCAACCGGTCTGGAGAAATAAAGATTCTTTTGATCTAACATCGATGGGAATAAATCCTTACAATCAAATTTACTGGGGTAAAGGTAGTGTTGCTGTTGAATTTAGAGACGATGTTGAAGGAATCGATAAGTTAGTAAATTTGGTTCTTGGTAGAAATATTGGTTTGCAGAGAATTGATTAATAGATTCTACCTTATTTTTTCTTAATGATTGAGATTCGCTCAGCATTTAACAGCAAATAAATCCATATACTACACTTGCTTTTGATATCTTCCGACCAACTCTGCCTTTTCCAGGATGTGCCCGTGTATAGCTTCTTCTACTTGCTTCTTGGTTGATCCTTCCGGTAAATTTAATGTAGTGTCTAGCGCATACAATTTGAAAAAATACCGATGCTCTTTATCTGGTGGGCAAGGTCCGCCGTAGGTATTTTTACTGCTGGTATTCTTTCCCATAACACCCGGTGGGCTTGCGCCTTCACCTACTTCGGTGGTGCTCGGAGGAATGTTAAATACAATCCAATGATCCCAAACCTCAATGTGATATTTTTCCTTCACAAAATTGGGAATATCGGGATCGTCCATAATCAGAACGAGGCTTTTGGCATTAGCAGGAACTTGTTCTATTTTTAAAGCAGGATTGATATTCTCGCCGTCACAAGTATATTTTGATGGAATTTTTCCATTGTGTGCGAAGGTGCTGCTGAGTTTCATATCCTCCTAAATGGAAGGGATTATAAAAAGGTTGTCTTGAATAAAAGTTAAAAAGACCATAAATTTCTCATCCCGTATCGAAGCACGGGCATTATTCCAGTAAAGAATCCGGTAAGGCCAACTTGAGTTATGGTTGAGGCTGTGACTGGGTCTACTTCATTTTTTTGCAGAGCATATTGCATTGCTATTCTCGCTCCAGTATAGGCTGCAGTTAAAGCGCCAAAGAAACTGCATTTATATTAAATCGGCTGAAATTGCCCAGAGTTTTTTAGAATATTTCCAGATGATGTGGAAAACAGCAAAAAAATAATTGAATCACCCTATCCCAGCGCCAAATCCATCTTGGCCACTTGTGCACTTTGCACTCCCGGAATACTTTCCATCTTTGCAGCAATAGCATCAAAATCAGAATTGTCAACATTATACATTGCCAGCACCAGAACTGCTTTCAGGCCAAAAGCAATGGGTTCTTCTTTCACCTGCGTTTGCCCGATGGCCCCTTCAGCTATTACGACTTGCTGTGCCTTGACTTTCACCAGCTCCAAATTTACGTCCGGCGATTCTGGCATCAATTTAAATGTAATGATTGCTTTTGCCATAGAATTCAGTTAGGCCCGGTAAATCCGCATTCTGGGCAGGAATATTTAGCTGCTTTAGCTCGGCAGTTCGTACAGCGTACTAAACGGTATTTAGAGCATTGGGGGCATAAGAATTGGGTATTTCCCTGATCATTTACTACTTTTTTCTTACAGGAAATGCATGATAAGTCAGTCATGGATTTACAAAAACAGGGATTTATTTATAAATGTTTGCGATTCTTACGATAGATGATCACCAACAATATTCATATTAAAAACAAAGACGCCCTGAACAAAAAAATAGCTCTTTTTAAGGCACACCCATTTCATGTCGTTTCTGATTTTGATCGTACTTTAACTAAAGCCTTTGTTGATGGAACGAAATTTGTATCTTCGTATGCGCTGGTTCGGGATGGGCAATATTTAACTTCAGATTATCCTGGTCGTGCTCATGCTTTATTTGATAAATATCATCCTTATGAAATTTCCAGCACCATCTCAGTACAGGAAAGAAATGAAAAAATGGTGCAGTGGTGGACAGAACATTTCGAATTGATGAAGGAATGCGGCATGAACAAAGAAGTCGTCGAGGATATTGTAGCAAAAGGCAAGATTCAATTTAGAAAAGGAGCACTGGAATTTTTAGATGTCCTTTCACAGCACCATATTCCTGCACTCATTTTTTCAGCAGGGCTTGGAGACATTATCAAAGGATTACTTCTGTCGGCTGGCAGGCTCACTCCCAATGTTCATCTGCTCTCTAATTTCTATATTTTTGATCAAGAGGGAAGGGTTATTGGAAAGAAAAATAGTATTTTTATCCACACCTTCAATAAAAATGAAATAGAAGTGAAGAAGACCCCTTACTATAAAGAGATTGCCCAGCGAAAAAATGTGCTGCTGCTTGGCGACAGCTTGGGGGATTTGGGCATGAGCGAAGGGATTGACCACGATATCATCATCCGCATCGGATTCCTCAATGAGGATAAAGAAAAGATGCTGGAGAAATATATGCAGGAATTTGAGGTGGTAATTACGGATGATGGGAATATGGAGTGGGTGAAGGGGATGGTGGAGGAAATATTGGTTAAGGCGAATAAAATTAAATAGTTATCCTGGTGAGAATATTAATTCAGCTAGAGAAGCCCATTTTTCAACAGCAAAACGAGGTGACCTTGGAAAGGTTGTCTTAGTAAGAAACAAGAGATACGGAAAATCTATTTTTGTATCATAGAGAATGCCTGCGGATACTGTTTCTCCTGGCTGGATCTGTTCTTTTTCTATACCTTGGTTGAATGCTTCTGGAAAAAAGATGCTCGTGCTTATCCTATGAGTTACATCTTCCAATCCCACGATGTTCCAAAAGCTTCCATGATATCGCACGCAGGGGATCATTACCAGTGCTTTCCCCCTAGTATATGTTTTCTGGAAAGAGCGGATATCAAACAAGACTTCTGAGAGCAGGCTGGTTGGTTTTATCTCTCTTCTGCTTTCTGCAAAATCCTTGATACTGGAGGCAAAATAGATTTGCGGCATGGCTAAAGTATTGAATGAGTCAAGAACAGAGTTATCTTTTACTAATTGGTTGTAATGCAGCATTTCATATTTTCCTTATCCTTATCTTTGAATCAGAAATTACCAGAAAATTTCCTGAAATCTTTCCCAGATATTCCTGCAGTAAAACATCAATTATTTCTATTTTTCTGCGTGCTGATTGGTCATCCATTCTGAACAGAATTATTCCTGCCGAGGACAATTTAATCTTAAATATCAAATTACCAAAATCTTTATCGCTGGTAATTATAATCCTCTTCTGTGTAGTTGCCAGCTTCAAGATAGAAGTATCATCCAAGGAAGGAACTGTTTCTGCAATGGAAAAGACATCAAATTTTTTTGCACGAAGATATTTAACTACAGAAAATTCAACATTCTCATCTACCAAGAAACTGATTTTTTCCATGCTTAGACAGTAGCTGTGATGGGATAAACCTCATTTTCTTCCACTAGCGACTCGGCATATAATATTGCTGCTTTAACATCTTCAGAGGTTAATCGTGGAAAATCTTCCAGAATCTCTTGTACATTTATATTTTGGCCTAATTTTTTAAGAATAAGCTCAACCGGTATTCTGGTTCCTCGAATAATCGGCTTACCAGCTAAGATTTGAGGGTCAGTTATAATTCTGGTTAAAAATTCTTTTTCTATCATATACCGATAGAATATACCTTTCTTTATAAATTTTCAGGCTCATTTATTCTTTTGACTGCTACGCGATTCCCTTCCACCTCAAACTTCACCGGCAAGAATTGCTCGACAACATACATATTCGTCAACGCATGATTGGTTATCTCACTGGTCTTTATTTCTGATCCTGGTAATAATCCCATAAACATAATGAGCTGGTCGGCTAAATGGCAATCGGCTGCGGCACCTGACTGAAGCTCATATATTAATCTCTGCGCCGCTTCTTTGCCCACATCTTCCGATCTCTTTCCTGGTTCGAGTAAGGCATCACTTCCAAGCAATACCGGATTATCAAAATCTACCTTGCCATGTTGGCTGCATACTGCCCATAAGAGGAAATCACCACCCATACTTAATGCTTGTGTGTGTTCGATTCGAATGTTAACGGGCACTTGTAAAGAACGCAGCGTATCACCGGCCGTATGCCGTATTCTTTGGGCAACATTTTTTTCCTCTAATTCCCGGGATAGGTTGATAATGCCTTTTACCTGTTCCACCTTTCCCTGTTCTGTTATCATAATTTTGGCACACTTACTCTGCATATTTTGCCACCACCCCTCAAAATTATCATTGAGCATAAACCGCGGCTTTATTTTGATTTCCACCTCGCCGCCACCTTTGGGATAATATCCGCGCCTTAGAATCTTAACTTCTATCTTCTCGACAAATCGCAGCAGGTGGGGAATTAATAAATTCTGCAGATAATCTACACTCGCCTGCCATTTACCGCACGTTCCCCCTTTAATTTTGATAGTGACAGCACGTGGGGCAAATAAACAAGGCAATAATAAAGCCTGTAATAATAAAGTAATGCTGCCGGCAGTGCCGATATCTATTTCAAATACTCCTCCTTTTAATGTTCCTGGTTTAAACTGTAATTCGGTGGAGCCTATCTCTATCTCATTGGTTTGAGCATTGCATATTTTGGCAAGAGCTTTGATGGCATGAAGATGCTGCGCTTTTAATCCGCTCTCTGCTCTTCCTGCACGAATATTACTGATGGAAAAATCTTGACCTGTAAGTGCAGATAGTGCCAGTGCCGTTCGAACTAAAGCTCCGCCGCCTTCACCATAATTGCCATCAAGTTGAATCATAATCCCAAATACCTTCGTTTTCTATCATAATATTTATGCTTATCCAAAAATAATTCAATAAAATAGGCATTTTTCTCTTTAGTCAGGATTCCACGAATCATATTATCATTAGATTTGTAGATAAAGGCAACAATATGGCGAAATTTTTTGCAAGGTTCTGGTATGGCGGTTCCAGCTTTACAATCTTGTATCCATCGCAGCAACTGCTGTTGTTTCTCTTCCGGAATATTTTTTACTATTTGGGTTATATGTCCATCAAATTGAATAGTGTTACCTACTATCTGCTCAACTTCCTGTTTGAATTCATCAGCTTGCAAGTACGATCACCTCTTGAAATCCATCAATCAAATCAAGGTAATATTTCTGGTGTTGTGGATATTCTTGTAGTATTTCCTTATAAGATGAAATCATACCTTTCATATCTTCTATAGTTCTTTTGTATGGAAAACCAAAGAGCATTGCCTGAACAAAAATCTTCTGGATTATTTTGGAGGGTTCTTTAGTTCTTAAAATTGCTTTTATTTGCCCTGCCAATTCATCAGATGCAAGAAGAGGAAGATTGGAAAAATATGCTGCTTGGAGAATAAATTCACGCAAAGTTTTTTTTATCCCAGGAAATTTGGTGTTGAGGTCATTGCGTAGCTCTTGATATAATGAAATAAAAGTATCTTGGTTTAAGCTTTCTTTAAGTTCATGCAACTCTATCTTTTTATTGGAAAGGCATAATTTTGATGCACTTCTAAAAAAGAGGGAGCCATATACTTCTTCAGAAAGGTAATTGATGTGGAACCTTCCTTCTTGATAGTCTTTTTTATCATATTTGCTGATAACAAAAATATCAATATCATTATATTTTTCTTGGTACAGGAAACTTCCGGTAATGAAAATATGCTTGTTCCTGAAAATTCGAGAAAATCGGCGTATATATTTCCTAGCTGGCTGTAATCTATCTTTTCGTATTTTTTCTTTACCATATATGAATATGTCTTCTTTTTCCATGAGCGCATGGATGGCTCTCATTTTCGCAGAGATGGTACGGGAAAATTCATTTTTTTCGGAAGGGGTCATCTTCTTATTCTGAAACTTCTTTTCTATAAGATTAAACTGGTGATTTGTAAACAAAGTAGGAACTATCTGGGCTTTAATCCTGCCCAGATGAGCTATATCCACGCTATAGTTTAATTTTCTCATAATAATACTTTAAGATATTATTATATATTTAAAGCTTCCGGCACCTTTTTATAGATTAACTTCTTTTAAATACAAATGTCCAAAATAGTCAAGCGCTTATACCGCAGCCGGCACGATAAAGTATTTGGTGGAGTGTGCGCGGGCATAGCCAATTATACCAATATTGACCCGGTAGTAGTGCGGCTGCTGTGGGTTATTTTTACCCTTATTTCCATGGGCTTGGGGATTGTTGCTTATATTATTGCCTGGATTATTGTGCCGGAAGAACCGAAAAGGTGAGATGTTTCACAAGAGTTAAGTAGGATAGCAAGTACAGATAAAAAGAATATGGCTTTATTTCAAAAAGTTCAGAGGATATTTTTAGATCCACCATTTGATGAGAATATTCGTTACACTGCTTTTTCGGTATATAATACCGCCGCTGGATATTTAACTGATGTTTTGCCTCGTTCTGTGGCTTGGCTTGTCCATGACCTTAGTCAGGAAAAAAAGCCAGTTGATGTACGGTTTAACATTGCTGGTTCGAGGCATTATGAAGTCTATCTATTGTTAGGATCAACAGAATTACCTTTAGCTAAAGGGCGTGGTGATCCTCTACCTGAGATTAGACAAAATAGAGCTGGTCTTGCCTGTTGTGAAATTGCGGCGCAATTAAAAATGAGATTGGGCTTAGAAGCGACAGTGATGGGAAAAGACTATCTCCAGCAAGAACAGCATTATCAAAAAGCATTACGTTCTGGCCCCATCTGGTATACTTAAATTTCTCTCGAAACCTTAATAAAACACTCTCTTTTTATTCGCTTTGTGGGGACGTAGTATAACTAGGTAGAAGTGTTCTACTACACTGCCAAAAATTGGGGCCTCCAGTAATGGAAGATTGAGCATATGCAATGACAATATTTTCCCTGAAGCTAGCCTTAGATCCGCGTTCAAATCGCGGCGTCCCCACTTTTTAACCAGCATAAGAAAGCCCTCAGCAAACTATATAAACCGACCTTCTCTTCTCTTTCTATGCTGAAAAAAAGAGGTGAATCTAAATTAGAGAATAATTTCTTTGCCAGACATACATTTTGGATCGCTGTTACCACTCTTGTCGGCACTATAGTTGGTGCAGGAATTTTAGGAATACCTTATATCGTAGCCAAAGCCGGATTTCTGGTTGGTTTGGTTCTCATCCTGCTTTTGGGGGGGGCATTTATTTTTCTTAATCTTTTTGCAGGCGAAGTGGTACTTAGGACAAAAGAACAACACCAATTAACAGGATATGCGGAAAAATACCTGGGAATTTGGGGTAAGAGAATCATGACTTTTACCATGCTGTTTTCTATTTATGGTGCCTTAACTGCTTATTTAATTGGGGAGGGAGAAACGCTCCATGCTATTTTTAAAATAGGTGAGCCCCTGTGGTATGGTTTACTTTTTTTTATGGTTGCCATTGCCATTATCTGGAGAGGCGCCAAAGAAACCGGAAAAGCAGAATTGGTTTTGATGATCCTGCTTTTTGCGGTGGTCATTTTTATCAGTATCTTTTCATATAAAACTATAGATTTCGCCAATTTCACTTTCTTTGATTTTGGCAAAATTTTTCTTCCTTATGGTATCATTCTTTTTGCGATGATGGGTTCGCCTGCTATTCCCGAAATGCAGGAAGTTTTGGGAAAAGATCGTCATTTGATGAAAAAAGCCATCATTGTCGGAACCTGCATCCCCATCGTATTATATATAGTGTTTACGTTTGTGATCATGGGCATCGTGGGACTCAATCAGTTTGAATTGCTTGCGCCAAATGAACGCATTGCCACTGTCGCTTTGAGTGTCTATGCACATCCTGCGCTGGGCATCTGCGCTAATATTTTAGCAATCCTGTCAATGTTTACCTCGTTTCTTACCCTTGGCACCGCTCTCACGCAGGTGTATGAATACGATTATGCCCTATCGCGTTCTATCGCCATGCTCCTGACCTTTGCCATTCCCTTAATAATTCTGCTGTTCAACTTAACCACTTTTATCGCTGCATTGGGCATCACTGGGGCAATTGCAGGTGGATTAGACGGGATTCTGATCATGCTTATATATTGGAAGGCGAAAAGATTAGGCGATCGGGTGCCTGAATATTCTTTGCCTGCACACTTTCTGATAGGAGTCTTGCTTATTTTTCTTTTTATATTGGGAATTGT
>CAYOKQ010000001.1:11541-22607 GCA_964404595.1 uncultured Methanosarcinales archaeon | reverse complement strand
ATACCGGCTAACTTTCTAAGAGCTTACTATAAATAAATACCCTTGTTTGCTTTTGCAGACGGGAAAGAGCAGCACTGCTTCCTGTAGTTACTACTTAAATCGAGCAAATTATACATAACATTTATATAGGGGTGCCTACTTTTGAGTGGTATTATACTATGAGGTACTGTGAAAATGACTAGAAGAACTGATTTTGAAACCGATTTTGCACGAAATATCCAAAGCAGGCTTAACACTCTTGAACAAGAACTTCAAGACGCTGAAATACGGGAGAACATACATCCAGATAAACCTTATGCCTTTGATGATGCCACATTTGACCGTGCAGTTTCTTTTATCTCCGGCGAGCATTTTACTTCACAATCTGGTCTAAAAGCAAGCGTAAAACCTCTTCGTCGGGCCGCAGTTCTCGAAGGATTAGTTTCAGGACTGCAGGAAGTAATGTACGATGGCGGTATCAATGGAATATATACGCAAAAAAGTGGCCAGCGTGCACAATATGCTTTAATCGGCTTGCCACAAGTTATTAATGATCTTGCTGAATTTCCACCGGGACATTATGAAAAATGGATCAAGATTGGTCTGCACGAGATGACCGTAGATGAAGCATTTCTGGGGCCAGCGGCAACGTATAAGCCGAATGGATTTCCCGCTGATTTTACTGATGAAGATTATTTTACACTGGGAGAGAGCGGAGAATTAATGTTAAAGTCATTACATAAAGTTGCTCTGGCCATGCAAAAAGAAGGGGAAGCAACTGTTTTGTCTCGATTTAAAGCCCCTTCAACTCGGATGGTATCTTCTGTAATTGGCGGTGCGCTTGGAATCGGATTAATAACTCTTGCATTCAATTCTTCCTCTGATTATAGTTGTAAAGGGCGCCCAGGAAGTATCCCTGCCGCGACGCAATCTGCAGAAACTATAAAAGTTGCTGCAGTGCCTCCAGTGTCTGCCGACGCCGGAGTGGGCGCAACAGTAAGTGCAGATGCTGCAACATATGGTAATGCTTTTTGTGCCATGCCTGCTCCTTTGGAAGGAGAAGAGCCTATTAGTGAAGCTCTGCGCGATGATGGTTGTTTTTATGATCGATCACGGCCTTCAGGAATTGCCTGTGCTCCGGTTCCTCTTTCAGTGAACGCAAATCCTCAGGCAAGAGAAGCGGTTCTTGATCTTGCACTAGCCTATGCCCAATCACATGCCTGGGGGGATATCGCCACAACGTATTCAGATCAATTTGTTTCGAGGATGGTTTCTTTGGCTGATTACCAAGGTCGTGATAAACAAGAAGCATGCGGGCTGCTGGGAGAACGATATGTCGATAACTCGGTCGGCGCTGTTGTCGGTAAACAAAGCCCAACGTATGAAAAACTTCGTCAGTTAGTCGTCGAAAGAATGATGCCGGACTGTCTGAGAACGATAGATTTAGATCGACTTAAAGACAATCCTGATTTTATAATTGGATCAAGGAGGAAATAAAAAATGTCAAAATTATTATATGGAATATTAGCAGCAAAGTTACTCTTTGCTCCAACTCTTGCGAGTGCTCAAGACACTGCTGATGATCGAAGTGGCACAATAACTCAAGGAAGATTCGTACCAATGTCAGAAAGACCGACTGCGCCCAGTGCGCAAGCAACAGGAAAAGCACCTAGAGCTGCAAGATCGGCTCGAACCACTATAGATTATAAAGCACAGATTCGAAATTTAAATGAAAGAATTGAGTCTTTGGAAAGCAGTGGTCTTGATACTAGTTCATATACAGACACACTACGTTCCGATCTAGATAGATTACAATTGGAATTAGGGGAAAACACCGCTAATGATCAACGACTGAATACGATCATTGGCGTCCAAATAGGTCGTATCGATGCCTTAGTGGAACGAGTTGAACAATATGAACGGCAGTCTCTCGATCCCACCTTAGAATATGTGCGAGGGGTTTTTAAAACAGGCCTTCGCGAATTAGAAGCAGATAGGCAAGCCGTCGAAATACGTTGTAGTGAAGCTCGAGAATCTCTGCTAGAAGTTATAAATTTGGAACAGAAATATAATACAACTTCAGCATCTTTAAATGAAAGACTGCGGCAATTGCAGGATGATCCAGAAGTATCTGATGTTGATGTAATTCGCAGAACCAGGGAAATGCGTGGAGAACTTAAAGATCAAGAAGTGAAATTAACCCAGAAGTATCAAGAACAAACTCAAGAATTTAATGCTTGCCTAGATGCAGACGAAGCTTCTATTGCGCACGATAAAGAACTTCGCCAGCGGGTGATTGATAACCTTTTCGGCAAAGGCAGAGATGCCCGACGTGCTTGGTTTGAAGCTGGTCTCGAAGGGCGCTTCGATTCAGCAGCTGCTGTAGCCGGTCGAGGAGCAATATGTTATCGTGGAGATGCTGTTACTGCCTGTTTTGGCGGCGGATACGGTGTTGGTCAGCAAGCTATCAGCGCTTCAACCATCCAAACCGGTCCTACAAAGGAAGTCGCCGGAGAATATACTGAGGAAAGTGTTGCCCAGGAAACTCAAGAAACAGCTGTGCGGTATCAATGGGATGCGGAAGCTCGACTCAGTCCACGTGATTTGCATGTATCTCCCTGCTGGACCTTAACTCCCAGTGGATCCGTAGCCGTCGTTTCACGCGAGCAGGCTGTTACCACTTCTGCTGAAAGCACTACCCAGCTATATGGTGCTGAGGGCCAGGCTATCGGCGAAGCACATACTGTTACTCGCGATCCGTCCACAGAATATAGGGTCTCCAGAGCGTTGGTTCCTGCGCTGAACCTTGATTTGACGAGACAGTTTACACCAAATAGTCCTGCGGGAATGTTTGTACGAGCTGGCATGGGCTACGATATACAAGAAAAAACTCTTGTCGGTCGATTGGAAATTGGATCAAGATTTTAATTTTTTTTATTTAATTAGCATAATTTCGTGGTTTGAGGTTTAGGGGGAAACATGAACGCACAAAAAATCCTAGCCGGACTTATTGCATTTTTTTTAATAGCCACTACAATAATGTCATTAGCATATGCAGATCACACTATAGAATTGACGAGCGAATGGACTTCTACCGATGGCACATCTGTATCAGTTGATCAAGGTGATGATGCCCAAGTACTTGTATATGTGACAAGTACCATTGATTTTGGCCTATGGATTGAAATTTTGCGCGGAAGTACTTTAGTTCGAACGGCATTTGCCGATTCCTCTATCCCCATAGGTATCGGCGATTCTTATATTCAAGAATTTCCTCTGGATACCAGCGATTTGGGCGGGGATTATGTGGTGAGAGTACACGTTCAAAATAGTGAAGGAGACGATACGCAAATGCTCAATTTGCACGTGGCGACCCAGCCCACAATTGAATCTATTGAAGATATGGAGATGGATGAGAATGGCTTTCTGGCTTTTGCCGTGTTTGTTAATGATCTTGATGGGGATCCGCTTACTATCGAAGCCAGAAGTTGTGTCAATCTTTTTGGTGTTTGTATCGCAACGGGTCCTTTACCAGTAGAAGCAACTTTTATGCAAATCAGTGATCGGCGTGGAGCATTTGTTTTCCGTCCAGGATACGACTTTGTAACGCACCCTGATCAACAGGAAATCCAAGGGATCAAATTTAGAGCTACCGATGGCAGCAGCAGCTCCAATTGGGAAAGAATCTTAATTACTGTTAATGATGTTAATCGTCTTCCGGCATTTACCTCAGATCCATTGACTTCTGCTCAAGAAGGATCACCTTATACATATGTAGTGACAGCAACCGATGCGGATGCCGAAGATTCTTTATCTTACTCACTGATTTCCTATCCAAAAGGAATGAGTTTTAATTCCAGAACAGGTGCCATTACCTGGACCCCCGGTTACACCCAAATGGGTGAGCATGAAGTTATAGTGCAGGTTACCGACGGCATTGACAGTGTCAATCAGGAATTTACGATTACTGTAGATAATACGAATAGGGTTCCCGTACTTGCTCCCATTGGCGATAGAATGGTCAGCGAGAACGAGGAATTAACTTTTATAGTGAGCGCCAGTGACCCTGACGGTGATACGCTTTCATTTAACACCACTCAATTACCTGCAGGAGCTACCTTTGACCCAGCCAGTCACACCTTTACCTGGATTCCAAGCTTTACACAAGCTGGAAGTTATGATGTAACCTTTGAAGTAACCGATGGATCATTGGCAGATGAGGAGACGATTACTATTACCGTTCAGGAAGTAGTTCTTTCCGAAGTATGCGGCGATGGCGTAGATAACGATGGTGATGGTTTCGTGGATGAAAGCTGTACACAATGTGCCGATGGCATCGATAATGACGGCGATGGGTTAACTGATTTGTTTGATCCTGGCTGCAGCGATGCCGCTGACGACGACGAAAGCGATATCATTCTTCCACCGGAAGTATGCGGTGATGGTCTTGATAATGACGGCGATGGTTTAATTGATGAAGGCTGCGTTGCTTCTACAGAAATATGTGGCGATGGTGTTGATAACGATGGCGATGGATTGGTCGACGAAGGCTGTGCTCAATGTGCTGATGGTGTTGACAATGATGGAGATGGTTTTGTAGACATGCTCGACCCTGGCTGCAGCAGCCCTATTGATGCTGACGAGACCGATGTGTTTACCCCGGCTCAATGTGCCGATGGCATCGATAATGACGGAGATGAGTTAACTGATTTGTTTGATCCTGGCTGCAGTAATCTATTAGATAACGATGAGACGAATGATGCGCCATGTGTAGATTCGGATGCCGATGGCCTGTGTGATAATGTAGATGAAATTATCTTGGGTTGCACTAATCCGGCGGCAGTCAATTATCGTCCGCAAGCTGATCTTGATGATGGCGGTTGTATGTTTGGCGAAATGTCAGATGTACTTGAACTTACCCGAGTTTCGCTCTCAAGTGAGAATGTCCTTCCTGCCGATATTCTCTTTATGAGTATTCATGTGGCCAATGAAGGAGAGCTTGACGTGGAGGACTTGCAAGTTTCAGTCCTCATCTACGATTTGGGAATATTCCAATCAACTACCAAGTTTGACCTCGATGAAGGGGAGCAGGCTAGCAGAGGGCTTGCCTTGCAGCTTCCTGAAGATGCCCCTGCCGGAGACTATTTGATTAAAGTAACCGTCGGCAATAGGGAACATCGGGAGTCCGCATACAGGCTTATACGGGTTTCGTAGGAAGTGTCCATTATAAAGTGAAAAATAAATGTAATCACTTTAGGATACTCAAATCCGAAAGCTTTATAAATAACCCCTAGTTTAGAGAACCAGAATCATATTAACCAAAAACAAATCAAACGATTTGGAGGAAAGGAAAAATGAGAAAATTGTTAAGTGTAATGACTTTGTTTGTCATTGGCTTGTTGAGTTTATCATTCGTTAGTGCATTAGATACCTCTAATGTTATGGTAGATTCAGTAAGAATTAATGGCGATTATATTGATGTAGACCCAGTTACGGGCGAAGTAACAGAAATTTTGGCAGTGGAAGAAGGCCAAACCATGGACATCAGGCTTGGACTGCATTCCGTGAGCGGCGCTGTAGATGTCGAAGTAGATGCCAAAATCAGCGGCTTTGAATATTCTGATGATATCAGTTTGACTGATTCAACCGGATTATTTGATATCGCTGCCAATACCACTAAGCCAGTTAGCTTAAGTGTTGAAGTCCCTCGCGAATTAGATGCCAACCAATATTGGCTTCGAGTTCGAGTGATGGATCGAAATTCTGCAGCCTTAGTATTTAACATACCTTTGGCTATAGAATCTGTACGACACGGGCTTGATATTGCTGATGTATCGTTTTCACCTAGTACCACTGTAAAAGCAGGCCGGTCCTTATTGGCAACAGTGCTCTTACAAAATTACGGTGAACGAAACCAGAATGACGTCAAAGTGGCTGTCGCTATCCCTGAATTAGGGGTTTCCGCAGTTGAATATGTTGATGTTGATGCAAATACTGATGACATTGACTACGAAGACGTCCCTGAAATGTTCTTGCCTATACCTGCCAATGCCGCGGCCGGAGATTATGAAGTTCGAGTCACTGCTGACTTCAATAGATTTGATAGTGTTACTAAAACCTATACTGTCCATGTGCTGGCAAATGAATTGTTCCAGCCTGAAACAGAAGATGTTTTAGTACTTGCGGTCGGTCCTGAAGTGCAGAATGTAGCTGCTGGCAGCAAAGCAACGTATGCTATTGCTTTAAACAACGATGGAGTGCGTTCTAAAGCATACATGGTAAGTGCTATGACTGGAAGCTGGGCTACCACTAGTGTAAGCGAAAGCTTAGTTGTCTTAGGTCCTGGGGAGAGCAAAGTCGTGTATGTTGACGTGAACGCTGCAGACAATGCTCCAGCTGGCGCTCAAACAGTCACCGTGAGTGTAACTTCGGATGGGCAAGTGCTTGAAACCGTCAACTTAAATGCGAATGTGGTTGCAGGCGCAAGCCAAAATCTAAGTTTGCGAAATGGCCTTGAAATTGCCTTGATCGTACTGGTAGTCTTACTGGTCATCATTGGTCTTATCATTGGCTTTAGCAGACTACGAAAAGACGACGAAGGCGAAGAGCAAACGTACTACTAAGGTAGTACACTCATGACCTTTCCTTCAAATCTTTTTTTATTTTTTTATTTATTTTTTTCACAACTTTTATAGATCAATACCTCTATATGGAATAATATGCTACAAAGAATTTCCTCTTGGAAAACACTGTTGTTTTCTGTCCTAACCTATTGTGGAAATACTTCTTCCGTTCCCGATGCATCAATTGAGCCTCGATGTCAGGAAATGCTTCAATGTATACCGGAATCATTAGAGGACCAATGTAGCCAAGCCTCTGTATATGCAGTTTTACCTCTAGATAAAGCGAGCGATAGGTGTCTTTCTGAATTTGATCCCTGGCCATTTTGGTTTCCTTCTGGTCATTTTGGTGTTAATCAAGAATTCTATGTGCAGATAAGTCGCTGTAATTTTGATTCATTTGAAGGAAGAAAATATACTCACCAGCTAGAAGATCGTACCGTTAACAGGATAATTGGTTCTGAAGGACAAGTAGTGGAAAAAAATATGCAAGCAAATCTTCAGGTTTACTGTAAAATACCATGCAATGATCAAAGAATAAATTTGGGAAAAGCTATCTTACCTCTTGGTTCTGCACTTATTGTTGACACAGGCGTACCAATCCAATTAGATATGCGCAGTGAATTATATCAGCTAGCCGCGAACAATCCTCATTTAATATACGCGTTGGAATTTCAGGAAAATAATCCAGATGGCGGCGGGTTCTTTGCAAGGTACTGTGTTCTTGCGCGAGATCGCTGAGACTTCTCATCCAATCTCCACCAGTAATTTTCGTTCGCTAATTTTGAAGACCATTATTTATCCAGTTTCTTTCAAATTCCTAATCTTCCTCGCAATGAATGAAGCCTCTTTCGATACGATTCATAGGCATCGGCATGCTTTCCTATGATTAATAACCAGATAATATTCTCCTCAACGTAATAGACTAAACGAATATTGTCGGTGATTTTTTAATCTTCTGCTTCTTTTTGTAGAAAATCTCCAATTCAGTATTTGATAATTTATCCAAATCCCGAAAAAAGTCTGGATGCTCCTTAATAATCCCCTCCATTCATTCTAACTCCTCTTTTTTTGAGATATTCATCTAACTCTTGCTCGGTTTTCCCTATGGGAAGGGTCTGCTTTGATATCTGCTAATCTCTGATGAGCTATTTCATCCTGGCTTATCTCTTCAATATCGCTGATTAATATATCTATATGTCCTTTTTTTACTCCTAAATCCCTTCATTCATAACTTTTTTATAGTGACCATAAAGCTAATTAAATCATGAACATCTCCATCATCGGCGCAGGCCCCATCGGAGGCTATGCTGCATATTTATTGGCAAAAGCAGGGTATTGTGTCAATATCTATGAAAATCATGCCCAAGTGGGTTGCCCCATCCAATGTACCGGCATTCTCACCTCAGATTTCGACGAATTCGGCTTTCCAATGGATTCCTTTTTAGTCAATACCCTCGATAAAATAGAAGTAGTTACATCCCGCCAACAACTCAAAATCCAACAGAAAGATTACCTTGTCCACCGTACCAGATTTGATTCCTTCTTTGTGGATATGGCAATCAATGCAGGTGCTACCTTGTATCTAAACCATTCGTTTACCGGTAAGGAAGGAAAAAGCCTCATTATTAAAGATTCCATAAACAAGGTGGAAAAAGTGATTACGCCCGATATAGTCATTGCCGCCGATGGCCCTTTATCACCGACGGCCAAAGCATATGGATTTTATCATCCTGATCGCATTAATTTTTATGGCATTCAGGCCACAGTGGCAGGAAACTTTGAATCACATACCATTAAAACCTATTTTGGAACCAAGGTGTGCCCCGGATTATTTGCGTGGGTGGTGCCCGAATCATCAACAGTGGCACGAGTAGGAATAGCCACAATGAAAAATTCAAAATATTATTTTGATCAATTTATGCAAGAACATCACTTTGTTGCCAAAGAAATGCAAGCTGGAGCCATTCCCATCTATCATCCCAAACAAAAATTGCAGTTTGAAAATTGTTATTTGGCCGGAGATGCGGCCGGATACGTGAAAGCAACTACACTAGGGGGTTTAGTGCCCGCACTACAGCAGGTTAAAATTCTGGCTGATTGTATCATTCATGGTAAAAATTATGAGAAAGAAATTGCGCCGGTGAGAAAGAAGATGTGGCTGCATTTGAAGGTCCATGAGATTTTTAATAAATTTAATGATGACGATTGGGATAAATTAGTGTCCTACGTCAACCAGCCCAAGATCCAGAAGGTATTTGAAGAGCATACTCGGGATAATCCCATTCCGTTGGTGATGAAATCATTGCTTCGAGAGCCGCGTTTTTTTAAATTTGCTAAATACTTAGTTTAATTTAAAATGCCAGTATCTGAATTATTACAGCATCCGGAAAGGTACCAAATAGGTAGTTACCGATCCTTTCACAATAAGGTTTTTCCAGTTTATTTTGAAGGTGAACACTATGTCATAAAGAAACAGCGATTAACGTCATCAATTGCACGAGCTTATACTGGTTGGCAAGATAAAATTTTTTTAAATGGCAGACCAACTATCTGTTTGGAAAATGAAGCTCGCGCATTGCAGATACTCCAAGGTTGCCGGGCACCAAAAATAATCGATTTTCAAGATAACATTTTAGTTCGCGAATATCTAAAAGGCAGAGATTTTCGGTTCTTGCGTTTTGAATCTGAACAGGAAAGAAGTTTAGAAGACGGATTAGAAGCTTTAAAAGGGATTCATGATAAGGGATTAATAGTCGGCGATGCTAATCTTAAAAACCTGCTGCTAGGCGAAAATAATTGTACTTATTGGTTAGATTTTGAAGCAGCAGGAACATTCTCTGATGAAAGCCGGGCGGCAGATGTTTTGAAATTTATTTATTCTGCTTATACTATCACGCGCAATGAAGAATTGACACTGTATGCGGCAAGGCTTTTTGCCCATCAATATAATTTTCCGGCCGTTGGCGAACTGTTACAGCATATGCCTAGTGGACATAAATTGTGGTTTGCGACGAGGATTTCTCGAAATAGCTTATTGCCTGAGCAGATACGGCATACACTCAGTTAATTACCTAAATCTGTTTAACGCTTGGATATATTCTTTGGTCAGGCCTCCTAACCTATAAATCACAACTTCTTTAACATCACATTTTTGCACCATCTTAAGATCATGAACTAATTGCATGGATGAGAAAACAGTGTTTTTCTTATGTATGTCAGAGGCAATTATTCCAACAGCAGCAATAAATTTACTTCCATATTCCTTCTTTCCGATTAGCAATTGTCTTGAGAGAAAAACATCAGAAAAATGATGCAAAGATCGGTAAAGCATCTTAATTATCTTTGCCTTAGGATTTGGATAATGCAGACCTAGCCAGCTAAGACCATGTCCTACTAATCCTTCCGGATAATATTCAGCTAAATAAATTTCTCCTTCGTACTTATTAACAAATTGTCTTATTGTTTTTTGATTAGACCAAAAATTAAACAATTGTGTCAAGTATAACCAGGGATTTTGCCTCGTTGGCAGTTCCAAATCCAGCATCACCGGAATCTTTTGTTCTTGCAATTCTGAGAAAATCCTCAATAGTGCCAGGCGGTTAGAAAAAGGCGAAATCCAATATCCTTCTTTCTTCTTCAAAACTGGCCAATAAACTACCTGCTTTACAAATTTATTTTTAATTTTATTGTGTATGTGCTCATATTGCTCCAAAGAAGAAGCAGCAACATATAATTTAGCAGGCTGATTAATAAAAGATAGTTTAGTTAGATTTTGTTTTGTGGGAAATTCTTCAAAAAAAGAGATTATCATGATAAAAAAAATAAAAAAAAGAAACCCTAATTCTTAGCTAGGTTAACCACGGACTTGATGCCGACGATGATGAGCGATGGCATGATAAAGGCCATGATTGAATTCAAGACGCTTACCAGATACGGCCCTACATACTGGAGTTGTCCCAGGTTGTTACCACCCAGATAGGTTACTAACACGATCGCTGCTACATAGAAAACATAGTCTCTTGCTTCTGTAGGCGTTATGTTAAAGAACCCCACCACAATCCCGGCTAAAATCAGCAAACTGGTTAATACTGCTTCCACACTTGGTGGCAATCGTGCTGAGATTAATCCTAAGATTAAGGCTACTACTACTCCTGTTGTAAAGGCGTAGGCTATCATTTTATTTACTACTCTTTTTCCTTCAGCCATTTTTTATCCCCCCTTTTTTTAATATGAACTATACCCTTTAAATTTTTTCTCTTTAAAAAGTTTTCCCTCTGATTTATAAAGGAAAAAGTTTTTGAACCTGAATATGCCTACACTGATTGCCTGTTTGTCTACCGGAAAAGGGACTTGGAGTGAAGTTACCCGTATTATTAATAGTCAAAGGTGGACTCGGGTCTTTCTGATTACGAACGAATTTGGCCAAGACAATTTTAAGCCAGCAGAAAATACCCTGGTTATACC
>CAYOKQ010000001.1:0-11531 GCA_964404595.1 uncultured Methanosarcinales archaeon | reverse complement strand
ATTTCATGGCTGAAACATCCGTGTTGGTTGAACAATTGAGAAAACAACTTGAAGGAAAGATTTCAGACTTTGAAGTAGGGCTTAATTTAGTGTCTGGAACTGGAAAAGAACATATGGTGGTGCTCGAAGCAGTGCTGGAATTAGGATTAAACTTTCGGTTAATTACTGTGAATAATGGCCACGTGGAGACGTTAGGATTGAGAAGGTAACCTATTTTTTGAGATATGGCTTAAGCAAATGCTCAAAATATTGTATTGTTGGTTCAAATTTATGTTCTTTAATATGGCCCCATGGATTTCCTTCAGGCGAATACTCGTAATGCCCACGTACTTCTCCATCAGAAAATATGCGTAGATGATATTGGAATAGTTCTTGGTCTAATTTTCTCATGCTCAGAATTTCATGCGGATCTTTCCACGCCAGGATAGCATCTTCAAATCCTTGCTTTAAGAGGTATTTCCGAAGATTTGTCAATAAATTATTAGTGCTCAAAAATCCTTGATGAAAGTCTTGCCGTTTTGAATGAATTTTACCATGTTCCAGGAGACGAAGGAAAGGAGGATAAATGGTATAGATAAAATGCCATAGCAACGTTCTCATTTTTTCTTGCCATTATTTTTCTGAGAATTCTTCTTTATCTCTTCCTGCATTAATTTCTTGACTATTGCTATCAGTTCATTCACTGCTTTTATTTTCTGAAAGGCAATATATACATCTTTTTCTTTAAGAGTTTGGTATTCATGGGCAGCAAGATTACGAAAATGAATCAACCCAGAAAAATCGCCAGATAAGCGTTCAGAAATAATCTTGTTTTTACTCAACAACTCGAAAATTTCCCGATATTTGTTTGGGAAGCCTAATTTTTTATCAGTAACCATCTCTTCTCCTAAATCTATGGATCTATTTACTATTGAAAAAAGGACCATGGAAACTCCATAGAATTTGTCAAAATGATACAAGTCTGATTCCGATTTGATTTGAAATTTATCTAAGTCAGTAAAAAAGCGTTCTATGTCTCTCATTATTATCATTATCCTTTCTTGGTTCATGCTTCTACCATCCTGGCTATACTTCGGTCAATAATATGGCGAAAATCAAGATATTCACTCATTGTCTCCACCGTAACCCCATTTAAAAAATCTTCATCCCGGACAAAGAGGATTTTTCCCTCACGTAAGACAGCATAACGGATATTTACAGGAAGATCCCAAAATAAAACTATATCAATTTTGGGCCCAGACCAGCCGCGCGCATCATTTTCAGTGATTTCATCAATATATTTTTCAGTTATGACACAAATATCAACATCAGAAATAGCTTTCTGGGTGCCTTTTGCATATGATCCATAGAGAATAACTGCTTTTACTTGAGGAATCTTCTTTAAGTTCTGAAGCATCTTGGGGATAAATTTAAGCATGGGAAGAAAAACCACTTTTTGTTTATATAATTTCCTACTCCATGACCCCATACCACTGATACAAAATTCTATCCACTCCTTTGACAATGCCGTATTCCCGGCCGCTCACTTTGATGCAAGTTCCTCTTAATTCGACACGAGTCTCATTCGCTAACGCTAATTCGATCACTGGTTTCCCTTTGGTATTCTCACAATTTACAATGGTTCGGTTTTCACACGCCCAATTCTCCTGAGTGCATGAGCCAACTGGTTTGCGGTCTAATCCTTTTACCGTGTTGAAACTGAGCTCAGAAATAGCCAAAGTATAATATTTATCCTGCACCTGCGGATCAATGGCAATGAAAATTTCCTCTCCCTCATTAAAAGAATCATTCAAAGTGCCAACAATAGGGATCTCTTCTAATTCTTGTGGTCCAAAGTGGAGTGGCACTTTGAGCAAGGTGCCAAACTTGTTCATTTCCGTCCACCACAAGCCGTCAGCTTTGACAAAACTATACCCATTATAGACATAGCCTTCCTCAGGGTCTAAATCTCCTTTCAAATTTTCCTGGTGAAGGTAATCAACATTAACTATTGCTGCAGCCGTAAAATAATTATACGCACTAAAACCTCCCATAATGAGAACAAAAATTCCCACAATTCCCAAGACTATGAAAAGAAGTCCCTTGCTATCAGAATTAACCTGTTCTGAATCGAGGCCTTTATGCACATCAACTTCAGAAGGCCTATTATCGGGTTTATCCATTGCCGTTCACCGGATTTGGCCCTTTATATATTTTATGAATAACTTATTTTGGTCCTACTTTTTGATATTTTTCTTTCCAATCAGCGAGAAGAGCAAATTTTTTCTTAACATCAGCTAAATCTTTACAATTGATAATCAGGCCATTAAAAACCGCTTCAATAGTGGTTCCGATGGGTTTTACTTGTGCTTTGGCAATTTCCACCTTACTAAAGAGACTAAAGACTTCATCAAGCTGCTGTTTGGTTGAAAATATCCACGTTTCTTGATAGAGATGCAGCTGATGTTTCTTGTTATATGTTTTGAATACAATGCTCATGGGGGTATAAAAAGAGAGTGGATTTATAAATTATTGTGTTCCACTTTTTCTAACATATTACACACCATTGACAAATGAGTGGTATACAGTCTGCCTAGTGGGAGCGTTCTTGCGTAAATTAGATCATGGGAGACAATTCTTTCAGCTTCATCCATATTGAAATTTCTTTGGACTATATCCCTGCACTTCCTGGTCCACCGGGGTCTTAACCATTCAGAACGCAGGGGTCTTAATATCCGAAAATCTTGGCAACCGTTTTTCTTTCGATAAAAAACAGTAGCGTATATTCCAGATCTAAATCTGTCCGTGCCAAAATTTAGTACGCTTTGTACACCCACACTCTGGGCAACTGCAGCTACAAAGCCCTCGTTTATTGACTCTTTACTCTGATGCCAGCGTCGTTCTACCGAATCAGCAGCTTCTGATATAGCAAGATAATTATCGCAAATGATATCCATATCAATCTTTTCAACCTTTTGCGAAAATAATAAAGGCGCAGCTTGTAAAGATAATTGCGCAAACATTTGATCAATGTCTGGTTCTCCCCGATCCGGCTTAGTATGACAATATTGCTTAAAATCGGGGTGATTCATTTTACAACGCAGGTCGCGAGTAAGTAGATACTCAATCGTTAGCATTGCTGGTGGTAAAGGTACACCTTGAGCTTTGGTAATTAATTGCAATTCTAATGTTGAAACCTGGTTATAAAATTCTTGCACTAGATTATTTACATCTTCAATGGTTTCTGGAGTCATATTTTACGGCAGCGGTTGTAGAACTTTTTGCATGTGGTTTTGTAAGTATTGTGTGCGATCACCTGTGGGAAGTTCTGCTAAAACTTTTGGACTATCTAACCAAAAAGCCAGTGCTGTGTCACCTTGCGCTGCATAGTACTGGCCATTTTTGGAAGATCTACATGCTATCACCGTTGTAGCTTCCAGCGCCAAAGGAATATGCTGTTGCACTTGCAGCTGTTCGAATTGTTTCAAAGTATCAGCTAGGCCTACACAATATTGTATATTGGCGTTAGTATTTATATGTGCCAGGGCTACAGCAGTGGTTAGGACGTTTTCCTGAAAGGGCAGGGGTAGAGATGATTGGTGCTCGTATCCCATAGCAGCTATTTGCACTAAGTTGGTTGCTCGTCTTGTTAAGAGCTCAACGCGACTCTTAGTCCAGGAACAAACGGGACCTAATACTGTAGGAAGATAAAGTTCTGGTATTCTAAAACGTTTGCCAACTTCTACTTTTTCTTGGTCTGTCCAAGGGTTGGCTGCAAGAAGATCTCTATTTTCTTTATGTGCTTCTTGTAGATTGGGGATAGTATAAGATCGTATGATTGCATCCACGCTCCAGTCAACTTCGTGTTGCGGTAAAATCCGTCCTAGTGGATCAGGCCCGCATGCCCTATCTTCGCCTATTTGAGACAATTCGTCTGTTCTGGCATCCATCATAATACGTAGTGCATGCACCCATAATATCACAGATTCTCCAAATCCAGAATAAAAATATGAACTGTAATCCTGATAAAAATGTTGAGTGTTGTAGGCTGCTTCTTTGCGAGTAGCCGTGTTTGTTACGGCAGAAAAATAATCGTATTCTACCATCAGTGGATCTGGTACACTGCGCTCGCGCAATAACTCATGAATTCGGTTTTTCTCTAACTGAACATAGTCAGGCATCCTCTTGATTAATGATTCGCACGAGTCTCTAATTTTTGCTTGCAACTTGATTATTTCTTCAGTTGAATCCATTTTTAATCATTTCTCCAATTAACTTCATTTTCTCCATATTCCCGCAAGAAATTCACTGCTTCATGTCCTTGGATTTCTCTAACCATATCATTGTCTTGATAAGTTGCAATAGCACAAGCAACTTGTAGCGCCGCCGGCAAATGCTGTCTAACGACCTTCGGTGCTTGCAGCAATCGTTTAATATTCTCGTATTGGCAAAAGTTTATCATACCTGACGTACTCACGTGACCAAGTACGCTGGCAGTTGTTACCAATTGGCGAGTTAACGATTCAGAAATTTGGGAGTATTTTCGCTCGTATATGGCTATGCCAATATGAGCTCGACGGCTGCTATGTTCCTGTAATATGGAACTTCGTGTAGGAGTATGGGCAAACAGTGCTTGTAATATCTTATCTTTATGAGCAGGATTCAAAAGATGGCGCTCGGCAGTTTGTTGTTTTTCATAGGTTGACCAGGGAGCTTCTTGTAGTGCTGCCTGCGTGTAGCAATGAGCTTGCGTTAACCAATCATCTAGCTTTAAGTCCATTGCCAGCAACGCATAAAGTACTCTTCTTTTTTGTGATGATAAGAGATTGCGGCGATCTTGTAAGGAAAATTCTTTAAGAGTTCTTAATGCTCTTATTCTGCTTTCAAATTGCCTATCAAAGTGTTTTAATAATTGAGGGTGATCCTTTGCAAAATCACACATGTTGTAGTGCTGCAGATGCAGATCATCTAACTTCCAGTCTTTATAGCAATTAGCTAACATATAATCATACATGACCCAGAAGCGATCAGGCACATTATTAGCAGCAAGCTGTTGCAGAATTCTTTGGGAATCTGTGTAAATGAGGGGCGGCAGGTCGGCTATTAGCTGTTGCAGTTGTTTCTCTGTGGACACTTCTATATTCAAGCCTACTAATTCTCCCAATATCCTTTCGAGGGTTGTTTTGGTCATAATTCTATTTGCTATCCTCAAGTAATAAAGAACTACAATTTATATCTATTTGATATTAAAGATATTAAACATATCTTTATAAAGAAAGAGGTTTTTTAGATTAGTATGAAACGTACTCTCATAAAACAAGGCGGCGCTGGACTTACCATTTATGTACCAAAAAAGTGGCTTGACCAGCGCGGACTTAAAGCTGGCGATGAAGTAGAAATTACTTCTTTGAATAACGATTTATTACTCTCTGCCCAAGGTGCCAATCATATAAAAATGAAGGAAATCCTCATAGAAAGCGGTTCTCGCTCCTTATTGCGCAGTGTAGTCGCTTCTGCATACAAAGCAGGATATGATGAAATAAGATTGCATTGTAAAGTTCTGCCCAAAATTCAAGAGCTGAATGAAATGACCAACTCTTTCACTGGTCTGGAAGTGGTAACTCACAATAAAAATACCGTGGTTTTAAAATCTTTTATTCAAGCCAATAAAGATGAAGTAGAACACCTAATAGTAAAAATTTTTCAAAATATTAATGTGTTAACTTCTTCTGTAGATGAGCAATGGCCAAACATTGATTTAGAAAGTGCACACACTTTAGTTTATGTGAACATCCGCAGGCTCCGTGATCATTGTTTGCGGACCATTCATCAATGCCATTATGGCGAGGATAAGTCCTATGATTATTATGACTTAGTAACACAGTTAGAGAAAATTGCCGCCGTTGTCTACGAAATGGCAGAATTAATTGCTGCAAAGAAAATTCACAATAAAAAAGAAGTTCAAGAGCTAGCTCGGCGCTTTAAAGAACTCTATGAAGTTTATCTTAAAAAAAATGCTGCTGAGGCAGATTCATTATGGGAGAAACAAAATGGCGAGACTAAACGATCAATCCAGCATTCAGCTTTTTCACAACAATATTATTTAATGAAAAAATATCTGCATGTTGCTTCTAGAATCGTAAGCCTATGCACATAACTGTTGCATTCCTTTCATAAGTTTATGATTGTTTTTACGAGTAGAAGTAGTTCTTTTTCTTAAAGAGGACCCTATTATTTCACGATAGGCAACATAGGGGGCCGCCATTTTTATTCCTTGGCTCAGGTCTTTGATAGCCTTATTTGTAGGTTCTTTACTCGCTGCGCGTAGATATTGCTCAACATAAGTAGGAAGCTGCCTGCGTTCAATCCCATACATCATTAATAGAGCAGCCAGATCTATTGCTACATCTCCTTTGGTTACTCCTTCTAAATCAAATAAATAAGGGCCGGGTATATTGTCAGATTTAATATCACCATGAATTACCGCTTGATGGCATCGACTACTTAAGTAAGAGATGCTATCTTCAATTAGGCTTTTGTCAAATTTTAATTCCAGAGCCCTGCTTGCTGCATATTGAGATTGAAGTTTTGCGAGGCTTAGATGTGGTGTATTGGGTATTGCCACACTATTTGCATTTAAAATAGCTCGAGCATCGCGATGAAACATAGCCAAGGCTTTTATCCAATAATTTAAAGAGCGACGGCCGTGAATATATGATGAAACATCCTTTTGCATGGTGATATAAAATTGGCCAGCCTGCAGCGGCTCAGGGAATTTGCCGGGCACTATGATATCTAGATGATTACCCAGGTAATAATTTGCTGCAGCTTCTATTCTAGCTTTTTCTCTGTTTGTAGTAATTTTCAGCCTCCATCTTTCTTTTTTTTTGTCAACCACTTGAAAATTTAAATTGGCACTTACTACTTGATCTTTATCTATACTATTTATGAATTCCCAAAGTTCTTTGTTACTTTCTATAGCTTCTTCAGGTATTCCTGCCGCAATAAGCGCCTGTTCCAAGGACTCACTTGCATCTGGGCATAATTGTACTTCATTTACTCTTTTCACATCAAGGCCGTCATTACGAATAAATTCCGCATACAAATGTACTAGATGTTCTAGATAGTGGGCTTTGTCTTGGAAAACATAACGAAGATTGGGTCGCAATTTAAAAGTAAAAAATGACTCTGGTACGGCGCCGATTTTTATAGTAGCAATGCCGTCATTTTCTGTATGTGAAAATATCCCTCTGTTGATTAAATAAGCCAAATCATTTATGACAGAATTATGTGTTCCTTCTAAATACCATTGTCCATTCCAAACTGACCGTTTATATTGTAGTTCTTCTTCATAGCCATGCTGGTATTGTGATGATCCGAGTCGACGCAATTCGAAGTAGTAGCGTGTATCATTTTCTGGCCACGGCAGAATGGCGCCGCCGTCATATTCTGGTTGCGTTCTTACCATGTGGACAAACACTAAGCGTTCAAGTAAAGAGCGGCCACCTGCATTGTCACGGCCCCAACTCTTGCGATGTTTCAAACTAGCTCTTTCTTGCTGGATTAAAAAATCCAAATAGTCAGCTTCGGTATCTAAAAGGCGTGTGGAGGCAGGGCAAAAATTTATTTTAACACCATCCAAGTTAATTAAATATCTAGGTGCCTGTTCTTCCCCCCATGACATTATTAGTTTATTGCTCATAGTTTTATCAAAAAGTAGCTGGTATATAAAAAGATTACTACTAAATAATTACAAAAAAGCGTAGTAAGTATGCAGACAGAGGTGATGGTCTTTCGCCGCTTGCTTAATTTGTCAAAGCCCCTGGCGAGATTTGAACTCGCGAACCTTTCGCTTTCATGCCTAAGGGTACGAGGCGAACGCTCTACCGCTGAGCTACAGGGGCACATATTTATTTTATTTGCTGCAACAGTTCTTGTTTCGTAGTAAATTTTTTTTGGCATTCAAAACAAACCGGATACTGCCTGCTTGATCCTGCTTTTCTAACTATTGTTCCTTTGATCTTTTCCAGGAATAGCGGTACGAGCTTATTCCCGCAGATGGTGCATTTAGACATTAAAACCTTGGGAAAGTGCTTTATATATAAAATTTGTGACAAAGAATATAAAATAGGGCTGATAGGGCTAGATTATGGGTGAATTACGTATTGATATTACTGGCTGCACCACTGCGCTGCAATTTTTAGACTTGGTAGGAAAAGCGCTGGGCAAACCGATCGGAAATTTTTCTATGCTGGAACAATATTTACATCAATATCATCATTCCAAAATCACTTTGGTGGGGATGAAAGAATTTGAGAAGCGATGCCCGTATGCAAGAAGAGAGATAGAAATAATTTTGGAAAGAGTGAAAGGCCATGTTCACAAGCAAGAGAAGGAGTTTGAGTATGTATTTAAACCGTAGCACTGGTTAGGGGGAAAAATTTATATATTTTGTCCTTTTTCTTGATCGTTATCGCCAACTAAACCATTTTTATTCACCATTTTTACAGAGCCAGAGTTCATGATAAAAATGTTAAATTACCAAAATGATTCGTGGTTGTTTGAACAAGAGACTGCTAACGACTTAATTACAAAAGGAAAAACCAATCTTCTATTCCTAAATCCAGAAAAGCAAGTGCTGAATCTTTTTTCTGCCTTTGTCAAAAGAAGTGATTTTCTCAAACTGGAAAAAATTAATCAGCCACTGCAGAAAACCGTTTATGTAAAAATGCCCTTTACTATCAGCAAGATTATTTCTGAAAGAAGTAAGGATAAAAAGACACTCAAAATAACCATTGAGAAATATATCCGGCGAAGAAGCAATTGTAACGCTGCTATTCTGCGATGGTTCAAAAAAAGGATATTTCCTTTGTTTGTGGTGCGTATCCTAAGTAAAAATAAAGTAGAATTTGCGGAATGGATTGAAAATGCAGAATATTTCACTGATTTTCTGAACAAATCACGATTTTATCCGCCAAAAACCATGCAAGACTTACTTCATCGAAGAATGGTTTATTTGATAGGCTGTTCTACTGGAGATGGGCATATTGATAAGTCTCAAAAAAGATGGTCTTTGGTGGATGGAAGTTCTGATAAAAAAAGATTGGCACTCTCTGGAGAGTTTGTCCAATATTTAGGCAATTTGCTTAAATCGTATGGTGTTAGTAGCAGAATAAGACTGATTGAAAATAAGTATGATTTACACGTTAATAACAAAATGCTTTGCCGCTTTCTTAATTTCTTTTTTGGATTGCCATTTGGTCCTAAGAAAAATACAATTCTTCAGGTTCCTTTAATACTTCAATATTCAGAAAGTGATTTAGAAATGTATTTTTGGAGAGGATGTTTTGATACCGATGGCTACGCTGGCTTTGGAGTGAGCTTTTGTTCTTCAGATGAAAATTTAATAAAACAATGTTATGCTTATTTAAAATCAAAACAGATCCAAAGTGCTATCTCAGAGCGGAACATCACCGTCATTTCAGCGGATATGAAGAAATTTAGTGTTGTCGGATTTGCTCATCCACGTAAGCAAATAGAGTACCTATCTACACTCCAAACTGGGGCCACTTTCAAAGAGGTTAAAATAAAGAACAGCACAAATGTCGATCCCAGACTTCTTCAAATTCACGATCTTCTTAGAATAGATCGGAACGGATATAGGATAAGAATTAATACAACAGCCCTAAGAAAAAAGGAAATAACTTATTTACAAGTACAACATATTATTAAAGAACTTTTTGGTTATGAACTCCAACAAGCTGCCAATGGGATGTATTATTTTAAATCCAAAGAAATTTACGAGTATTTGCAAAGTCTTTTTATATACGGGCTTTCTTGGGAACCAATACGTGAGGAGGAAGAAGATGAACTTACGATGAGATGGAATGATGTGTGGCTAAAATGGTAAGAAAACGTATCGCAGTAATCGACCGAGAAAAATGCCACCCCCAGGAATGTGGGAACTATTTGTGCGCAAAACTCTGTCCGGTTAATCGCAGCGGAGCTGACTGTATATATCCAGGAGAGGACTTTGGCAAAAAGGCACGTATAGATGAAATGCTCTGTGTTTCGTGTGGTATTTGTGTTAATCGCTGTCCCTTTGGTGCCATTACCATCATTAATTTACCGGAAAAATTAACCAAGCCCCCCATCCATCGCTACGGTGAAAATAGTTTTGAATTATACTCTCTGCCAACCCCTTTATTTGGCAAAGTTGTCGGCCTGCTGGGAAAAAATGGCATCGGAAAATCTACTGCTTTCAAGATTCTGGCTAACCAAGTTAAACCAAATCTTGGAAAATGGAACAAAGAAGTTGAATACCAGGAAGTGCTGCAGTATTTCAAAGGCACGGAAATGCAGAAGTTCATTGAACGGTTACATAAAAATGAGGTTACTTTTTCATATAAGCCCCAGCAAGTCGATTTGATTCCCAAGCAATTCCACGGAAAGGTGCGCGAGCTCTTACAAAAAATTGACCAGGACCAAAATCTTCCTGCTGTTGCCGAAAAATTACAGTTGGCCAATTTTCTCGACACAGACATCTCTTCCATCTCTGGCGGAGAATTGCAGCGCGTGGCTATCGCCGCGGCAGCCTTGAAAAAAGCCAATCTTTATTTGTTTGACGAACCGACTTCATACTTGGATATTAAACAGCGCCTACACGTCTCGCACTTCATTCAAACCATTTCTTCGGAGAATACTGCCATTTTGGCAATAGAACACGACCTGATTATTCTCGATTACATGACTGAATCTTTAAATCTCATGTACGGGCATGAAGGTGTTTATGGCATCGTCTCTGGCATCAAATCAACGCGTGAAGGTATTAATGCCTTTCTGGAAGGCTATTTACGAGAAGAAAATATTCGTTTTCGGGATCATGCCATCAAGTTTGAGAAGTCGCAGGATAGTAAGAAATCTATCCCTCGGCCTTTGGTGATGTGGAATAATGTCCACAAGCAACTTGGGCAATTTGAATTAAAGACCCAACAAGGAACTTTATACAAAAATGAGATTGTCGGCATTTTAGGTGAAAATGGGATTGGAAAAACTTCTTTCATCAAAATGCTCGCCGGATTGATCAAGCCTGATGCCGGAGAGATCACCACCGAGGTTAAAGTTGCCTATAAGCCGCAATATTTAGAAACGGAATCGGAATCTTTAGTTGCTGAATTTTTACATGAGGCAGTTCAAAAGTATAATCATCAATTGATCGCATCGTTAGGGTTAGATACCTTGCTCACCAGAAAATTGAACCAATTGTCGGGCGGGGAATTGCAACGGGTGGCGATCGCTCATTGCTTGTCTCAAGAGGCTCAATTATTTTTATTAGATGAGCCCTCAGCATATTTAGATGTAGAACAACGCTTGTTAGTCTCAAAAATTATTAAAAATGTGGTACAGGAGCGGGATGTAACAATCCTGGTTGTTGATCACGATTTGATGTTTATTGATTATGTATCTGATCGTCTGATTGTCTTTACCGGAGAGCCTGCGAGACAGGGTATGCTCAAAGGACATTTTGGGATGCAAGAGGGCATGAATTTATT